>DASSZN010000227.1:0-7625 GCA_035702805.1 Thermomicrobiaceae bacterium | reverse complement strand
GGACCGGCCCAGCAGCGCCAAGATCTCGCCACGCCGCAGGCCGACGCTGACGTCGTCGAGGACGCGCAGTTCTCCGCCATCGGGCAGCGGGAAGGCCTTGGAGACGTGGTCGGCCACCACGATCGGCCGCGTGGTGGGCGTGGAGGCTCGCGTCGTGCTCGTCGCCATGGGCGTTCCCCTCTCGCGTTCAGTCCAGCGTGAAACGGGTCTCGGCCAGCCGGTAGAGGCGGCGCCAGACCAGCCGGTTCAGCCCAACCACGTAGAGCACCATCACCGAGATCCCCAGTGCGATGCGCGGCCAGTTGCCGGTCGCCGTGGCGTCGGTGATGTAGGCGCCGAGGCCGGAGGCGTGCAGCGTGGTGTGCCCCCAGCTGACGACCTCGGCCACGATGGAGGCGTTCCAGGCACCGCCCGAGGCGGTGATGGCGCCGGTCACCCAGGCCGGAAAGATGCCGGGCAGGATCAGGGTCCGCCAGAGCGTCCAGCGGCGTACTCCGAAGTTCCGCGCCGCCTCCTTCAGGTCGTTCGGGATGGCCATGGCACCCGCGATCGAGTTGAACAGGAGGTACCACTGGGCGCCCAGGGCCATCAGCAGGGGCGCGCCGTAGTCCAGGCTGATCCCGGACCGGATGAAGAAGAGCGTGACGAACGGGAAGAGGAAGTTCGCGGGGAACGAGGCCAGGATCTGCACGATCGGCTGGGCGACGCGGGAGACGCGCGGGTTGAACCCGATCCAGACCCCGACCGGCGTCCAGATCACCGCCGCCACGATCAAGAGCGCGATTACGCGGAGGAAGGTGAGCAGCCCCAGGTAGAGCGCGGTCCCCACCTCACGCAGGCCGATCGTGCGCAGCACGTAGGCGCCGCCCCAGACGACGACCGTGGCGAGGGCGAGCCCGAGGATCCCGTAGAAGACGACGTCGACCGCCCGCGTCCGTGTCGGGTGCACGTGCTCCGCGACGCGCGGGCCGCCGATCGGCAGCAGCAGGTGGTCCAGCCCCTCGCCGACCGGGGCGAGCCCGCGACCGACGGCGGCCACGACGTGGGCGCGCCGCAGGACGTCGAGCACGCCGGACTGCACGTGGTCGCCGGACACGGACTCCTCGTTCTTGAACTTCTCGGCCCAGGCCACCAGGGGGCGCCAGAAGAGCCGGTCGACGCCGACGATGACGACGATCATCGTCAGCAGCGCGAGCAGCATGCGCCGGATGTCCTGCGCGGCGACCGCGGCGGCGAGGTACGAGCCGATGCCGGGCAGGGTGTACGTCTTGTTGAGCACGCTGATGGCCTCGGAGGCGACCAGGAAGAACCAGCCACCACCGAAGGACATCATCCCGTTCCAGACCAGGCCGATCATGCCGTTGGGCAGGTCGACGTTGGTAAAGCGCTGCCAGCCGGAGAGGCGGTAGAGCTGGGCGAGTTCGACCTGGTCGCGCGGCTGCGTCAGCAGCGAGTGGTAGTAGGAGAAGGTCATGTTCCAGGCCTGGCTGGTGAAGATGGCGAAGATCGAGGCGCACTCCAGACCGAGCAGGCTCCCGGGAAACAGGGCGATGAACCCGGCCACGGTGATCGAGAGGAAGCCGAGGATCGGGACCGACTGCAGCACGTCGAGCAGCGGGATGAGGACGCGCTCGGCGCGACGGCTGCGCGCCGCGGCGGTGGCGTAGATGAGTGAGAAGAGGGTGGAGGCGAACAGCGCGATGAACATGCGCAGCAGCGACCTCGCCGCGTAGTATGGAAGGTTGCGCGGGTCCAGCGAGATCGTCGGCGGATTGGCCGGGCTGAAGGGCGCGGTCACCCCGGAGATCAGGCGTGCCAGGACGTAGACGAGCCCGAGCACGCCCAGGATGACGAGCGGGTCGGCCAGCGAGCCGAGCCGACGGCGAAAGACGTCGGGGGTCGGGAAGGAGCGCGGCGACGCCATCAGCGCACCGCCCGCGTCGGCTGGCCGGTCGGCCCCTCGCGCCGACGAACGGCGACACGGGCGACGCGCGCGAGGAGGACGCGACCGTGCGCCGGCACGGCCGGCGGAGTCGACGGTGGAGTCAACGGCTGGGTCACGGGGCACCTCCGGTGATGGTGGGCACAGGCCAGAACATCGGAACCCGTCCGATCTCCAGGACAGCCGACCTCCGACCGGGATGCGCGCGTCAGCGCGTGGGCGGCGGGGTGCGGCTCACCTGGAGGCAACGACGGTCGCTCTCGGGGTCTCTGTCCATCGGTGATGCTCCTTCACGACGGTCCGAATCCGGATGAGGGCGGCGCCGCGAGCGCCGAGGGCCGGGGCACGTGCCGGGCCAACGCGCCGCGGAGGCTCCGGCGCGCCGTCACGACGCACGAGCCCGGCACCGGGTCTCGCGGCCCGCGGTGTGGGTGGTCGCGGCCGCGTTCGCGCGCTCACGACAGCCACCAGGCACACGCGGCACGGCATCGCATCGGCCGGTCCGGATCGACGGACGAGACAGGGTTTGCTTAGTCTGCGGTGCGACGGGAGAGGCCGCTGGGAGGGGACGGGTCGCCAGTCACGGCGGCCCGGCACGAGACGGGAGAGGAAACCGTGGCCGCGTACCTACACCTGGCCGCCGTCCGCCCGGCGCACCTGACGTTCATGGCTACTCGACACGCGACGCCACCTCCGACGAGATCGAGCCCGGCGCCGTGGTGCGGCCCGGACGGGGAGAAGCCCCGGCTGAGCATAGCCAGGGCGTCGACTCCTGTCAACCACACCGCGGCCGGCGAGCGGGACGCGGCTGCTATCCTAGGGCACGCGGGCCGCGGCGTGGGCGCGCCGGCCGACGAGGGACTCTGGACCGATGGCACAGCGACCGGCAACCCGGACCTTCCGGCCTCGACGCGGGCTCCCGCTGGGCCGGTTGAACCGCACCCTGGAGGCACCGGCTCTCTTCGCCGCCGCCTACGGTAACGTCGGGTCAGACATCTACTTCGCGCTCGGCCTGGTGGCGCTCTTCGCGCTCGGTCTGACGCCGGTCGTCTTCCTGGTGGCCGGGCTGCTGTTCATCACCACGGCGCTCAGCTACGCCGAGGCCGCCACCCTCCTGCCCGAGGCCGGTGGCTGCTCGACCTTTGCCCGGGTGGCCTTCAACGACCTGGTCGGCTTCCTCGCCGGCTGGGGTGTGGCACTCGACTACATCCTGACCGCCGCGATCAGCGCCCTCTTCGTGCCCCACTACCTGGCAGCCCTCGGCATCCCCGCCCTGCGGCACGCGCCGGGCGACGCGCTCGGCGGCATGGTCGTCCTGGGGCTGCTCATCCTGCTCAACCTCGTCGGCGTCCAGGAGGCGGCCCGGCTCAACCTGGCCGTCGCCGTGGCGGACCTCATTACCCAGGCGATGATCATTCTGCTGGGACTCATGGCCGTGTTCAGCCTGCCGACCCTGATCCACAACATTCACCTCGGGGTCGCCCCGACCTGGGGCGAGTTCGCCTTCAGCGTCTCGATCGCCGTGGTCGCCTACACCGGCATCGAAACCATCTCCAACCTGGCCGGCGAGACCAAGAACCCCGCGCGGGCCATCCCCCGGGCGACGATCGGGCTGATCGTGGCCGTGCTCGGCATCTACCTGCTCCTGACCAGCGTGGCGCTGTCGGCCATGCCGGTGTACCGGCAGGCCGCGGTCAGCCCGGTCACCGGCAGCCACTACACGACCGACCTGGGCACGATCTACCAGGCCGACCCCGTGGTGGGGGTGGTGCGGAACTTACCGACCTGGCTCGACCCGCTCAAGCCGTTCCTGGCGGGCTGGGTTGGCGTGCTGGCGGCGACGATCCTGCTGATCGCCACCAACGCGGCGCTGCTCGGGCTGTCCCGGCTGACCTACTCCCAGAGCCAGCACGACCACCTGCCGTCGCTGTTCGGGCGACTCCACCCGCGCACGCACGTGCCCTGGATGGCGATCGTGACCGGCGGCGCGGTGGCGATCGCCATGCTGCTCCCCGGGCTCTTCGGCGTCTCGGAGGCCGACCTGCTGGGGACGCTGCTGTCGTTCGGGGCGCTGATCGGGTTCACCGCGGCGCACTTCGCCGTGGTCAAACTGCGGCGGATGGACGTCGAGCCGGCGGAGACGTTCCGCGTCCCGGGCGCGGTACGCTGGCGGGGGCGTGAGGTCGCGGTGCTGCCGTTGATCGGGGGCTGCGGCACGCTGATCGTCTGGGGCTCGGTGGTCGTCACCCACGTGGCGGCACGCTGGGTGGGATTGGGCTGGATGCTGGCCGGACTGGTCCTCTACGCGCTCTACCGCCGGCACCGCGGCCTGCCACTGGTGGGCACGGAGGCGAACCTCCCCGCCATCCAGCGGGCCATCCGCGAGGCCCGTGCCGAGGAGTGAACCGCGGCGGACTGACGCGGGGCCGCGGCTCACGTGGCAGTGACACGACGGGGCTCGCTCCGTGGGCTCCGGGCGTTTCGGCCGCGGACGCCGGCCGGTGTACGGTCGCGCTCGGCCCGGGACCCGCGCCAACGGCGACTCCGCCACGCGATCAACCGCGGACGCCAGTGCGGTCAGCGCATACCCGCCAACTTCGTGCAGCGACACGTGGTCGAGGGAGCCGTCGTAGCAGTCGCCGTCGACGACAAAGGTGGGCGTGCCGTTGACGCCGCTGCGCTCGCCGCTCATGAAGTCCTCGTGGACCCGCCCGGCGTTCGTGTGGTCGTCGAGCGCGCGGCGGAACCGGTCGACGTCGAGACCCAGGTCACCGGCGTGGCGCACCAGGTCGTCCCGGTCGAGCACGTCCTGGTGCTCGAAGAGCGTGTCGTGCATCGGCCAGAACCTGCCCCGGTCGCCGGCCGCGTCGGCACGTCGCTCAGCGAGACCTCCTGGTCGGGGGTGGAGCGCAGGGCGAAGGTGGGCCCGCGGGCGTCGGGGGGAGATCGGCGCCGGCGAGCGGTCGGGGTAGCGCGCGGGCGGCAGACTGCGGGTCAGCGCCCCGCGTCGCCGTCGCTCCCGGTCAGGGCACGCGGCGGGGCGTCGGCGCCGGCCGGATCGGGCGGCCTGGCCACATCGGCCGGCGCCAGCAGGCGGCGCGCGGCGGTCGGGTCCGCCGTGTCGCGCCAGCGCCCCGTCTCGGCGACGAACCGCGCCAGGGCATCGTGGGGCATCGGCCGCGCCAGCGCGAACCCCTGGGCGAGGTCGCAGGCCAGCGCCCGCAGCGGCGCCAGCTGCTCCTCCGCCTCCACCCCCTCGGCCACCACCTGCAGCCGTAGCCCGTGGGCCAGCCCGATGATGCCCGAGGTGATGATGGTGTCGCCGGGGTCATGCCCCAGGCCGGCGATGAACGAGTGGTCGATCTTGACGAAGTCGACCGGCAGGCGCTGGAGGTAGGCCAGCGAGGCGTAGCCGGTGCCGAAGTCGTCGATCGCCAGTCGCACCCCCAACCCCCGCAGCCGGTCGATGGTCGCCAGCGCCGCCGTGTCGACCAGCGCGCTCTCGGTGATCTCCAGCACCAACGCCGCCGGCGCCAGCCCCGTCTCGTCCAGGACCCGCACCACGCTGTCGACCAGGTCGGGATCGTGGACCTGGTGCACCGCCAGGTTGACGCTCACGACGGCGGGCGCCTGGTCGCCGAGGGTCTCCTGCCACTGGCGCAGCTGGCGGCAGGCCGTCCGCAGCACCCACGCTCCCAGCGGCACGATGAGCCCCGTCTCCTCGGCGAGGGGGATGAAGGAGGACGGGCTGATCTCGCCGTGCACCGGGTGGTCCCAGCGGGTCAGCGCCTCCACCCCGAACGCCGTCCCGCCCGCCAGCGGGACGATCGGCTGGTAGACCAGCGTGAGCTCCCCGCCCTCCAGCGCCCGGCGCAGGTCCTGCTCCAGGTGCAGCCGCGCCCAGACCTGGGCCTCGAAGCTCGGGTCGTAGACCGCCACCCGCCCCTTGCCCAGCTGCTTGGCCTGGTACATGGCGGCGTCGGCGTGGCGCAGCAGGTCCGTCGGCGTCGCCGTGCTGTCGCCGGCCACCGCCACGCCGACGCTGGCCGTGACGACCAGCTCCTGGTCTCCGGCCCGGACCGGCGCCCGCAGCGCGGCCACCAGCCGCTGGGCCACGGTCAAGGCCTCGTCGGCGTCGGCCAGGTCCTCCAGCACGAAGGTGAACTCGTCCCCGCCCATGCGCGCCGCGGTGTCCCCCGGCCGCAACACCCCGCTGAAGCGTCGCGCCACCGCCACCAGCAGGGCGTCGCCGGCGTCATGGCCCAGGCTGTCGTTGATCACCTTGAAGTTGTCCAGGTCCAGGAAGAGGACGCCGACCGCTCGGCCCGGCCGCTGGCGCCGGGCGAGGGCGTGCACCACCCGGTCGTGGAAGAGGGCCCGGTTGGCCAGACCGGTCAGCTGGTCGTGGAAGGCCTGGTGGGCCAGCTCCGCCTCGAGCCGCTTGCGCTCGCGCATGTCGCGGGCGACGGTCGAGACCCCCACGACCTGGCCGGGCTCGTCGACGCGCGGGGAGAGGGTCAGGGCCACGTCGACGTGCTGGCCCTCCTTGCCCAGCCGCACCGTGTCGTAGTCGGAGACCGCCTCGCCCCGGCGCAGCCGCTCCATCAGGACCGGCAGGTCGCGCCGGTGGCCGGGGGGCATCAGGCGGGCGATCGACTGGCCCAGCACCTCGGCGGCCGCGTAGCCGTAGAGGCGCTCGGCGCCGCGGTTCCAGCTGGTGATGGTGCCGTCGAGGGTCGTGCCGGTGATGGCGTCCCGGGAGGCGGTCACGATGGCGGCCAGCTCCCGCTGGGCGGCCTCGGCCGCCTTGCGCGCCGTCACGTCGAGCAGCACCCCGTGCCAGTAGGCCGGTCGGCCGTCGGCGTCGTGGACGAGCGTGGCGATGCTCTCGACCCAGACGACCCGCCCGTCGTGGGCGAGGGTGCGGTACTCCAGCTGCCGGCGCGGGCCCGCCGGGTCGCCCAGCGCCGCGAGGACGCGGGCGCGGTCGTCGGGGTGCAGGCGGTCGACCCACAGGGTCGGTTGGCGCAGCCAGTCCGCGGCGGGGTAACCCAGCAGCGCCTCGATCTGCGGGCTGACGTAGCTGGGGGCCTCGGCGCCGTCGTAGGCGGAGCTGTAGGTGACCGCCGGCAGCTGCTCGACGAGGGTGCGGTAGCGCGCCTCGGCGGCCTGGCGGGCCTCCTCCGCCGCGCGGCGGGCGGTGACGTCCTCGAGCGTCCCCAGCCAGGACGCCGGGGTGCCGTCGGTGCCGTCGACCAGGACCGAGCGGGCCCGCACCCAGCGCAGCTGCCCCTGGGCGTCGAGCAGGCGGAACTCCAGGTCGGTCGGCTCCCCGCCGGCGTGGTGGGCGGCCCGGGCCGCCGCCACCCGGGCCTGGTCATCGGGGTGGACCAGATGGGCGAGCGTCCAGGCGACGTCCCGCCGCACCGTGGCGTCGTCGGCGCCGAAGAGGGCGCGCGCCCGGGGGCTGACGTAGGTGATGGGGCCGTCAACGCCGGCCTGGTAGACCCCCAGCGGCAGGTGCTCGACCAGGCGGCGGAACTGCGCCTCCGCGGCGGTGAGCCGCGCCGCCGTCTCGCGGTGGGCGGTGAGCGTCTGGGCGATGACGGACATCACGGCGGCGGTGAGGAGGAAGCCGGGGACCTGCGCCAGCACCGCCGGGGTGAGGAGCTGAGCCGGGCCG
>DASSZN010000128.1:0-9889 GCA_035702805.1 Thermomicrobiaceae bacterium | reverse complement strand
GGTCGAACAGCACGAAGTCGGTGAACGTGCCGCCCACGTCCACGCTGATGGCGTAGCGCCGCGTTCCCGCTAGCTTGCCTCCGGACACTGTCTCGACGCCTCTCCCTCGCTCGCCTGGTTCCCCGCGGCCGTTGGCCACGCCTCCTGCCGTCGGCCGCGAGGATAGCAGGACAGGCGAGCAGGCGACGCTGTTTCAGCGCGTGGTCGCGCCGCCCGACGCAACCAGCTCGGACGCCTCGACGGTCAGGCGGGTGGCGTGGGCAAGCCCGTCCCCGATCGGCGGGACCTCGAGGTACTCCTCGACGGTGTGGGTGCCGCCGCCGTGCGTGATGCCGATGACGACCGCCGGAATCCCCAGGCTGATCGGGATGTTGGCGTCGGTGCTCGACGCGCCGAAGCTCGGCTCGAGGCCGATCCAGCGCACGGCGCGGCCGGCGAGCTGCACCAGCGGGTCGGACTGCGGGCGTGAGCCGGCCGGCCGCTCGCCGACGACCTCGATCGACGTCTGGAGCCCGGGGCCGACGCGCAGCTCGACGAGCTCGCGCACGCGCGCCGCCAGCCGGTCGAGCGCGGCGGGGTCGGTCGAGCGCATGTCGACGAGCGCGCTGGCGCGCGCGGCGATGGTGTTGACCGAGGTTCCGCCCTCGATGGTGCCGACGTTGTAGGTCGTCTTGGGGTCCTTCGGCACCTCGACGTCGGCGATGGCGGCGATGATCCGGCCGAGCCCGTGGATGGCGCTCGGGGTCCCGAACGCGCCGAAGGAGTGGCCGCCGGGCCCGGTCACGGTGACGCGCCAGCGCTTCGAGCCGACGGCCCCGTGCGTGACCGACCCGAGTGGCCCGTCGAGCACGACTACCGCGCCGAGCTCGTCGCGGTAGCGCTCGACGGCGGCGCGCGCCCCGCGCAGGTTGCCGAGTCCCTCCTCGCCGACGTCGGCGACCGCGATGATGTCGGCCGGGGTCTCGATGCCGAGCTCATCCAGGATCTCGAGCGCCTCGATCATGGCCGCGACGCGGTTGCTGTTGTCGCCGATGCCGGGACCGTGGAGGAGATCGCCCTCACGCCTGACCTCGATCGGCGTGCCGGCCGGGAAGACGGTGTCGATGTGGGCGAGCAGCATCAGCACCGGTCCGCCGCGCTGGCCGCGCCGCACGTAGACGTTGCTGATCTCGTCGATTACCGGGTCGTAGCCGCGCTCGCGGAGCAGTCCGGCGACGAACTCCGCCCGCTCGCGCTCGAGGCCGCCCGGCGCGGGCACCGCGCAGATGCGCGCCGTCAGCTCGGCGGTCGCCTCGATGCGCGACCGAGCGGCGGCACGCACGCGCTCCATCTCCTCCGGGGTCATGGATTGCTCCTCCTCACCATGGCGGCGTCGCCCTCCGCGGAAACGGGGACGGCGCCAATCCTTACGCTGTGTTCCTCACGCGCTTGTCGACGCGGGATCGAGCGCCCAGTTCGCGATCTCGCCGCAGGTCGCCAGCCAGACACGCGGCGTCTCGCGGATGGCCTGGAGCAGCGCGTCGACGGCGTGGATGCGCTCGGCGCGACCGGAGCCGTAGTCGCCGCGCGGGTGGAGGATCAGCGTGCAGAGGCCGCCGACCTCGTACATGGCGCGGAAGTCCTCGATCAGCGCGGTCGCGACGACGCTCGAGCGCCGGTACACACTGTAGTACTGGCGGTCGCTGCTCGACCAGAAGACGGGCAGTTCGACCAGCCGGTTCCCGTGCGCCTCCCCGGCCAGGTACGGCAGGTCGTCGTCGTTGTAGGAGCTATCGTAGCGGTAGCCGCGGTCCGCGAGGATGCCGCGCGTCTCCAGGCTCATCAATCCCTCGGGCGCGCGCCAGCCGGCCGGCCGGGTGCCGAACGCGCGCTCGAACGCCGCCTCGCTCCGCTCCAAGACGTCGCGCTGGGCGTCCCGCGCGAGCGCGCTGAAGTCCTCGTGGGCGAAGCCGTGCCCCGCGACCTCGTGGCCGTCCGCGGCGATCCGCTCCATGACGTGCGGGTAGCGCTCGGCGTCCCAGCCGGGCACGAAGAAGGTGGCCCGGGCGCCGTGGCGGCTGAAGGCGTCGAGCAGGCGCACGATGCCCGCCTGCGCGCCGTAGCGGCCGAAAGAGTAGCGGCCCCAGAGGGGCTGGTTCGGCAGCACCGACTGCTCGACGCTCTCGCCGTCGAAGTTGACGGTGATGCTGACGGCGCACTGGGCGCCATCGGGCCAGCGCTTGACGACGCTCATGCGCGACCTCCCAGGCGAACCTCCGGCGTCATGAACCCGTGCGCCGGATCGAGGCACCAGCGGGCGAGGCTGCCCAGGTTGCTGAAGTGGACGTCGGGGTAGGTCTGGATGTAGCTGATCAGCCGGTCGACTACGCCCGCCCGCGCGGGAGTTCCGCTACCGAAGCCGGCACGGGGGTGGAAGGTGACGATGAAGTAACCGGTGTCGTGGTAGAGGGCGTCGAACTCGGCCCTCCAGAGATCCAGCACCTCCTCGGGGGTCCGGGCGCCCTGGACGTAGAGGGGCGAGTCGTCGAGGGTGGCCGTGTTGTTCGGAATCTCGACCATCTCGCGCGACGGCTCGCCGGACACGACCGCTGGGTAGGGCATGTCGTAGTCCTTATCGCTGGAGTCGAAGATGTAGCCGAGTTCCCGCAGCACCCGCAGGGTGATGCTGCTCTTCTTGCCGCCCGGGCTGCGCCAGCCGAGGGGCGCCGTCCCGGTGACGTCGACGAGGATGTCGTGGCTCATGCGCAGCAGCCGCTCCTCCTCGTCCTCGGGCACGTCGAAGCTCTCATGGACGTAGCCGTGGGCGGCGACTTCGTGACCCGCCCGGATGATGCTCCGCACCACGTCGGGGTGCTGCTCCGCGTCGTACCCGGGGACGAAGAAGGTCGCCGGGATGCCGTGGCGGTCGAAGATGTCGAGCATGCGCGCGACGCCGCGCCGTGCCGAGTAGCCGCCGGCCGCGTTGATGCCGGCGGGCGCCAGTTTCTTGCCGATCTCGTTGCCGGTGCCGTCGAAGTCGCAGCTGAAGACCGCGACGCAGCGGGCACCGCCCGGCCACTGGTGGGTCATCCGGACCTCCTCCCCGTCAGAGCGAGTAGACGGCGTAGTCGTGCGCGCACGGGCTGCCGAAGGCAGCGTGCAGCCGCCTGGCCCCCGGCTCGCTGATGAGAGACGCGACCGTCTTGCTGGTCGCGGTCGGTCGCTCGTGGGCACAGATCGAGCCGGGGTAGCCGTCGTGGTCGCGGAAGAACCCCTGCAGATCCTCGATCGAGAGCGGCTGGGTCGCGCCCGCGATCAGGTCGGCCATGCGTGCCTGCCGGTGGATCGAGCTGTCGGGCGGCGGGTTCGTCGCGGCGAGGTGCGCGAGACTCTCCGCCAGGTAGTGGTTGGCGTGGACCAGGACGCCGTCGTCGGCTGTGAGGACGGCGTGGTCGTCAACGGTGAGCTCCAGGTCGGCGATGGCGCCCTCGGCGTCGCCCAGGATCAGGTTGCGCGACGAGGCGCGGCAGGGCCGCAGCCCGGCCTCCAGGGCGTCGGCGACGGTGGACTGCTCGAGCATGAGCCGGGTGAGCAGGTAGCGCGGGAAGCCGGCGCGCCACCCCGGGGCGTTGAGCAGGTTGCCGTGCACGGCCAGGCCCGCCTCGTTGAGGCCCACGTAGCTCACCAGTCCCGGGCTGACGTACATCAGCACCGCGGGCGCGTCGTCAGGCCGCATCGTCAGGATGAGCCCGAAGTCCTCGACCTCGGCATCCAGGTCGACGTTCTGGCCAACGACCGTGCCGCCGGTCGCGGTGTGGGCGCCGGTCAGGGCGAAGGTGGTGCAGGAGGGCGGAGGCGGCCCGGCGTGGAGGAGTTCCATGCGGATCTGGATCGAGAACGCCTCGGGCTCCGGGATGCCGGCGCCCTCGGCGACGCCGCGGACCTCCTCGGCCAGGCGCGGCGCGTACTCGTCGATGGTCCGGACGAAGCCCGTCATCTGGCCGAGCAGCGCGTCGCGGTCCAGCCCGCTGCGCGACGACGCCTTGCCGAGCCACATCGCGGAGTAAGCGCGCACCTCGTCGCGCAGCTGCTCGCCGAGCTGGCGACCCATCTCGCGGTGGCTGCCGGCGACCTCAACCAGCGGCAACACGCGCGTGTCGAGCATCGCTGACTCCTTCCGTCTCGCGCTCGGGCAGCCGCACCTCGCGGTACGGGTGGCAGCAGGGCGGCCCGCTGGCGACGTGCATCACCCGCGCCCCGAGGTCGATCACGACCGACGCGATGCTCATGGTCTGGCCGGTGCCGGCCGGGCCCTCGGGATGCCGGCAGACAGAGCGCGGGTAGCCGACGTGGTCGGTCAGCGCCCGCTGGACGTCCTCGACCGTGATCCGGCCGATCTTGGGCTCGAGCAGGTCGCGGACGCGCCGGTCGCGGTAGAGGGTGTCCGGGCCGGTCAGCAGGCCGATCCCCTGCACCTCGGCGGCAACCGCGGTGAAGTGGTTGGCGTGGGTGAGCAAGCCCCGTTCGGGGTAGACCGGGTAGACCTGATGGGGCGAAGCCTCGAAGTCGACGATCACCCCCGACTCGTGCGCCACGACGTAGTTGGTCGAGGCGGAGCGGGCGGCGTTGAGCACCGCACCGAAGGCGGCGTCGAGTCGCGTGCTGTTGAGAGCGCGCCGCCGGATGATCGGGACGGGGTCGCCCGGAGTCCCGCCGTCGCGGACCGAGCGCAGCAGGTTGCCGCAGATGGCGATGCCGGACGCGTTGAAGCCGTCGCGGCCGACCATACCGGCCTCCACGACCATGACGAAGTCGGGCCCGTCGTCCTGCGCGACCTGCAGCACGATCACCGAGTCGCGGCACGCGGCTTTCCAGTCCCAGTTCTTCGCCAGGAGCGTGGTGCCGGTCGCGCTGGCCGAGGGCGCGACGGCGATGGTGGTGCACTCGTGGGCAGTCGGGTCCGGTGCGCCGGGCTGCCGCGCGCCGAAGAGGATCTCGGTGCGACAGTTCACCGCAACGATCTCCTCGAGCCCGAAGCCGGCGCCGTCGCCGATGCCGCGCATCTCCTCGAGGATGACCGGGTCCTGGCTCGCGATGACCCGGGCGAAGCCGGCGGCTCGCTCCAGTGCTTCCGGCCAGCCGAGCCCGGCGGTGTCGCGGAAGGCCGCCCGGTAGATCTCGACCGTGCGGGCCACGCGGTCGCGCGCCCACTCGCCGTGCTGGCGGCCGCGCTCGTAGGCTCCGCCCCGGACGGTGACGATCGGGTAGTCGTCGACGCTCATCCCACATCCTTCCACGCGGTCCGGTTGGATGCAGGCTAGCACCTGCCGGGGCGGCTGTCGCTAGGTGGCGGCGGCAGCCGCTGCCGTACCGTCAGGCGCCCGGCGGGAGCGCGCCCGCGTCGGCGAGCGCCAGCCGGCGGCTGTGCAGGTCGTGGCCGACCGCCTCGCGCGCGAACCGCGCGGCGTCGAGCAGGCGCTCCTCATCGACGCCGGTCGCGATGCCGAGGCGGTGGAGCATGAAGACGAGGTCCTCGGTCGCCAGGTTGCCGGCCGCGCCGGGCGCGTAGGGGCAGCCGCCGAGGCCGCCGATCGCCGCGTCAAAGTGGTCGATGCCGACCTCCAGTCCCGCCACGACGCAGGCGAGCGCCATTCCGGCGGTGTCGTGGAGGTGGAGGCTGACCGGCAGCCCGATCGCCTCCCGGACGAGCGGCACCAGCGTCGCGACGTGGCGCGGGTCGGCCGTCCCCAGCGTGTCCGCCAGGGAGACCTCGACGGCGCCCATCTCGGCGTAGGCACGGGCGACCCAGACGACACGCTCCACGGGGACGCGGCCCTCGAACGGGCACCAGAAGGCCGTCGAGATCGCCCCGCGCACCGGCACGCCGTCTGCCCGGGCGCGCGCCGCGACCTCCGCCAGACCGGCGAGTGACTCCTCGGTGGAGCGATTGAGGTTGGCCCGGTTGTGGCGCTCGCTGGCGGAGCAGACCAGCGTCACGGCGTCGGGCCGGAGCGGCGCCGCCCGCTCGTAGCCCCGCAGGTTCGGGATCAGGACGGTGTAGGCGATGCCGCCGCGACGCGGCAGGAGCGGCATCAGGTCCTCGGCGTCGGCGAGCTGCGGGATCCAGCGGGGATGGACGAAGGAGGTCGCCTCGATATCGGAGAGACCGGCCGCCGCGAGGCGTGCGATCAACTCGGCCTTCCGCGCGGTCGTGAGCGAGGTTGCCTCGTTCTGCAGGCCGTCGCGTGGCCCGACCTCGGTGACCAGGACTCGCTCGGGCAGGTGCACGGCTCGCTCCCCTCGACGGATGCGGCTAGATGTCGCCCCGCTCGCGCAGCCGCGCGATCTCGTCGTCCGTCAGTTCGAGGAGGTCGCGCAGCACCTCGCCGGTGTGCTCACCGACCTCGGGGCCGGGCCAGCGCACGCTCCCCGGTGTGGCGCTGAAGACCGGCAGGACCCCCGGCATGACAACCTCGCCGAAGCGTGGGTCGCCGACGCCGAGGACCATCTCCCGCGCCAGGAACTGGGGGTCACTCGCGATGTCAGCGATGCTGTAGACCGGACCGAAGGGGACCTCGGCTGTCTCGAGCGCCGCCGAGACCTCCGCCGCGGTGTGCTCGCCGGCCCAGGCGGCGATGGCGTCGTCCAGTTCGCGTACCCGGGCGACTCGCCCCAAATTGTCGCTCAGCGCCGGGTCGGTAGCCAGGTCCTCGCGGCCGATGGCGCGCATCAGGCGGACGAAGATGCTGTCGCCGTTGCCGCTGATCGCCATCCAGACGCCGTCGGCCGTCTGATAGGAGTTGGACGGCGCGGCGAACGGTAGGTCGTTACCGCTGCGCTCCTGGACGCGGCCGGTGCGCGCGTACTGGGGCAGCGCGTCCTGGAGCAGGCTGAAGACGCTCTCGCTGAGCGCCACGTCGACGACCTGACCGCGGCCGGTCACCTGGCGGTCCTGGAGGGCAGCGAGCGCGCCGATCACGGCGTAGAGCGCCGCGATGTGGTCGGCCAGGCTGATGCCGACGCGCAGCGGCGGACGGTCGGGGAAGCCGGTGATGTAGCGTAGCCCGCCCATGCACTCGGCGACGTTGCCGAAGCCGGGACGCGCACTATAGGGGCCGGTCTGGCCGAAGCCCGAGATGCGCACCATGACCAGGCCGGGGTTGTCGTCGAGCAGGCGCTCGGGACCGAGCCCCCAGCGCTCGAGCGCGCCGGGCCGAAAGTTCTCGACCAGGACATCGCACTCGTGGGCGAGGCGGCGCGCGAGCGCCTGGCCGGCGGCGGTGCGCAGGTCGAGCGTCACCGAGCGCTTATTGCGGCCCTGGACGGCGAACCAGAGTGAGCCTTCATCGCTCAACTCGCCCCACTCGCGCAACGGGTCGCCCTTGCCGGGCGGCTCCACCTTGATCACGTCGGCGCCCAGGTCGGCCATGATCCGCGTCGCGAACGGGCCCGCGATCAGCGAGCCCATCTCGAGGACGCGGATGCCGTCGAGCGCGCCGAGTCGTCCCGGCTGGACCGCCATTCTCTGCTCCCTCGCCGTCTCGAACCGGAGAGCCGCGCGTCGATCTGGGGCGCGTCGCCGACGCCATCGTAGTGAGCCGGCGACGGGGGAGTCAAGCGCCGCCCGCTTTCCCAGGGGACGCGCGCGGCGTATCCTAACGCGCCGCCTGGGCAGTTGGGCGACGACGGGGGAGATCGCGGTGGGTCAGGCGAGTGCGGAGGGAGCGTCGTCGTCCCGGGGACGGCGGCACGCACTGGTGCTGCTGGGGCTGCTGGCCCTCGTCGGCGCGAACATGCGCACGGTGATGCTGGGCGTGCCGCCGGTGCTGCCCCTCATCCAGCGCGACCTCGGGCTGTCTCACGTCGAAACCGGGCTCGTGACCTCGTTGCCAGTGCTGATGATGGGCGGCATGGCCTGGGGGTCGGGCTGGCTGGCCGACCACTTCGGCGGCCGGCGGACCGTCACGGCCGGTCTGCTGCTGCTCCTCGTCGGGTCTGCGCTGCGGGGTGTCTGGGCGTCGGCAGTCCCACTCTACGTGTTCACCGGGGTCTTCAGCCTGGGCGTCGCCGTGTCGCAGACCTCGGCGCCGGTGCTGGTCCGCCAGTGGTTTCCGGCGCGCATCGGTCTGGCGTCGGCCCTCTACACGGACGGCCTGATCGCCGGGGAGGCGCTCTCGGCCGGCGTCACCCTGCCGCTGATGCGCCTGTGGCTCGGCCCCGACGCCTGGCGTGCGACGTTCATCGTCTGGAGCGTACCGGTCGCGCTCACGGTGGTCCTCTGGGTCGCGCTGGCGCCCGCGTCCGCGCGAACGCCGCGGGGTCGCTTCGCGGCGCCGGCCTCGCGATCGGACGACGTGGATGTCGACTCGCACCGCTCCGGTCGGCCGGTCAGTGCGTTGCAGCTGGGGCTCCTCAGCGGCTCGGGCAGTCTCATCTATTTCACGATGAACACGTGGATCCCGCCGTACAACGCCGCGACCGGTCACGGGGCCGCGACGGCGCCGGTCCTCGGCATGCTCAACGGCATCCAGCTCCCGGTGTGTCTGGGGATGACGCTGGTCGCCCAGCGGCTGCTTGGCCGCCGTATCCCGTTCATGCTGGCCGGCGCGACCTGTCTCGTCGGGCTGGCGGGATGGCTGACGAGCCCGGCGTCGTGGCAGGTGGCGTGGGTGGCGTTGGTGGGCGGCGGAGGTGTGTCGGTGCTCGTGCTGAGCAACGCGCTCCCGCCGCTACTGGCGAAGCCCGGAGAGGTGGCGCGGCTGGCCGGGGCGACGCTCTCCATAGGCTACGGGCTGGCGTTCGTCGGCCCGCTCGCCGGAGGCTGGCTGTGGGACAGGACGGGCCACCCGGCCGCCGCCTTCGTCCCGGTCGTGTTCGGGACGCTCGGGCTCATGGTCTTCGGCGCCACGTTGCCGAGGAGTCCGTCGCTGCCGGAGGAGGTGTCGAGTTCCCCGGTGAGAGCCATTCCCGAACGACCGTGATGGGGTGCGGGAGACAGACAGGCGCCCCAGCTGGGGACTGCTGGGGCGTCTGCCGGGAAGGGAAGGGATTGGGTTCGCCGGTGCTTGTCTAAGCAAGTCCCGTGCCCAGCCTCACGCCGTTCCCGGCAGTCACTCCGGAGACTTCCGGCGCGATGAACCGTGCCTCGCTGATCGCTAGATCCCGGCGACCATCTCTTCCCAGCGGGCGTGCTCGTCCTTGGCGGCCTTGAGCAGGTTGGGGTCGAGGAAGAGGTCGAGCGCGGTCAGGGCCATGGCCTTGGAGACCTTGATCAGTTGGTCCCGGCCGTAGTCCGAGCCGGAGGCGTCGACGACCTGCTGGGAGTGGCCGGGGATCGGGTCGTGGCTGATGGCGAACCGCCCGGTGACCGAGGGCATCAGGTAGCTGATGTTGCCGAAGTCGGTAGAGGCCTTCTGTCCGGCCGGCCGCGGGTTGATCTCCATGCCGACGGACCGCATGTTGTCCTGGTACGCGTTGCCGAGCACGTAGCTCGGGCGCATGTCGTAGCACGTCTCCAGCTCGGTGATCTTGACCTCGCAGCCGGTCATCAGCGCCGCGCCCTCGGCGATCTTCTTCACCTTGTCGACCAGCTCCTCCAGGTATGCGCGTGAGGTGGCGCGGACGTAGAACTTCGCGGCGGTGTACTTGGGCACGACGTTGGGGGCGTCACCGCCGTGGGTGATGATGCCGTGGATGCGCGACTCCATCTGCACGTGCTGGCGCAGCGCGTCGATGCCGGTAAAGAGCTTGATCACCGCGTTGAGGGCGTTCACCCCGTTGTAGGGGTCCGCCGCCGCGTGTGCCGGCTTGCCGAAGAACTCGAAGTCGATATTGGTCAGGGCGAGGCTGCGGCCCTCCGGGAATCCGGTGGGCGCGCCCGAGTTGTTGCCGGCGTGGTGGACCATGAGGG
>DASSZN010000293.1:0-17018 GCA_035702805.1 Thermomicrobiaceae bacterium | reverse complement strand
ACGCCGCCGGTGTGGAATGTCCGCATCGTCAACTGCGTGCCATGCTCACCGATGCTCTGCGCGGCGATGATGCCCACCGCCTCACCGAGCTCCACGAGGT
This sequence comes from Thermomicrobiaceae bacterium, assembly GCA_035702805.1. Lineage (GTDB taxonomy): Bacteria > Chloroflexota > Chloroflexia > Thermomicrobiales > Thermomicrobiaceae > DASSZN01. The sequence goes on along the minus strand of DASSZN010000293.1, from coordinate 16,918 downwards.
GGCCGCTCGCCAGGTTGCGTCCGTAGCACTTCCGGCAGATGCCGTGCTCCGCCTCGCACTGCATGGCGGTGCGCGCGTAGACCCGCGGAACGCCGCGCTCGACGATCTCGCGGACCACCGCCTCGTCGAACTCCTGGTTCCGGTCGAGCAGCACCTCGCCCGTCGCCGGGTCCTCGATCGGGGCGGCCGCCATCCGGCCCACTACGTGGGCCGCGAACGCGTCCGCCTCCGCCGGTCCGCCGACGGCGATCCAGATACCGTTCTCGGTGCCGCAGTCCTCGCCGGTGATGATCACGTCCTGGGCCACGTCCACCAGGCGGCGGGTCAGGTAGCCCGAGTCCGCGGTGCGCAGCGCCGTATCCGCCAGACCCTTGCGGGCGCCGTGGGTGGAGATGAAGTACTCCAGCACCGACAGCCCCTCGCGGAAGTTCGCCCGGATCGGCAGGTCGATGATGTTGCCTCCCGGGTCGAGCATCAGGCCGCGCATGCCGGCCATCTGGCTGATCTGGTTGATGTTACCTTTCGCGCCCGAGGTGCTCATCATGAACAGCGAGTTGTCCATGCCGAGCCCGACCTCGACCGCCTTCGCCAGCTCGTCGCGGGCATCGTTCCAGATGTTGACCACCTCGCGATGCCGCTCGGAGTCGGTGATCAGGCCGCGCCGGTACTGGCGCTCGACCTCGTCGACGCGGGCGTCCGCCGCGCCGATGATCTCCGGCTTGCTCTCCGGAATATGCACGTCCGTCAGGCCGATCGTCAGGCCGCCCTTGGTGGCGTAGTTGAACCCGACGCCCTTGATGCGGTCTGCCAGCTCCGCGGTGGCCTCGGCGCCGAGCTCGCGGTAGCAGGCAGCGACCACGCGACGCAGGACCTTGCGGTCCATCGTCTCGTTCCAGTACCCGAGCACCGGCGGGATGACGCTGTTGAGGATCACCCGGCCGACGGTGGTCTCGATCAGCTGCGGGCCCTGACCGTCCAGCTCCATCATCACCTTGATGGTGGACTGCAGGTCGAGCACGTCGCTCTGGTAGGCGAGGATCACCTCGCTCGGGCTGCTGAAGGTCTTGCCCTCGCCCCGGGCGCCGGGCCGCGGCAGCGTCATGTAGTAGCAGCCGAGCACGATGTCCTGGGTCGGCGTGATCACCGGATCGCCGTCGGACGGGTCGAGCAGGTTGCGCACCGACAGCATGCGCTGCCGTGCCTCGGCCTGCGCGGCCGCCGACAGCGGCACGTGGACCGCCATCTGGTCGCCGTCGAAGTCGGCGTTGAACGCCGAGCACACCAGCGGGTGCAGCTGGATGGCCGAGCCCTCGATGAGTTTAACCTCGAAGGCCTGGATCCCGAGCCGGTGCAGCGTCGGCGCGCGGTTGAGGAGCACCAGGTAGTCCTGGATGACCTCCTCAAGCACGTCCCAGACGTGCGGGTCGACCCGCTCGACCAGCCGCTTGGCCGCCTTGATATTGTGCGCGTGCCCGTGGAGCACGAGCTTCTGCATCACGAACGGCTTGAAGAGCTCGAGCGCCATCCGTTTCGGCAGGCCGCACTCGTGCAGCTTGAGCTCCGGGCCGACCACGATGACGGACCGGCCGGAGTAGTCCACGCGCTTACCGAGCAGGTTCTGGCGGAAACGGCCCTGCTTGCCCTTGAGCATGTCGGACAGGCTCTTGAGCTTGTGCTTGCCGCTGCCCGACACCACCCGGCCGCGCCGACCGTTGTCGATCAGCGCGTCGACGGCTTCCTGGAGCATGCGCTTCTCGTTGCGCACGATGATGTCGGGCGCGCCCAGCTCGAGGAGCCGCTTCAGCCGGTTGTTCCGGTTGATCACACGGCGGTACAGGTCGTTGAGGTCAGAGGTCGCGAACCGGCCGCCGTCGAGCTGCACCATCGGGCGCAGATCGGGCGGGATGACGGGAAGAGCGGTGAAGATCATCCACTCCGGGCGGTTGCCGCTCTTGCGCAGCGCCTCGACCACCCGCAGCCGCTTGGTTGCCTTCTTCCGCTTCTGCCCACTCATCGACTGGATCTCGGCGCGCAGGCCAGACGACAGCTCGTCCAGGTCCATCTTGGACACGACGTCGTAGACTGCCTCGGCGCCCATGCCCGCCTCGAAGACCTCGGGCGCGATATCGAGCAACTCGCGGTACTGCGTCTCGGTCAGCACCTGGAGCGCCTTGAGATCGTTGATTGGGCGCACCAGACTGTCGGCCTCGGCGCGCAGCGCCGCCTTCTGCTGCTCGATCTCTTTCTCGATCCGGTGCGAGTGCTCGTCTGCCTGGTACTGGAGCTGATCCTGCTCCGCCTCGGCCAGCGCGCGTCCGCTGGAGACGTCGTGCTCCGCCTGCGCCGCCAGCTCCTCGACCTCCGCCTGCACGGCGTCGTTCAACGCCCGCACGCGGTCCTCATTGACGCTCTCGCCCTCATGCACCACGGTGTGGCCACGGAACGAGATGTCCTCCGGCGCCGACTCGTTCATCAGCGCCTGCAGGCGGGCACGGACGCCGTCCGCCTCAGACTGAATCTCTGCGCGCTGCTCGCCGAGCCGCTGCTCGACGGCCTGGCCAAGGCTGTCGGCCCCCTGGCGCAGGTTGGTCAGCTCGGACTCGGACTGCGCGGCGATCTCGCCGGTGCGCGACGTGAGCTCCTCGTCGAGCTCCTGGAGGGCGGCGTCCAGGTCGGCGTAGATGTTCCGCACGACCTCCTCACGCGTCGCCTCGTTGACCCGCGTGACCAGGTAGGACGCGAAGTACAGCACGCGCTCCAGGTTGCGCGGGGAGATGTCGAGCATCAACCCGAGCCGGCTCGGCGTCCCCTTGACGTACCAGATGTGCGCCACCGGGGCAGCCAGCTCGATGTGGCCCATCCGCTCCCGGCGAACCTTGGACCGCGTGACCTCGACGCCGCACTTGTCACAGATCGTGCCGGCGTGGCGCACGCGCTTGTACTTGCCGCAGTAGCACTCGAAGTCGCGGGTCGGGCCGAAGATGCGCTCGCAGAACAGCCCGCCGTGCTCCGGCTTGAGGGTGCGGTAGTTGATCGTCTCCGGCTTGGTCACCTCACCGTAGGACCAGCTCCGGATGGCCTCCGGCGAGGCCAGGCTGATCCTGATCGCGTCGAAGTCGTTGACGTCCAGGGCCTTCTGGGAGTCGCGGCTACGGCCGATTGCGCTCATCGTCTGCATGGTTCGCTGCCCACCAGTCTCACTAATCTTCCGTCCGCTCGAAGCCGCTCAGGTTGATGCGGTCGAGGTTCGTCAGCAGATCCCGCGACGTATCCTCCGTGAACTCGATCGTCTGCTCGTTCTCGTTGATCACCTCGACCGAGAGGCCGAGACTGCGGAGTTCCTTGACCAGCACCTTGAACGATTCGGGCACGCCAGCCTCGACAATGGGCTCGCCCTTGACGATGGCCTCGTAGGTCTTGACCCGTCCGACGACGTCGTCGGACTTGACGGTCAGCATCTCCTGGAGCGTGTGGGCGGCGCCGTAGGCCTCAAGTGCCCAGACCTCCATCTCACCGAAGCGCTGTCCGCCGAACTGCGCCTTGCCGCCCAGCGGCTGCTGGGTCACCAGCGAGTACGGCCCAGTCGACCGTGCGTGGATCTTGTCCTCGACCAGGTGCGCCAACTTGAGCATGTACATGATGCCGACGGTCACCGGGCGATCGAACTTCTCGCCGGTGCGGCCGTCGTACAGCTCCACCTTGCCGTCGCTGGGCAGCTCGGCCTCTTCGAGGAGCTCGTGAATCTCGCGCTCGGACGCCCCGTCGAACACCGGCGTCGCGATCTTGAGCCCGAGGGCCTCGGCAGCCCAGCCCAGGTGGATCTCCAGCACCTGGCCGATATTCATGCGCGACGGCACGCCGATCGGGTTCAGCACGATGTCGATCGGCGTCCCATCCGGCAGGTACGGCATGTCCTCGACCGGCAGGATCCGCGAGATCACGCCCTTGTTGCCGTGGCGGCCGGCCATCTTGTCGCCCTCGGAGATCTTCCGCTTCTGGGCGATGCTGACCCGCACCATCTCGTTGACGCCTGCCGGCAGCTCGTGGTCGGTGCCGTCTTCGCGCTTGAAGCGCTTGACGTCGATGACCTTGCCGTGGACGCCGTGCGGCACGCGCAGGCTGGTGTCCTTCACCTCGCGCGCCTTCTCGCCGAAGATCGCGCGCAGCAGGCGCTCCTCAGCCGAGAGCTCCGTCTCGCCGCGCGGCGTGACCTTCCCGACCAGGATGTCGTTCGGCCGCACCTCCGCGCCGATCCGGATGATCCCGTTCTCATCCAGGTTCGCCAGCGAGTCCTCGCCGACGTTCGGGATGTCGCGCGTGATCTCCTCCGGGCCAAGCTTGGTGTCCCGCGCCTCGGTCTCGTACTTCTCGATGTGGATCGACGTGTAGACGTCGTCCCGCACCAGCCGCTCGCTGATCAGGATGGCGTCCTCGAAGTTCCCGCCCTCCCAGGACATGAAGGCCGCCAGCACGTTCTGGCCGAGCGCGAGCTCGCCGTCGTCGGTGCTGGAGGAGTCCGCGATGATCTGGCCGGGCTGCACGCGGTCGCCCTTGCGCACGATCGGCCGCTGGTTGATGCAGGTGTCCTGGTTCGAGCGGATGAACTTCTGCATGTTGAACGTGCGCTCGGTGCCGTCATCGTTCCGAACGACAATCCGCCGCCCAGTGACCGAGGTCACGGTACCGGGCACCTGCGCCACCACGACCTGCCCGGAGTCGCGCGCCGTGTGGTACTCGGCCCCGGTGCCAACCACCGGCGACTGCGGACGGAGCAGCGGCACCGCCTGGCGCTGCATGTTAGCGCCCATCAACGCCCGGTTGGCGTCGTCGTGCTCCAGGAACGGGATGAGCGAGGCGGCAACCGACACGACCTGCTTCGGCGACACGTCCATGTAGTCGATGCGCTCGGGCGGCTCGGACACGAAGCGCGGGCCGAAGCGCGCCGCGACGCGGTCCACCAGGAACAGCGAGGCGTCGTCGAGCGGCGTGTTCGCCTGCGCGATGGTGAACTGCTCCTCGCGGTCCGCCGTCAGGTATTCGATCTCGTCGCTCACGAACGGGACGACGCGCGCCACCGTCACGCCCGCCCCGACCATCTGCTGCAGCGCCGCCGCGTCGACGACCGACCCGGCGGCGGCGATCACCTCGCCGGTCTGCGGGTTCTTCACGTCCTGCCGGATAGCGCGCCCCAGCAGCGTCTCGCCCTGGGTCTGGGGATCCAGCGCCTGGTAGACGCGTCGGTACGGCGTCTCGATGAACCCGTACTGGTTGATGCGACCGTACGTCGCGAGCGACCCCATCAGGCCGATGTTCGGACCTTCCGGCGTCTCGATCGGGCAGATGCGACCGTAGTGGGAGTGGTGCACGTCGCGGACGTCGAATCCGGCGCGATCGCGGCTCAGGCCGCCCGGCCCCAGCGCCGACAGCCGCCGCTTGTGCGTGAGCTCCGCGAGCGGGTTCGTCTGGTCCATGAACTGGGACAGCTGGCTACCGCCGAAGAACTCGCGTACGGCCGCCATGACCGGACGCGTGGTGCTGATCAGCCCGTTCGGCGTCACGGTCTCGATGTCCTGGATGGTCATGCGCTCGCGGATGCCGCGCTCGAGGCGCTGCAGGCCGGTCCGCACGTGCATCTGGATGAGCTCACCGACGGCGCGGATGCGCCGGTTGCCCAGGTGGTCGATGTCGTCCGAGTGGTCCTCGCCGTTGTTGATGCGGATCATCGTGCGGATGATCTCGATCAGGTCCTCGCGAGTGAGCACGCGGGTGTCGAGCCCGACGTCGAGTCCCAGCCGCTTGTTCAGCTTGTAGCGCCCGACCCTGGCCAGGTCGTAGCGACGCGGATTGAAGAAGAGCCCCTCGAGCAGCGACGACGCGTTCTCGCGCGTGGGCGGGTCACCGGGGCGCAGCCGGCGGTACAGCTCGACCTGCGCCTCCTCCGGCGTCCTGGCCGTATCGCGCTCCAGCGTGTTGTCGATGTAACGGTGTTCCGGGTCATCGACGTCGGCGAAGAGCGCTCGGATCTCGTCGTCGTCGGAGATGCCGATCGCGCGCAGCAGGATAGTCGCCGGGAGCTTTCGCTTGCGGTCCACCTTGACCGACAGGACGTTGCGGTTCGAGGTCTCGAACTCGAGCCAGGCGCCGCGGCCCGGAATGAGCTTGGCCGCGCAGAGCAACCGGCCGGTCGTCGCGTCCTCGGAGAGGTCGAAGTAGACCCCGGGAGAGCGCACCAGCTGCGACACGACCACGCGCTCGGCACCATTGATAAGGAAGGTACCGTCCGGAGTCATGATCGGGAAGTCGCCCAGGAAGACGTCGCTCTCCTTGATCTCGCCCGTGTCGCGAATGATCAGCCGCACCCGGATGCGCAGCGGCGCGGCGTAGGTCATGTCGCGCTCACGGCAGGTCTCCTCGTCGAAGCGCGGCTCGTCGAACCGGTGCTCCAGGAAGTGGAGTTCCATCTTCTGGTTGTAGTCGATGATCGGGGAGATCTCCGCCAGGAGCTCCCGCATCCCCTCGCCCTTGAACCAATCGAACGACTCGATCTGGAGCTGCACCAGGTTCGGCATCTCCAGCACAGTCGGGATCCGGGCGTACGAGCGGCGGCCGATCCCCAGGTTGGACAGCACCTGGCGCGTGCCAACTTCCGCAACGAAGGGATGACGGAGAGTTACGGCCATTCACTGCTCCTTATTGTTTGAGAAGAGACGGGGCAACTCGGTGCGGGCTGCCGTCCCGGCGCTGCCGGGGGCGGCGATCAGTCAAGGGTTCGGCCGGCCGAGCGTGGAACCTCGCGCATGGACGCCAAGGCGGGAAGGCAGCACCCGCCCTCCCGAATTCCCAGGTTTTCCCGATTCACGAGCCGTGCTATTGATTGCATCCGCCTGCGCGAGCGACCACCTATCAGCAAACGCCTATTATAGGCGTGCCGCTCGCTCGCGTCAAGGGCGATTCTAGGGGGTTTCGAGCGGGCTCCTCACCGCTTCGGGCGCGCCGCCGCCACGCGTCGCGTTATCAAGGCAGGACTGCCGGTGCTAGCGGCCCCCCAGACCCTCGGTTAGAATCGAGTCAGGGGCGCCGTCGGCGGCGCCGAGCCGGAAGGGTATGGGGTCCATGATCGACCTGCGCAGCGACACGGTCACGCGGCCGACGCCGGCCATGCGCCGCGCCATGGCCGAGGCCGAGGTCGGTGACGACCAGTACGGCGAGGATCCCACTGTCCGGCGCCTCGAAGAACTGGCCGCCGAGATGCTCGGCAAAGAGGCGGCCGTCTACGTCGCCAGCGGCACCATGGGCAACCTGGTCGCGCTCCTCACGCACTGCGGGCGCGGCGACGAGGTCATCCTCGGGGACGAGTCCCACATCCTGTGGTTCGAGAATGGCGGCGGGGCCGCGCTCGGCGGGCTCCCGTACTACACCATTCACAATGGGCGGCTCGGCGAGTTTGATCTCGACGAGGTGGACCGGGCCATTCGTCCCGTGCGCTCTGGATACCCACGGACAGGGGTCGTCTGCGTCGAGAACACCCAGAATCGCTGCGGTGGAACCGTGCTCGGGCCCGACTACCTTCGCGATCTGCAGACGCTGGCGCACGGTCGCGATGTCGCCGTGCACATGGACGGCGCTCGGATCTTCAACGCCGCCGCCGCGCTTGGGCTGCCGGCGAGGGCGCTTGCCATACACGCCGACAGCGTCCAGTTCTGCCTCTCCAAGGGGTTGGCAGCGCCGGTCGGATCCATCCTCACCGGGTCGCGCGAGTTCATTGAGGGCGCCCGACGCAACCGTAAGACGCTTGGCGGCGCGATGCGTCAGGCTGGGGTGATCGCGGCCGCGGGGATCGTCGCCCTGACCGAGATGGTCGAACGCCTCCCGGAGGATCACCGCCGGGCGCGCCGCCTCGCCGAGGGACTGGACGAACTGCCCGGCTTCAGCGTGGACCTCGACACCGTGCAGTCCAACATCGTCATCTTCCAGACACAGCCGACGGTCTCCCACCCGATCTTCGTCGAACGGATGAAGGAGCGGGGAGTCCTCATCTCCAATTACGGGCATCGCGGCCTGCGCATGGTGACGCACTACGAGGTTGACGACGCCGCGGTCGATTCCGCGCTTCAGGCGGCCGCCTCCGTCATGCGAGGGTGATGGGATGGACCACGAGGCCGCGAGCCGGACGTCGCCGAGTCTGTCGCCGGGACAGGAACGACTCGTCATCGCCGTGGACCGGGCGATCTACCACATCGCGCGTCGCTGGCTGTGGGTCGCCAACGGGATCGCCGCGCTGCTGGTGGGGATACCGATCCTCGCGCCGTATCTGATGGCGACCGGCCATCAGCAGGCCGCGCTCTGGATCTACCGCACGTTTCATCTCATCTGCTCCCAGATCCCTTCGCATAGCTTCTTCCTGTTCGGCTACCAGATGGGGATCTGCGAGCGCGACACCGCCATTTACAGCGGCACGTTGATCCTCGGACTGGGCTACGGCATGTTCGGTCGGAGGGTGCGTCCGCTCCAGTGGCGTTACGCCTTCCTCCTGTCGGTGCCCATGGCGATAGACGGGTTCAGCGAGCTGTTCGGCTGGCGCCAGACGACGTGGGAGCTCCGCGTGCTCACGGGAAGCCTGTTCGCAATGGCCGTCGTCTGGCTGACCTATCCGATGCTCCGCATCGGCTTCGAGGGCATCGAGCGGACGCTGCGTCTGCGCTTTCAGCGCCTCGCTGCCGAGGGTCGGGCCCGAGCCCTCTGATCTCGTTCAGTTGGGAGCCGCGTCATGCTGAGAGTCCTCCGCGGTTCGCGAGTGGTGCTCGGGGTCTCCGGCGGCATCGCGGCATACAAGACGGTCGAGTTAGTCCGTGAACTGACTCGCGGTGGCGCGGTCGTCGACGTCATCCTGACGCGCGCCGCACGGGAGTTCATTACGCCTCTGACGTTCCAGACCTTGACTCGTCGGCCGGTGCACACCGAAGTCTTCGAGGGGTGGACGGACGACGCCCGCGGTCACATCTCCCTGGGCGAGGACGCCGACGTCATGGTGGTGGCGCCGGCCACCGCCGACGTGATCGCCAGGCTCGCCACCGGGCTCGCTGACGACATGCTGACGGTGACCGCCCTTGCCTGCACCGCTCCCCTTGTCATTGCGCCCGCCATGGATCACCACATGTACCTTCATCCGGCCACGCAGCAGAACCTGCAGACGCTCCGGAACCGCGGCGCGCTGATCGTCGGTCCGGACCAGGGGCCGCTGGCGTCCGGACTCATCGGATATGGCCGGCTGGTGCCGGTCGCGCGAATCGTTGACCACGTCCGCGCGGCGCTGGGTGCAAACGGCCGGCTCGCCGGCAGCCGGGTGGTCGTCACTGCCGGGCCGACGCGCGAGTCTCTGGACCCGATCCGCTTCATCAGCAACCGGTCGAGCGGGAAGATGGGCTACGCCGTCGCCGAGGCGGCCCTGGACGCGGGTGCCCAGGTTACCTTGATCACGGGCCCGACCGCGCTGACCCCGCCGGCGACGGCCACGGTCGTCGCCGTAGAGACGGCCGGAGAGATGTACGACGCCGTTGAACGCACGGTTGACGGAGCCGACGCGCTGATCATGACCGCGGCCGTCGCCGACTACCGTCCCGCCACGGTGGCCGAGCACAAGATCAAGAAGACGGAGGAGGACCTGGTCCTGTCGCTCGTCCGGACCGCTGACATCCTCGCGTCGATCCGGCGTCCGGGATTGGTCAAGGTAGGATTCGCGGCGGAGACGACCAGCGTCATCGACTACGCTCGCGCCAAGTTGCGCGCGAAAGACCTCGACCTCATCGTCGCCAACGAGGCGCGGAGCACGATGGGAAGCGACGAGAGCGCTGCCTACCTGATCCGCCATGGCGCCGAGCCCGTAGCGGTAGGACCGGCCGCCAAGAGTGATGTCGCCGAGGCCATCATTGACCGGGTTGCGGAACTGATCGCAGCCCGCCGCACCACGGTGGCAGGCTGATGCGTCCGCCGACAACGCGTCCGCTCCGGATCAACATCTCGACGTCACTCCTGGCACGTCGCGTGGTGATCGACCTCGCGGCGCTGGCGATCTCGGTCCTGCTGGTCCACGCGACGCTCGTCGCTTCCGGATCATCGGGCGAACTCACCACGCTGGTCGGCAAAGTCGCGAACCCCCTGTCGTTGATCTCGGCGCACCTTCCCGGCGGCGCCCGTCACCCGGCGCTGGCCAATCTGATGACCGCCGCGGTCGTGCTGCTGAGTGCATCGGCCATCGTCGGCGTGATCGCGGGCTACACGGACGAGGATCGGCGCGACCGCCTGATGCGGCATAGACATGGATGACAGGAGGACGTTGCCGAACTCGGCAATGAGTGGTGTGGCGGATCTCACACGGCAGGCATCGTGCGCAGCGGAGGTGTGCGGCTCGTCCGGCTATCGGACGTTCAGTCGTGTGCCTCGCGCGACGCACGACGAGTGAGGAGGCAGACGTGGTCCGAAACGTCGTTCGCGGGATGCTCAACCTGGTATTGGCCGCGGCGGCCACCTGGCTTGCCAACTACATCACGGACCGAGTTTTCGGTCCTGAGGAGGAAAACGTCCACGATTGAGCCGCCGGTTCGCGCCCCCAGCGCCGCGCCGCGGGCCCCACTGACACTGCCGGCGCGACTGGATCGTCGGGAGGTGCCCTCGTGTTCACCCGTGCAGACGTCGATGCGATCGGCCAGCTTCACAGCGACCGGTCGCCGATCATCAGCCTGATCCTCCGCGTCGACAAGGAGCGCATCGACGAGGATTACACGATCCGCCTCAAGAACCTGCTGCGCCGGGCCGCGGACAGCCTCGACAGCCGCTACGACCACGACCAGACCGAGGCCGTCCTCGCGGATCTCGACCGCATCGGCGCCTTCTTTCGCGACGAGGGGAGCCAGTTTGGCCAGGGGGTCGCGCTCTACGCCAGCAGTCCGGCCGGAATCTGGCAGGTGATCGAGATCCCGAGGGAGATCGAGAGCGAGATCTCGGTCGGGTTTGAGCCCTACGTCGCCCCGCTGATCAACGTACTCGAGCGTTTCACCCCGTTCTGTACCTGCCTGGTCTCACGCAACCAGGGGCGAATCTTTTACGGGCAGCTCGGAACGTTTGAAGAGCTGTCGCAGATCGTGGACACGGACGTACCCGGACAGCACGACCAGGGTGGCTGGTCGCAGGCGCGCTACGATCGACACATCGAGGAGCACGTCAGGGGTCACCTGAAGCGCGTCGCCGACGACCTCTTCCGTCTGTTCCAGGAACGACCGTTTCGCTGGCTCGTCCTCGGGGGCAGCGCCGACGTCATCCCCACGTTCATCGAACTGCTGCACCCCTACCTCAGGGAACGCCACATCGGCACCGTGCGCACGCTGATGGAGGCGGCCATCAACGACGTGCATCGTGAGAGCCGCGACACCATAGAGCGCTGGGCCACGGAGGAGAAGTCGCGAGCCATCGATATGGTCCGCAACGAGGCGCTGCGGGGCGACCGCGGCGTGTCGGGGATCGACAACACGATTATGGCGCTGCAGCAAGGGCAGATTCTCACGCTGGTGGTGGATGATACGCTGGCGGCTCCGGGCGCGGTCTGCCGGAACTGCCGGGCGGTCCAGCCGACGACCGACGCCACCCCTCGGCCCTGCGTCTTCTGCGAGGGACCAACCGAGCTCCTCGACAACGTCGTCTCGGAGATCGTCACCGGTGCGTTTCGCCAGAGCGCCGGCATCGTCTACCTCGACACGCCAGAATTGCGCGACCGGCTGAGCGACCTGGGACGCATCGGCGCGCTGCTGCGATTCCACGTCGCCAGCCAGAGCGAACCGAGCCAGACTACGGGATGAGCCCTCGGCCGCGCGCCGTGGCGATCCTCAATCCGGCCACCGGTCGACGTCGCGCCGAGGAGATCGAGGCGCTCCTGCGGGCCACACTGGAGCGCCGCTTCGATCTCGACGTCCTGCGCACCGGCTCCCCTGGCGACGCCCGGTTGCTCGCCAGGGAGGCCGCCAAGGAGGCACGTCTCATCGTCGCGGTCGGCGGCGACGGGACGGTGTCGGACGTTGCCTTCGGGGTGGTGGACAGTGATGCGGTGCTGGCGATCATCCCGACCGGCTCGACCAACATCGTCGCGCGGTCGCTCGGCATCCCTCTCCACCCGGTCACGGCGGCGCGACTGCTCCTCCGCCCACCGGCTCTCCGCTATATGGATGTGGCCGTGAGCGGGGACCGCCTGATGCTGCACATGGCCGGCGCCGGACTCGATGCGCTGACGATGCGGGACGCTCGTCGAGACTGGAAGCGACTTGCGGCCTGGCTGGCCTACGTGCCCTCGGCTGTTCGGCACCTGCTCGAACCTCCGACGGCGTTCTCACTGATGATCGACGGCACATCCGTCACCGTGGCCGCGCGGATGGTGCTGATCGCCAACGGGGGGTTCGTCATCAATCCGTGGTTCCGGGTGGGTCGCTCGATCAGGCCAGACGACGGCGTCATGGACGTCTGCATCTTTGCGCCGCCGGGTCCGGTCGGGCTAGCAACGATGGCGCTCTGGCTCCTGGCAGGAAGCGTCGACCGGTCGCGGCACTTCCTCCAGTATCCGGCCCACGAGGTCTGGCTGTCGGCCACGCCCGCGGCCCCGATCGAAATCGACGGTGATTACGCCGGCCACGGTGTGTTGCACCTGCAACTGCGGCCGGGCGTACTTCCGGTGGTCGTGCCCGGAACTGCGCGGAGCGAGTCGAACGACGAGTGGTTACCGGGAGAACGAAGTCCGAGCGGCGGCCACGGCTCGGTGACGGGCCGTCATGGCTCAGCCTCGAGTGAGTCACGCCGTGTGATTGGCGAGTGACGGACTACGGGTAATTCTTGGAGGCGTTCCAGGTCGACCCGACCGCGCCCTGGTAGACACCGTCGACCGACACGTCCACGTAGGGGCTGTTGCCTGACCCGACGTGCATCAACTTTCCCTGGAACGTCTTTGTCGTACCCGGGGCAATGTCGCCCGACCAGACGAGCTTCCCGTCCACGGTGACGTCGACCCAGACCGTTTGTTGGGTCGAAATCGCGAACTGGTGCACCGTCGCCACGGCCGTCGGCGTCACGGTCGGCACGGCAGTCGGACTCGGCGTCGGCGCGGTCGTCGGGGTCGCCAGCGGTGTGGGCGTACCGAGGGCACCGACCTGCAGGGCTTGGGCCGTTGGCGTTCCTGCCAGCACCGACGTGGAACCCGGCGTGCTGGTAACCAGTGCGGCGGTCGTCGTTGGCGTCGGCGTGGCCGACGAGGGCGCGAAATAGGCACTGTACAGCCAAGCGAAGATCACCGCGGTCATGACGACCATAAAGGCAATAATCGCAAAGTTCGGCGCCCAGTGTGACGGGATACTGAGGGGCTTGGTCGCGGGGACCACCCGGAAGCCGCCGCTGCGTTGACCGTGGACTTCCTCGAATAGCGCGAGAACTGCCACCGGGTCCAGACCGAGGTACTGCGCGTAGTTCCGCACAATACCCCGAGCGTAGATCAAGGGCGGAAGTTCGGAGAACTCCTCGCGCTCGAGAGATGCCAGGTGGTGACGGTTGATTTTCGTGGCTCGCTCGGCTTCGCGGAGACTGACGCCTTTGTAAGCGCGCGCGTGTCGCAGAAGTTCTCCGAATTCGGCCATAACGTAGCTCGGCGCTTCCCTTCCCCCGGAGCGACGGTACTCGCCGACGTCGGCGATCGTCGCGTCAGACCCCCCTCGGGGAGCCCGCGGGCTCGCTAGCGCGCCTCCCGGCGCCGCGCCAGCATACGATGCAGATACTCATCGACGGCGGGAGTCGGACGGGCATGGTGCGAAATATCGGCGCGCTGCATCCACCAGTCGTCCGTTGGCACCCACCAGTTGCCCACGCTCCCGGCGCAGGCAATCTCGTCTCCCTGGACCATGCGGCGCTGCTCGAACGCGAACCGGTTGTTACACCAGCCTCGTTGGCCGCCTTCCGCTGGCCGAAAGTCGCGACAGGTCGCACAGCAGCGAGCGAGGCTTTCGGCGGCCGTCCCAGTCAGCGGCGCCGGTTCGTCTACAACCTTCGTCGCCACGCCCGGAGGCGTCTCCGCAGAGGTCGGCGACGAAATCGCCGACTCGTCCGAACGCGGTGGTCGGACAACGTCCCGCGGCAGCACCTCGAACGGCTCCGTCGACCCGCTTCGCGTCTCGACCCAATGCGACCCGGATGCATCCTGACGTGAGGACTCCGGCGGGGCTGACGGTCGAACTGCCGCTCGCGGATCCGCGTCCAGCCAGCCGAAGCGAGGAAGTGGCGACTCAGGCAAGCGCTCGGCGATCGGCCCGGCAGGCCGCGCCACGCGGGGTGGTCGAGGCTCCGGATTGGTGGTCGGTTGGCCCGAGAACCGAGGCTCCGGATTGGCAGTCGGCTGGCCCGAGAATCGAGGCTCCGGATTGGCAGTCGGCTGGCCCGAGAATCGAGGCTCCGGATTGGCAGTCGGCTGGCCCGAGAACCGAGGCGTGGCAGCGGCAGGACGGACTGACGGTTGACCGCTCACTGAGGGAACTGGTGGCTGCGGCGACATCGACCGCGTCGGCCGCGTGCCGCTTGACGCAGCCGAATCCACGTCGACGTGGCGCTTGCTCGAGGTGTCGACGGCACGACCCGGCTCGGAGCGCCGCGGTTCGGAAGGACGAGCCGCGGGAACCGACAAGGCACCCGCAGGCTCCGGTCCGGGGAACGGGTCCGCAAGGCGCGGCGCGCTCCGCTGCGGGCGGGACGACCGGGACAGTGGTGCGACCGAGACGGCCGTCAAGGTGTCGGTGTCATCGCGCATCGCCGTGCTGTCGGCGTTCGCGCGCGCGCCGACTGCCGCGGTCACGGGAGCGGGCACGACGGCACGAACGGCGCCGCGGGGCTCCCAGAGATCTTTGTCCCAACCGTTGCGGCAGGCCAGCTCGCTCTTCCGGACCATCACCATCTGCTCGAGGTGCTCGCGCATCGGGTGGCGGCACCAGCCCGAGGCGGCGATGCCACCCTCCTCAAAGAAGCGACAGGTTTCGCACTTGCGCTGGGTCACAGCCCCGCCCCCCGACAGTCTTGCGGTCGGACCGCGCATATCTTGCACAGTGTCCACCGCGCACACCCGATCGATCCCCAGCGAGCGTTCCAGCCCGCCGCGGCCCGGTTCCGCAGGGGGATCGTCAGGTGCTTCGGGAGCATTGTAGCACGGGCTATCTTGGTCGCCAGATGTCCGTACAGTGAATTACGACACTCGGTTGACGCATCGGGCGATCACCGGCGATGTCCGGACAGGGAGCGACAACGACGCGGCGCCGGCCAGCTGACACTGGCCGGCGCCGCGAACGCAGGGCCACCGCCCCGCTCCCCTTCCGATGCAGGACGCTGCCTGCCCTCCCCTTGACGCGCGGCGCGTCCCCCCTTGCGCCGGTCCCCAACCCTAAACGACGCTGCCGGCGACCGGTCGCAGCGGACTGCGCGACGTGCGCCGCGTATAATACCGTTCCCGGGCGTGGACTGCGCTTCCGGATACCCATGGTGCGGAGGACTTCCCGTGATCCCACTCTCGATCGGGCCTGCGGCCGAACCGGCCACCGCCACCGAGGATGATGGCGTCAAGCGCTTCTGCGTATGGACCATCGGCTGCCAGATGAACGAGGCGGAGTCGGCTAAGGCAGCCGCGCTCTTCAGGCGCGCGGGGTACCTTCAGACCCACCTCGAGCATGAGGCAGACGTCGTCATCGTCAACTCCTGCGTGGTCCGGCAGTCGGCAGAGGACAAGGTTGCCGGTAAGCTCGGCGCACTGATGGAGTTGAAGCGACGCCGTCCCGCGGTGCGGATCGCGTTGACCGGGTGTATGGTCACCGGTCAAGAGCAGCGCCTCGCCGAGCGGTTCCCACATGTGGACCTCTTTTACGGCCCGTCACAGTTCGAGCGCCTCGCCGAACTGGCACCGGAGCTCGCCGACGTCGACACGGACCTGGCCGAACTGCCGCATTTCTACGATGAGGGCGCGACCGATCCCGACGTGACGGCCTTTGTCCCGATCATCTACGGCTGCAACTTCGTCTGCTCCTACTGCATCGTTCCGTACCGGCGGGGCCGTGAGGTGAGCCGCCCGCTGGCCGACGTCGTGGACGAAGTTCGCCGCCTCGCCGAGCGTGGTGTCCGCGAGGTCACCCTTCTCGGTCAAACGGTCAACGCATACGGGCATGACCTGCCAGGCGCGCCCGATCTGGCGGACCTTCTGGCTGCGGTCGACGGCGTCGACGGTATCGAGCGAGTGCGGTTTCTGACCTCGCATCCCAAGTACATGTCTGATCGCATCGTACGAGCGGTGGCGGACCTACCGAGCCTGTGCGAGCACATCAACTTGCCGGTCCAGGCCGGTGACAACGAGGTTCTGCGGCGAATGCGCCGGACGTACACGGTCGAGTACTACCGCGACCGCATCGAGTTCATTCGAGCGACGATCCCCGGGGTAACCATCGCGACCGACATCATCGTCGGGTTCCCGGGAGAGACCGACGAGCAGTTCGCACACACTATGGACCTCCTGGACGAACTTCGCTTCGACAAAGTCCATGTGGCCATGTATTCGCCGCGTCCGGGGACGCTTTCCAACCGCTGGGCCGATGACATTCCACGTGCCGTGAAGAAGCGCCGCCATCGCGCGGTCGAGACGCTTCAGGCGGAATTCCTGACTGCGCGCATGCGCGCCAATATCGGCCAAACCTACGAGGTGCTGGTCGACGGCATATCGCGCGGACGCTGGCGTGGCCGCACCCGCGGTAACAACCTGGTGTTCTTCGCGGCGGATGGAGACTGGAAAGGCAGGCTGGTCGACGTCACGGTAACCGAGTCGACCCCCTGGTACATGATTGGGGATGCGGTCGGCGTGCGCGAGTAC
>DASSZN010000319.1:0-11648 GCA_035702805.1 Thermomicrobiaceae bacterium | reverse complement strand
GAAGCTGGTGTTGGCGGCCAGGATCAGGATGAGCATGGTGGCGAACTGGATGACGTAGAAGTACCAGCCCTTGCCGACCAGGAGCACGGCGATCTGGCTCATCACGGTCGCCTGCTGAGACGGGTCCGGGATGACGTGCATGGCGCGGGCAAAGAAGGAGATGCCGATGAACATCACCCCGAGCAGGGAGCCCATCCAGATGAGGGTGATGCGGGCGTTACGGCTCTCCGGCGGCTTGAAGGCTGGCACGCCGTTGGAGATTGCCTCGGTGCCGGTCAGCGCGGACAGGCCGGAGGAGAAGGCGCGCAGGGCGAGCAGGACCGTGAGGGGCTCGACTGCCTGGTACTGCGCCGCCCACCCCGCGGGCGCGACGAAGGTTGGCATCGTGTTGGTGATCAGGTGCCACAGGCCGATGCCGATCATGCCCAGCACCGAGATGACGAAGATGTAGGTCGGCGCGGCGAATATGGTGCCGGCCTCGCGAATGCCGCGCAGGTTGCCGACGACCATGAACAGGATGGCACCGAGGTCCAGCCAGACCCGGTACGGGTAGAGCCCGGGGAAGGCCGAGGTAAGGGCGAGGATGCCGGCCGCCACCGAGACCGCGACGGTCAGGACGTAGTCGGTCAGCAATGAGGCGGCCGCGGTCAATCCGGGAAGCTGGCCCAGGTTCTCGCTGGCGACGGTGTAGCTGCCGCCGCCGCCCGGGTAGCCCTGAATCGTCTGCTGGTACGAGGTGACGACGGTGACGAGGACGACCAGAACCGCCAGGGACAGGGGCAGGATCATGGTGAACGCGGCGATGCCGGCCAGGACGAGGACGCGCATCATCGCCTCGGTGCCGTAGGCCACGGACGAGAGCGCGTCGGAGCTGAGGATGGCGAGCGCCTTGACCTTGGTCAGGCGCTCGTGGATCTCCTGCTCGGTGGACAGGGCCGGACCGAACAGGAAGGTCCGCGCGCGTGACACGGCGCGGCCGGCCGGTGAGGTCGGTTTGGGCGGCGGCGCGACCAGGTAGCGATGGCGGGGCGCGGCGGCAGGAAGTTCGCTGGAGCGAACGATGCGGACGTAACGGTCGCCGGGCCGGCGGCCGCGCTTGGTGGCGCGCTCAGCGGACTGCTCCGATGGCTGCTCCGACTCGGGCAGGTGGTTCAGGGGTCGCGCTCCGATCGAGTTTCCCCACCAGCGCCGGGCTCGACCACCCGGCGGGGCGCGAGAGCGCCATGCACATTCCAGACCGGTGCGCTGGCGACTAGGCCTCCCGCACCGTCCGCATAAAGATAATGCTAAGGCCATGATCACTGGAATCGATGCGGACCTGCAGACCGTACTCGCCGGCGAGGCGCGCGGCAAGGTCCCGCAGCCAGCGCTCCCCGTTCGGTGCGGCAGGGCGCGGCCCGCTCACCGAGGTGCGGGAGACCGCCCCGGGCGCCGAGCGGGCCAGCGTGAGACAGGCCCCGCGAAGGGCCAGCGCGCTCCAGCCCGCGCCGGGTTGCTCGGACTCTGGCTCGGGAACGCCGCTCGCTCGGCCAATGCCCATCGCGGTCCTTCTCCGGCCCCCACTGCCGTCCAGGGACGGGCACGCCAACCGCCGCCCGCTCGCACCGGCCGCGGGCGCCGAGTCTACGAGACGACCCATCAGCGCCGCGCCAGGGAAACCGGTCGAGGCATCAGGATTTCGTTAAGACCGTCGGGATCACGGGACAGGGAGCGGCGCGCCGCGTTGTCCGCTTGCCTCTCGGCTCCGACGCGCACGGCGCGGACGCGCCGGCAGCCGGATGGACCCGGGCGTGCCCGGTGGTGACTCCCGCAAGCCGGTCGGGCTCAGTCGTGGAGACGGTAGGGGACGCTGGTGACGGCGATGCCGGAGTGTGTCCAGAGGGCGGTGCGTAGCCGCCAGGCCGTCTGGTTGTGCAGGGGAATCTCGTACAGGTGTGCCGGCACGAACTCCGGCAGCACGACGGTGACCAGTTGCCCCGCCTTGAGCTCCTGCTGCTGCTCGATGTAGCGCACCAGGGGGCCGACCAGTTCCCGGTAGGGAGACTCGATGATCGTCAGCGGCAGCTGGATCCCCGACTGCTCCCAGCGGCGGCGCAGCCCCTCGGCGTCCTCGCGCTCGTCCGCCACATGCACCACCGAGACGTCGGCCGAGATCTGGCGCGCGTACTCGATGGCGACCATCGAGGCACGGTTGAGCGTATCGATCGGGACGATGACGGCGCTCTGACCGGCAGTCGGCAGCGGGAGGCGTTCGACCCCAGTTGACGGCATGGCCAACTGGTCGGACACGCGCTCGTAGTGCCGGTGGATCTTGAGCAGTTGCCAGACTGCCGCCGGTACGATGATCATGACGATCCAGGCGCCGGTCAGGAACTTGGTGGCGATGATGACCAGCGCGACGACGCCGGTGGTCAGGGCGCCGAGGCCGTTGATCATCATGCCGGTCGTGCGGCGGTGGCCGCGCGGCTCCTTGGTGACCCAGCGGTAGGTCATGCTGGCCTGGGAGAGGGTGAAGGCGACGAACACGCCGACGGCGTAGAGCGGGATCAACGCGGTGACGCTGGCGTGGAAGATGACGACCAGCGTCCCGGAGATCAGCCCCAGCACCACGATACCGGTGGAATAGGCCAGCCGGTCGCCCCGGTACATGAACTGGTGTGGCAGGAACTTGTCGCGTGCCAGGAAGAAGGCCAGGCGCGGGAAGTCGGAGAAGCTGGTGTTGGCCGCCAGCAGCAAGATGCCGGCCGTGGCCGCCTGGATGTAGTAGTAGAACGGCGACCGCCCGACCACCGAGCGCGCCAGCTGCGAGACGACCGTCTCGTTCGGGCTGGGCACCAGGTGGAAGTGGAAGGTGAGCACGGTCACGCCGAGGAAGACGGTGCCGAGGATGCCGCCCATCCACAGGAGCGTGCGGGCGGCGTTGTCCGCCTGGGGCTCCTGGAAGGCGGGCACGCCGTCCGAGATCGCCTCCACCCCGGTCAGCGCCGTACAGCCGGAGGCGAAGGCGCGCAGGATCAGGAAGAGCGTGAGCCCCTGCGCGGCGGCCGGGATCGGGTTGTGCACGGGGTGCGCGTGCAGGCCGATCCCCAGCCAGGAGGTGAAGCCGAGCAGGAGCAGCACCACCATGCCGACGATGAACAGGTAGGTCGGGATGGCAAAGATGCTCCCGCTCTCACGGATCCCACGCAGGTTGACCAGCGTGACGACCAGGATCGCCACCACGGCGATCTCGACGGCGTAGGACTGGAGCGATGGTGCCGCGGACGTGATGGCTGCCACGCCCGCGGAGATACTGACGGCCACGGTCAACGTGTAGTCCGTCATCAGCGCCGCCGCCGCGACCAGGCTTGGCAGCGTGCCGAGGTTGTCCTTGGTGACGATGTAGGACCCGCCGCCCTGGGGGTACGCGTGGATGGTCTGCCGGTAGGAGAAGACGACGATCGCCAGCAGGGCGGCGATGCCGAGGCCGATGGGCAGCAGGTTGCGGTACGCCACCGACCCGGCCAGCACCAGGATGAGCAGGATCTCCTCGGTGGCGTAGGCGGTCGACGACAGCGCGTCGGACGAGAGGACCGCGAGCGCTTTGACCTTGGTCAGGCGCTCGTGGATGGCCTGCGACGTCTGGAGCGGGTGACCGATGACGGCCTGGCGCACACGGTGGTAGAGGCGTCCGAGGCCGCTTCCCGGCCGCGAGAGGTCGGCCACGACGTACTCGGTGGTCGGCCTCGCCGCCGGCAGCTCGCTCGAGCGCACGATGCGCACGTAGCGATCGCCGGGTCGCCGGCCCCGCTTGGTCGCACGCTCGCCCGGCTGTTCGGCCGGTTGTTCCGAGTCCGGCAGGCGGTCCAGGGTTCGCTACTCCCGCGCGAGTCGCATCGCGGCGGCCGTGCCGAACGGCCAACATGCCGCTCGTGCGACCGGGGTAGTCTAGCGGAACCGCACGGCCGGGACCAGGGTAGGGTGGCGGTACCGTGATCGCGCGGGCGGAGCCTCAGCCGGCGTCGGCCGTGGCCACGTCGGCCCCGCTACCGGGCAGCGGCAGGGCACAGGCGATGCGGGTGGGCGTGACGATGTGGACGTCGACCGCGTCGAGCTCCGGCAGCAGCCGGTCCAGGAACGAGCGGCCGCGCAATCGCTCCACCCAGGAGGAGGTCGGCCTGCCGATCACCACATCGGTGACGTTGCGCGTGCGGGCGACGCGGATGAGCCCTTCGACGGGGTCCGGGTCGATCACCGTCAGCACGTCGGCGCCCAGGTCCTCGGCCAGGCGGATGTTGCGCATGAGGGCGTCGCGTTGCCGCTCGGGCATGTCGCTCAGCGGGCGGTCGATGATGCTGACCCCGACCAGGTCGGCGTGGAGCCCGCGGGCGATGCGCCAGGCGTGACGCACGACGACCTCGGCGTCGGTGCGATGGTCGAAGCAGGCCATGACGCGCTCGACGGTGGGCCAGGGGCCTGGCACCTGCTGGCCGACCATGAAACCCTCGAGGGCAGCCTCGACCCCCTCGGCGGTGCGGCGCAGCGCGAGCTCGCGGAGCGCCGTGAGGTTGGACTCGCGGAAGAAGTTCTCGAGCGCCTGGACGGCCTGGGCCTTCGGGTAGATCTTGCCGGCGGCCAGGCGCTCGCGCAGCAGGGCCGGCGGCAGATCGACCAGCACCACCTCGGCGTCGTCGAGCACGCCGTCGGGGACTGTCTCGCGCACCTTGACGCCGGTCACGCCGGCCACCAGGTCGTTGAGCCCCTCCAGGTGCTGGACGTTCATGGTGCTGAGGACCTCGATACCGGCGTCGCGCACCACCTCGACGTCCTGGTAGCGCTTGGCGCAGGCCGAGCCTGGGGCGTTGCTGTGGGCGAGCTCGTCGACGAGCACGACCTGGGGATGGCGCGCGAGCACGGCGTCGGTGTCGAGCTCCTCGAGCAGCACGCCGTGGTAGGGGATCTGGCGTCGCGGGATGACCTCGAGGTCTCCGATCTGGGCGGCGGTCTCGGCTCGGCCGTACGTCTCGACGAAGCCGATGACGACGTCGCAGCCCTCCTCGTCGCGCAGGCGGCGCGCCTCCTCGAGCATGGCGTACGTCTTGCCGACGCCGGGCGCGGCGCCGAGGAAGATGCGCAGGCGGCCGCGCCCGGCCGAGACCTGGTGGCCCTGGTGAACCTCGCGGCGGACGCGCTCGAGCATCTGCTCCGCCGTGGGGCGCTCGGCGTCGATCCGTGAGCGCCCTGGCGGCTCGTCGCCATTCACCATCTGGCCCACCTCCTCCACCGCCCGTGCCGGTACCCGCGTCCCGGTTCTGGGCTCTCCCAGACGACGTCGTCCACGTCGAGCAACCGCCACGTATCTGCCCACGGGACCAGACTCGGCGACCGGCCGATCGCTGCCTGGTCGGTGACCTCCGCGCCCGGCCAGCGCCGCTGCACGGCCGAGACCGCGGCGTCCCGCGACGGCGCCTCGGGGAGCACCAGCACCGCGCGCCCCGGAATCTGGACCCGCGCCACCCAGCACCGGCGACCACCGCGGTGATACGTCACTATGGTCGCGACGACCGGATCCACCGGGGTCTCCATTCTACGCGCGGCCCGTGCCGACTGACCGGCGGGACGGGGCTAGCCGGCGCTCGGCTTGAGCTGGTCGAGGGCGCGGTTGAGCTGCAGCACGTTGACGGTCGGCTCGCCGAGGAAGCCGAGCACGCGCCCGGTGGTGTGCTGCTTGACCAGCGCGTAGAGCTCCTGCTCGGGGAGACCGCGCGCCTTCGCCACCCGCGGCACCTGGAAGTTGGCCGCCGCCGGGCTGATGTCCGGGTCGAGCCCGCTGGCGCTGGCCACCACCAGTTCCTCCGGCACCGGCGCGTTGGCCGGCAGGCCGCTCGCCCGGCGCAGTGCCGCCGCCCGCTTGGTCGCGTCGGCCCGCAGCGCCTTGCTCGTCGGGCCGTAGTTCGTCCCGCCGGAAGCCGTCGCGTCGTAGCCGTTGCCCGCCGCCGACGGCCGGCCCCAGAAGTACTTCATGTCGGTGAAGTTCTGCCCGATCAGGTCGGAGCCGACCACGGTGCCGTTGCTCGCCGTGATCAGGCTGCCGTTGGCCTGGTGCGGGAAGAGCACCTGGGCGATGCCGGTGATGGCCAGCGGGTAGAGCAGCCCCAGGATCGCCGTCAGGATGACGAGGATCAGGATCGCCGGCCGCGCCTGCTTCCAGATGGTCTGGACCATCGACATTTCCTCCTCCAGCCCGCCTAGGCCAGCCGGATCGCGTGCACCAGCAGGTCGATCAGCTTGATGCCGATGAACGGCACGATCACGCCGCCCAGTCCGTAGATCAGGATGTTGCGCCGCAGCATCTCGGCGGCCGGCACCGCCCGGTAGGCGACGCCCCGCATCGCCAGCGGGATCAGCGCGATGATGACCAGCGCGTTGAAGACCACGGCCGACAGGATGGCGCTCTGGGGCGAGCTGAGCCCCATGATGTTGAGCGCGTTGAGCTGTGGGTAGGTCGCCGCGAAGGCGGCCGGGATGATGGCGAAGTACTTGGCGACGTCGTTGGCCACCGAGAAGGTCGTGATGGCCCCGCGCGTGATCAGCAGCTGCTTCCCGATCTGGACCACCTCGATCAGCTTGGTCGGGTCGGAGTCCAGGTCGACCATGTTGGCCGCGTCCTTGGCGGCGGCGGTGCCCGAATTCATGGCCAGGCCCACGTCGGACTGAGCCAGGGCCGGGGCGTCGTTGGTGCCGTCGCCGCTCATAGCGACCAGGTGGCCCGCCTCCTGCTCGGCCTTGATACGGGCGATCTTGTCCTCCGGCTTGGCCTGGGCGATGAAGTCGTCCACCCCGGCCTCGGCGGCGATGGTGCGGGCGGTCAGCGGGTTGTCGCCGGTGACCATGATGGTGCGGATGCCCATGCGCCGCAGCTCGTCGAAGCGGTCTTTCATGCCGGGCTTGACGGTGTCCTTCAAGTAGATCAGCCCCACCGGCCGGGCGCCGTCGGCCACGGCCAGGGGCGTGCCCCCCTCGCCGGCGATTCGGTCGGCGACCATGCGGGTCTCGGTCGACGGCTCGCGCCCGAGCGACGCGTAGACGGCGTCGACAGCCCCTTTCTGCCACAGGCTGCCGTCGAGACGCAGCCCGCTCATGCGCGTCTCCGCCCGGAAGGGGATCACCTCGGCGCCCGACGGCGGCGTGTCGCCGCTGGACCACTCCGCCGGGACGGGCTCGCCCTGCTTGCCGACCAGGGCAACGATGCTCTTGCCCTCGGGCGTCTCGTCGCCGAGCGAGGACCACAGTGCCGCGTGCAGCGCCTCGGCCGGGCTGGCGCCCTCGACCGGGATGACCTCGGCCGCCAGGCGGTTGCCGAAGGTGATGGTGCCCGTCTTGTCCAGCAGGAGCACGTCGACGTCACCGGCCGCCTCGACGGCCCTGCCCGACATGGCCAGCACGTTGTAGCGGGTGACCCGGTCCATGCCGGCGATGCCGATGGCCGACAGCAGCGCCCCGATGGTCGTCGGCAGGAGGCAGACCAGCAGCGCAACCAGCACCGTCGTCGAGACGGCCGCGCCCGCGTAGATCGAGAAGGGCTCCAGCGTGACGACCACGAGCACGAAGATGATGGACAGCCCGGCCAGCAGGATGCTCAGGGCGATCTCGTTGGGCGTCTTCTGCCGCTCCGCCCCCTCGACCAGCGAGATCATGCGGTCGAGGAAGGTGTGGCCGGGGTCGGCGGTGATGCGGATGCGTAGCCAGTCGCTGGTGACCTGGGTGCCGCCGGTGACGGTGCTGCGGATGTCGGTGCCCGGCTCCTTGAGGACCGGGGCCGACTCGCCGGTGATGGCGGCCTCGTTGACGTAGGCCACCCCGGCGACGACGTCGCCGTCGGAGGGGATGGTCTCGCCCTCCCGCACCAGCACCAGGTCGCCCTTGCGCAGGTCGGAGGAGGAGATCGTCTCCTCGCGCTCGCCGACCAGGCGGCGGGCGGGGGTGGCCTTGCGGGTGGCGCGCAGGGTGTCGGCCTGGGCCTTGCCGCGTGCCTCGGCCAGCGCCTCGGCGAAGTTGGCGAAGAGCACGGTGAACCACAGCCAGAGCGTGATCTGGACGACGAAGCCGGCCCCGGCGCGCGGCCCGGCGATCAGGTCCTTGAGCATCACGACCGTGGTGACGGCGCTGCCGATCTCGACCACGAACATGACCGGGCTCTTGACCATCCAGCGCGGGTCGAGCTTGCGCATGGCGCCGACCAGAGCCGGGCGGATGTACTGCCAGGTCCAGACGCTGGAGCCGGCACGGCGTCGGGCCGAGATCTCCTTCATCGCGTCGGTCTCGGGGGAGCGCTCGGTCGGCGGCTCGAGCCCGCGCGTCGGGTCGGCGTCGCGCTCCGGGTTGGTGCGGACCGGCGGCCGGTCCGGGGTCATCGATTGGGACATCCCCACTCTCCCTCCGTCAAAAGAGCTTGCCGGCGGTGCCGAGGAAGTGCTCGACGATCGGGCCGAGCGCGAGCGCCGGGAAGAAGGTCAGCACGCCGACGATCAGGATGACGCCGATCAGGAGCACGACCCAGATCGGCCCGGTGGTCGGGAAGGTGCCCAGCCCCGGCGCGACCGCCTGCTTGCGCACCATCGAGCCGGCGAGTGCCATCGTCGGTACGATGACGAGGAGCCGGCCGATCAGCATGGCCAGGCCGAGGGTCGTGTTGTAGGGGATGGTGTTCACGCTCAGGCCGGCGAAGGCCGAGCCGTTATTGGCGGTCACCGAGGTGAAGGCATAGAGGATCTCGCTGAAGCCGTGCGGGCCGGCGTTGTTGAGCCCGGCCAGGCCCCAGTGGCTGACCGCGGCGAGCGCGGTGAAGCCCAGGATGCTGGCCGGGAAGACCAGGATG
Organism: Thermomicrobiaceae bacterium; assembly: GCA_035702805.1. Classification (GTDB taxonomy): domain Bacteria; phylum Chloroflexota; class Chloroflexia; order Thermomicrobiales; family Thermomicrobiaceae; genus DASSZN01. The sequence continues at coordinate 2,791 of DASSZN010000319.1, read as the reverse complement.
GCCAGGGCGACCATCTTCATGTCGAAGGCCTCGACCTTCTTGCCGAGGTACTCCGGGGTGCGTCCGACCATCAGCCCGGCCAGGAAGACGGCCAGGATGGCGAAGACGATCATGCCGTAGAGGCCGGAGCCGACCCCCCCGAAGACGACCTCGCCCAACTGCATGTCGACCATGGGGATCATGCCGCCGATGGCGGTGAAGCTGTCGTGCATGGCGTTGACGGCCCCGCAGGAGGTGACGGTGGTCACGACCGCCCAGAGGGCCGAGCCGGCCACGCCGAAGCGCGTCTCCTTGCCGTTCATGTTGCCGATCGCCTGGTCGATGTGCAGTCCGGCCAGCGCCGGCACCGACCCCTTCTCGGCGCTGTAACAGATGGCGACCGCAGCCAGGAAGATGACGCTCATGACGGCGAAGAGGGCCCAGCCCTGACGGGTGTTGCCGACCATCTTGCCGAAGGTGTAGGTCAGGCCGGCCCCGATGACCAGGATGGCGGCCATCTCGATCAGGTTGGTCAGCGGGGTCGGATTCTCGTAGGGGTGCGCCGAGTTGGCGTTGAAGAACCCGCCGCCGTTGGTGCCGAGCTCCTTGATGATCTCCTGGGAGGCGACCGGCCCCTGGGCGATCGTCTGGCTTGTCCCCTGGAGCGTGGTGACGTGGGTGTAGGCGTTCAGGTTCTGGGGCACGCCCTGCCAGACGAGGACGAGGGCGAAGACGATGCAGATCGGCAGCAGCACGTAGAGGGAGCCGCGGGTCAGGTCGACCCAGAAGTTGCCGAGGGCGCTGACGCGGCGGCGGGCGAAGGCGCGGATGAGGGCGATGGCGATGGCGATGCCGGCGGCGGCGGAGAGGAAGTTGTGCACCGCCAGGGCGGCCATCTGCGTGAAGTAGGTCACCGTCGTCTCGGGGACGTAACTCTGCCAGTTGGTGTTGGTGTTGAAGCTGACCGCCGTGTTGAAGGCCAGGTCGGGCTTGACGCCGGGCAGGCCCTGCGGGTTGAAGGGGAGCACGCCCTGGACGCGCTGGATCAGGTAGGTCGTCAGGATGCCGAACAGGGTGAAGACGAGCACGGCGACGGTGTAGCCGACCCAGCCCTGCTCCTGCGTGGGATCGACGCCGGACACGCGGTAGATGGCGCGTTCGACCGGGCCGAGGACCGGAGCGAGCAACGTGCGCTCGCCGGTGAAGACGCGCGCCATGTAAGCGCCGAGCGGCCTGGTCAGCGCCAGCACGATCAGGAACAGCGCGGCGACTTGCAGCCAACCGGTGACAGTCACGACCCCTCCTCCCGCCGGGAAAAGTACGCCGTCACCCAGCCGCGGCCGATCTCGACCCGGACCTCGAACCCATGGGCGGCGGCGAGGCTCAGCGCCATGTCCGCCAGCGCGTCCGGGCCGTCGAGGTCGTCGTCGGCCGGTAGGGAGACCGAGATGCGGGTGGCCTGCGTCGGGCCAGCGACGGCCAGCGTGCGGCAGGCGGCCGCGAGTGTCTGGAAGTCGCGCCGCCGCTGGTCGGTGCCACCGGTGCGGTCGTGGTCATGGGACTCCGGGCGGGGCTCCGGCATATCGTGGCCAAGCGGATCGGCCATGGTGTCAGCCTCCGTGTCCGACCGCGCGCTCAGAAGCGCTCGGGTCGGACGAGCACGTAGACCAGGAAGATCAGGACGAACAGGCTGACAATCCCACCCAGCAGGTAGCTCAGGTTCACGCCAGACGCTCCCTTCGGCGGCCGCGCGGATCGATGGGGCGGTCGGGCCGGATGCCACGGCCTGGGCTTCCAGACGAATCGCAGATTGTGACCGCGCTATCCGGACGCGATGCACCGCGCCCGCTAGAGCCGCTCGCAGGCGGCGGTGTAGGCGAAGCTCGCGACGAAGAAGACCAACGTGATCGCCACGAAGAGGACGTCCAGCATCCGTCTGCTCCTCTGCCGCTACGCTCAGTGACGAGATCAATCGGCGACCTGCCCCTCGTCGCCCTCGACGAGACGCAGCAGCGCGTCGATCGGGAAGGGCTTGAGCAGGATCGCGTCGGGCTTGAGGTCGGCGACCCGGCTGCGCGCCGAGGTGCCGGCGGTCAGGACGATCACGCGCGGCTGACGTCCGGGACGTCCCCGCAGCCAGCGCAGTACCTCCCAGCCGGTCTCGTCCGGCAGGTTGATGTCGAGCAGGACGAGGTCGACCGGCTCGGCGGCGAGCAGCGCGCGGGCGGCGGCGCCGGAGGCCGCGAGAAGCACGGGGTGGCCGCGCCGCTCCAGGCTGCGCCGGAGGATAGCGCCGAGCTGCGCGTCGTCCTCGACGAGCAGGGTCGATTCACTCATCGGACGCATTCCTTCCCGCCGTCCGCGCGGCTCGTTGCCGACTGTTCCATCGCCGGCGTTTCATCGTCGTCGCAGTTCGACGCCCGACGTGTCGCCGTCGTGTCAACCGCGGGGCTCATCGAGGTCGGCGTCGCTCCGGTCTCGCTCGGGTACCGGGCGAGCGCGCCGTCCGACCTATCGCGCGGCCTGCCAGAGCCCGAGGCCGACCGCGCTGCCGGCGGAGGCCAGCAGCCCGGCCGGAGCGGGGGCGAGCCCCAGGCGCCAGGCCAGCGCGAGCGTCGCGACGACGCAGATCGCAACCCAGGCCTCCGGCACGGCGCACCTCCGCCGGTTCCACGGCCGGCCGCCTGACCGGTCTCCCTACCAGTCTAGGAAGGCGGCGATCAGGACGGCCTCAGCGGCAGAGCACCTGCCGTCAACGTCTCGTCAAGATCTTGGAGAACGCGCCGGGGCGGCCCGCGAACGCGGCGTCCGC
>DASSZN010000294.1:0-2977 GCA_035702805.1 Thermomicrobiaceae bacterium | reverse complement strand
CCAGACCAGCCAGAGGCCGGCCAGCCCCACCAGGCTGTAGACGATCCGCGCGAGGGCGGACATGTCGCCGAAGAGCGTGGCGACGAGGTCGAACTTGAACAGGCCGACCAGGCCCCAGTTCACGGCCCCGACGATCGTGAGAGCGGTCGCAACCCAGTCGATGGCGTTCCAGCGCACGGACGGTGGTCTCCCTTCGAACCCTGTCTCCGTATCGGTCCCGGGGAATCGGTCCGGCTCCGGCTCCCGACGGGTCAGCGGTCGATCGCGCGATCTGCCACTGATACGGCTCCCATACGGGTCTGGATCACCAGGGTCACGACGATCAGCCCGACATAACGCAATGCTCTGGGTGCGACAGGTGCACCCAGGACGTGCGACGTCGTGCCGGTTCCCCGTCGTCGGTCCGGCGGGTCGCTCGACTCGCTGCCCACGTCGAAGATGGCGTTAGAATTCCCTCGCCCGGGCACGCGGCCGGGTGGTCCATCGCGCCCGATCGCGCGTAGTACCGAGTAGCGAGGCGCCGGTGACGGAGCGCGCGGAACTGACCGAGTACGCGGGCCGCGGTGAGCCCGCGGAGTGGGCCGACGACGAGCTGGTGCGGGCCATCGCCGGGCGGGACGCCGACGCGATGGTCGCGCTCTACGACCGCTACGGTCGGCTCGCCTTCGCGCTCGCCTACCGGATCCTCGCCGATGGATCGGCCGCCGAGGAGGTCGTCCAGGACGCCTTCCTGCGCGTCTGGCGCCAGGCCGCCGGCTTCGACCCGGGGCGCGGCACGCTGCGCTCCTGGTTGCTGACGATCGTCCACCACCGGGCGATCGACGTCCTGCGGCGCCGCGCCGGCCGCGGGGCAGGCGACGTCGAACTGGAGGCGGTCGAGTACGGCCTGGCGGGGCCCGACGTCTGGGGCGAGGTCGCGGCGAAGCTCCAGCGGGAGCAGGTGCGCGCCGCGGTGGCGGCCCTGCCGCCGGAGCAGCGCCTGGCCGTCGAGCTGGCCTACTTCGAGGGGCTGACCCACGTCGAGATCGCCGAGCGGACCGGCGCGCCGCTGGGGACGGTCAAGGGCCGCCTGCGGCTCGGGCTGAAGAAGCTCCAGGAGACGCTCGGCGCGGGCGAGGTCAACGGGACGAGGGGTGTCGATGCCGTCGCGCCGTCCTGATCGCAGCCACGACGACTACCGGGAGCTGCTGGGCGCCTACGCCCTCTGGGCGCTGCCGCGCGCCGAGCGCGCGGCGGTCGCGGCGCACCTGGCGGTCTGTCCCACCTGCCGCGCCGAGCTGGCCGGGCTCGAGCTCGCCCGCGACGCGCTGCCGCTCGGGCTGGACGCGCCGCGCCCGCCGGCAAGCCTGCGCGACCGCCTGCGCCTGGCGCTCGACCGCGAGCTGGCCATCCCGGGCGGCTGGGCGCTCGGCCCGCGACCGGCCGGCGGCTACGACGCCATCGTCGTCGGCGCCCGCTGCGCCGGCTCGCCCACCGCCATGCTCCTCGCCCGGCGCGGCTACCGCGTCCTCCTGCTGGACCGGGCGCGCTTCCCGAGCGACACGATCTCGACCCACCTGGTCCAGGCGGCCGGCGTCGAGCGCCTGGCGCGCTGGGGGCTGCTCGAGCGGGTCGCCGCCAGCGGCTGCCCGCCCATCCCGCGCATGGCGATGCACATGGCCGGCGTCAGCCTGAGCGGCACCGTCCCGCCGCGCGACGGCGTCGCCGCCGACTATGCGCCCCGCCGCACCGTGCTCGACGCGATCCTGGTCGAGGCGGCGGTCGCGGCCGGCGCCGAGCTACGCCAGGGCTTCACCGTCACCGAGCTGGTCTGGGAAGACGGCCGGGTGGTCGGCGTGCGCGGCCACGCCCGCGGCGGGGCGACCGTGACCGAGCGCGCGTCGGTCGTCGTCGGCGCCGACGGCCGCCACTCCCTGGTCGCCCGCCAGGTGAAGGCGGAGATCTACGACGCGCGCCCGGCGCACACCTGCTGCTACTACAGCTACTGGGACGGCGTGCCGGCCGAGGCGGTCGAGCTCTACGCCCAGGGCGAGCGCGCGGTGATGGCCTTCCCGACCAACGACGGCCAGACGTGCATCCTGGTCGACTGGCCGCGCCGCGAGTTCCGGGCGTTCCGGAGCGACGTCGAGGGGAACTACCGGCGCACGCTCGCGATCGACCCGGGGCTGGCCGGGAGGGTGGCCGGCGGCCGGCGCGTGGAGCCGGTGCGCGGCACGCCCGACCTGCCCAACTTCTACCGCCGCCCCTCCGGCCCGGGCTGGGCGCTGGTTGGCGACGCGGGCTACACCAAAGATCCGGTGACGGCGCAGGGGATCAGCGACGCCTTCCGCGACGCCGAACTGCTGGCGGAGGCGCTCGACGCGGCGCTGGCCGGCCGGGAGGGGGCGGAGGCGGCGCTGGCGCGCTACGCCCGGCAGCGGGACGAGGCCTCGCGGCCGATGTACGAGCTGACGAACCAGATCGCGTCGCTCAACCCGGAGCCGGGGCGGATCACCGAGCTGGTGCACGCGCTGGAGGGCAACCAGGCCGAGACGGACCGCTTCTTCGGCGTGCTGGCCGGCACGGTGCCGGTGGCCGAGTTCCTCTCCCCGGAGAACCTCCGCCGCATCCTGGCCGCGGCGTAGCGTCACGAGCGACGAGGGCGACGGCATGGCGCCGCTGGATGGTTGCGTGCATCGAGCCGGCGGCGCACTTCCGCGTCATGGCGACCAGTCAGTGGGTAAATAGATGGAAATCATCCTCATTCCTGGCCTGTGGCTCGATGGCGCGTCGTGGGGCGCGGTCGTCCCGGCACTCGAGCGGGCGGGTCACCACGTGTACCCACTCACCCTGCCCGGCATGGAGTCGCGCGACGCCGACCGCGCCGGGATCACGCCGCGCGACCACGTCGACGCGGTCGTCCGGCTGATCGACGCGCTCGACCCGGCCGACGGCAAGGTCGTGTTCGTCGGGCACTCCGGCGGCGGCGCGATCGCCC
>DASSZN010000279.1:0-4313 GCA_035702805.1 Thermomicrobiaceae bacterium | reverse complement strand
GTCCTCCACGGTCTCCTCGCCGGCCGGATCGGGCATCGCGCGCAGCCGCGGCACCGGCGAGCCGGCGAACCAGGCCGCCGCCGTCAGCATGCCGAGCGCGCCGACCACCAGCGCCGTCGGATAGCCGAGCACCTGACCCAGCGCGCCGCCGATCAGCGAGCCGATCGGCACCATCCCGGCCGTCAGGAAGCGGACCGTCGCGTTGACCCGCCCCTGCAGCCGCGCCGGCGTCAGCGCCAGGCGTAGCCCCAACTGGTTGACGTCGGCGATCACCAGCATGCCCCACTGCAGGAACTCCGAGGCCAGCACCAGCGGCAGGGCGTGGCGCGGGAAGTAGATCGCCAGCGGGATCGTCAGCCCGCCCAGCCCGAAGAGGATCCGCCCGGCGACGATGGTCGCGCCCGTGCCAAAGCGGCGCGCCGCCGGCTCCGCCAGTGCCGAGCCGAGCAGCGAGCCGACCCCGCCGCAGCCGAACACCAGCCCGATGGCGGTCGGCCCGAGGTGCAGGTCGCGGTCCAGGTAGAGGACGTAGACCGCCAGGAAGACGTAGCCGAAGAGCGAGGTCGTCGCCGAGGCGCCGGCCATCGCCCGCAGGTACGGGCTGCCGAGGACCACCCGGAGCCCCTCGCCGATCTCCCGCCGCAGTCGCGGCTGCACCTCCGCCGGTCGCGGCACCTCCTGGGCGCGAATCCGGACGATCAGGCCGGCCGAGGCCAGGAAAGAGGCGGCGTCCGCCACGATCGCGAGCGGCGCCCCGACCGCGCCGACCAGCACCCCGGCCAGCCCCGGGCCGGCTACCTGGGCGGTCGCGTCGCTCGCCCGCAGCCGGCTGCTCGCCGCCACCAGCGCCCCCCGCGACACCAGGGCAGGCACGAGCGCGAGCTGCGCCACGTCGAAGAAGACGGTGAGCAGCCCCGCCAGGAACGAGACCACGTAGAGCAGCTCCATGTGGAGCGCGCCAAGCAGCCAGGCGACCGGGATGGTCGCCAGAAGCGCCGCGCGGCCCAGGTCGGCCGCGATCAGGAGCGGCCGGCGGCGCAGCCGGTCCACCCAGGCGCCGGCCAGCAGCCCGACGAGCAGCGAGGGGGCCGTCCCGGCGGCCATCAGCAGCCCCATCTGCACCGCGTCGGCGTGCAGGTCGAGCACGGCCGCCAGCGGCAGCGCCAGCAGGGTGACCTGCGAGCCGAGCTGCGACACCGTCGCGGCGACCCAGAGGTGGAGGAAGTCGCGCCCGGTCGCGGCCAGCCCGCGGCGCAGCCGCGCGTTGAGGCGCGCCGCCGGCCGGAGCCGGGTGCCGGTGGGGGGATCGTCGATTCGCTCGATGGTGGGCACGGATGGGCTGCTCCCGCGATGTGACGGGAGGGGCCCGGTAGGGCGCCCGCTCCCGCTGTCCTCCTGCGCCGGGGTCTCGGGACAGCGGTCAGGCGATCAGGAGCGGGATCGGGCCGACGGAGCGGAGCAGGCAGCGCAGCACGGCGATCTCCTCAGCGACGCGAGCGACGTCGCGGCTAAGCATACGGGATGGCGACCCCGCGCGGTGAGCGGGCCGCCGTTGCCTGCCTACCCGTCTGTCCCCGGCGAGACGACCCGCACGGCATCTCCCACGTGGATCTCTCCGTCCGCCAGGATGTCGGCGCGCAGCCCGCCCCGGTGTACCAGCTGGCGCAGCACCGGGCGCGCCGCGTAGCCCTGGATGACCCGGCACGGCTCGCACAGGCGCATCCCCCGGCAGCGCACCGCGCCGACCATGAACTCGCGTCCCACGAGCCCGTTCAGGTCGACGCCGCGCGTCAGCACGTTGCGCCGGTGCTCGTCCGGGCCGAGCGGCGGGTCGAACGACGCGCATACCTCCGCCGCGATCAGCGTCAGCGCGCTCCCCGGCAGCCCCGAGGGGAAGGTCCCGGTACCGAGCACGTGCCGGTCGCCCGCGAGCCCCTGCCCGGCCAGCGCCCGCACCGACGCGAGCGATCGCGCGGGCTCCCCCGCCGCTGGAGCTACCCAGATCCCCTCGACGGTCCCGGCCGCGACCGGAGCGGCCGGCCGAGGCGGGAGCGCCAGCGCGATGTCGGCCGCCGCGACCAGGAAGCCGTCCTGGATCCAGCCGTTGTCGATCCCGCCGTTCCCGGTGGGGTCCCAGAGGAGGCCGGACGGAACGCCGTACATCACGACCGCGTGGCGACAGGCCGTGCCGGGGCGGCGCACCCGGGCGATCCAGGGGCCAGCCCAGGAGAAGGCGGTGGGGTCGGCAAGCCGTGCAAGTCCCAGCCCCAGCCCGCCAAGCCATCGCGATACCGTCCAGCCGGTGGCTGGGTCCTCGTCTGGCCCGGGCAGCGGCAGGAGCTCCACCGGCATCTCCAGAATCGACGCCAGGCAGGCCAGGAAGGAGGCCACGTCGAGCGACAGGTTGCCCTCAGGAATCGTAACCTCTTTCATGCACCCATGCTCCTCTTCCCGTCTTTCCGACCGCGCCCCCGGTTCACGGCGCGACTCACCCGACCGGTGGCACGCGCCGTGCCTGCCGCACGGGTGAGCACCGCATCGCCGCAATGTGGTTGACGAACGGCGTGGACCGGAGAAGGAAGTGCGCTCACCATGACCGACTGCGAGACGTTTGGCCCCTTTCTCTCGGCCTGGATGGACGACGACCTGGCGCCGGGCGAGCGCCGCGCGGTGGCGCGGCACCTCGTCGGCTGCCCGGACTGCCAGCAAACCCTCCGCGCCTACGGTGGCGTCCGCCGGCTGCTGCGCGCCATGCCACACCCCGAGCCGCCCCGGAGTGTCGCTCGTGCCGTCCGTGCCCGGTTGACCGCCGCCCCGCCCTCCTGGCCGCTCGACTGGGACGTTGCCGGGGACGCTCAGCGGGACGGACCGGCGCTGTAGCCGCGGCCGCCCCGTCGCCGGCGCGGTCGCCTGACACCGACGCGCGACGCGGATGACTCCAGCCTACGCCGCGCCGTCGCTCGAGGCCGCCAGGTCGTAGTGGACGCAGCGGTCGTCGAAGCGGGTCAGCACCCGCCGCGCCGCCGGCTCGACCACGGCCCGCTCGATGTCGTCGCCGGCGAAGCCGCGCACCGCGTCCAGCGTCGCCCAGGTCGTCATCACCAGGAACTCCACCTCGTCCCCGTCCCGGCGCCGCCAGAGGCGCAGCCCGCGGAACCCCCCGACCCCGCGCAGGTGGTCGAGCACCGCCGTGGTGACGTGCTCCTGGTAGGCGTCGGCGCCGTCCGGCGTGGTCCAGCCCCGCCAGGTGCGCGCGATCATCGTCGCTCCCCTCCGGCTCACTCCGCCGTCGGCATGTGCAGGTACATCGACTGCAGGCCGATCCGGCCGGGGCCGGTGAAGCGGTTCCAGACCAGTGAGCCGGCGCTGCCGAAGAGGCCGCTCTTGAGGCTCTGCAGCTGTGTCTGCATCTGGACCGACGGCTCCTTGTAGACCCAGCCGCCCGGCTCGATGTCGATCTGCTCCCCCGGAGCGAGCGTGATCTCGAAGACGTTGCCGTAGCCGTGCAGCCAGACGACCCCCTCGGCCTGGCGCGCCCGGAAGCTGTCGACGAAGAAGCCGGTGCCGCCGAAGAGCATGTTGGCCGCGCCCTTCACCCGGGTGTAGCCGTACTCCACGCTCTCCGTCGCCGCCAGAAACTGGTGCTCGCGCACGTCGATCCCCTGGCCCGGCTCCAGGTGGAAGGGGAAGACGTGGCCGGCGCCGTCGCGGCTGAAGGCGATCCTGCCCGGGCCGGTGGCCATCGTCAGGAAGACCGGCATGCCGGCCATCACCCGCTTGAAGGCCCCCTTCAAGGGTTGCACGCCGATCTGGACGCTCGGGTCCTTCCAGAGCAGCACGTAGTGCTCGAAGTAGACCGGCTGCGCCTGCAGCTCGACCTGCAGCGCCGGCACCAGCTCCCCCTCGATGTGGTAGGTGACGCCGGCGAAGCGCTCGTCGCGCAGCCCGGTCGGCAGCAGCACGGGAACCGCCATCGTGCCCCTTCTCCTCGCCTCAGTGACGTTCCGCCGGGTATCCCAACCGGCGCATCGTACCACGCGTCCCGGCCTGCGCCCGGCGTCCGCAACCGGCGCGTGCCCGCCCCGGACGCGCCTCAGCCGCCGGTGACGACCGTCGCCCGCACCATGCCGGCCTTCTCCGCCCGGATCGTGATCTCGAGTGCGGACCCCGCCGGCGCCGCCACCAGCCACGCGACCCGGCCGCGGCTCAGGTTCGGGTAGCGCGCCGACAGGTGCAGCGAGGTGTACTGGCCGACCCGCCCCGCCAGGTGCTCGAGCGCCTGCTCGGCCGCGCTCCCCGGCAGCAGCCGGGCG
>DASSZN010000277.1:0-9695 GCA_035702805.1 Thermomicrobiaceae bacterium | reverse complement strand
TCGTCGGCGGCGGCGTGGAGGGCCGCGTCGCTCATCGGCGCGAGCGCGTCGAGGATGAAGAGCGCCGCCGTGGTGACGTCGCGCAGCTGGGTGCGGCGTGCCTGGCGCAGTCGCAGCCCCCCGGCCATCCGGGAAAGATCGACCGGATGAGCCACTGGCACGCGACCCACCGCAGCGGGGACCGCGCGGCTCGGCCTGGCTCCTGCTCCGTGCGCCGGCGGAGCGCTCAGCAGCCGAGCAGGCGGAGGTCGCGCGACGGGAAGCGGCGGTGCCGGACATCCCGACGGCACATGCTCTGGTCCAGCGCTTCCGGCGCCTGCTGCGGGAGCGCGATGGCGGGGCGTTCGATGGCTGGCTGACGGAGGCGCATGCCGGGCCACCGGAGTTGCGTGCGTTCGCCGCGGGGCTCCAGCGCGATCAGGCTGCGGTGCGGGCTCCGATCGTGGAGGAGTGGAGCAATGCCGTAACCGAGGGCAAGGTGACCAAGCTGAAGCTCGTAAAGCGGCAGATGTACGGGCGCGCGGGCTTCGACCTGCTGCGGATCCGGGTGCTGCGCGCGGCGTGAGGGACCGCCGACGCGGTCCCCTGGCCGAGGATGCACCGCCTGCTCCGGTCACCGAAAGTGCGCCAGAGCCTAGTTGTGGGACTCGGGTTTGGCAGATCACCGTGGGGCCGCGTCCGTGACCGGGGAGCAACCCTACGCTCGGTGAGGTGCCACGGCGGTCAGATGCGGATTGACACCGTTCGGCGGTCGTGGCACGCTGCCTACGTGCGTGTACAATCATGTACACAGCACCGTCGACACCGTAACCGGGAGGAGTGCGCCCATGTCGTCGTCCGTCGCCCAGCGCCACTCGGTTCAGATCAGCACCCGAGCCCACCGCTGGCTCCAGGAGGCCGCGGAGATCGAGCATGCGAGCATGGGGCACGTCCTGGAGCGGGCGCTCGAGCGCTACCGCGCCGAGGTCATCACCAGGCTGCACAACACCATGTGGGCAGAGCTCGCCGAGGAGGATCCCGACGCGATCGCCGCGCTGCGGCAGGAGTACGAGTGCTGGGACCAGGTCGTCTCCGATGGGCTCCCTGAGGACAGGGCGTGAGCCGGCAGCGACCGCTGCCGAACCGAGCGCCGCGGCGGGGCGAGATCTGGTGGGTCAGCTTCATCCCCGTCGAACGCTCAGCCGGTCACGAGCAGGCCGGGACACGCCCCGCCCTCATCATCTCGATCGACGCCTTCAACGCCGGCCCGCAGCAGCTCGTCATGGTCGCCCCGCTCACCCGCACGAGAACGACGCGCCCGCTCCCGTTCCACGTCTGGTACGACTCGGATGAAACGGGGCTCTATGGCCCGGGGACGCAGCCCAGGCTTCAAGACGGGGGGACCATCCTCTGCGACAAGATCCAGACCGTCTCCTTGCTCCGCTTCACCGGAGTCGGGCCAGCCGGACGCCTGTCGGATCAGCGCATCGATGAGGTCGACGATCGCCTCAGGATCATCCTCGGTCTCCCCTACACGGCGTAGTTACGACAGCGGCCGGTGCCACCCCAGTGGTTGACGCACCTCGCGACGCGCTCAGCAGCGCGACCGACCGGCCGCCGCGATGGTGACCCCCAGGCGGATCTCGCCGTCGCTCAGAATGTCGGCGCGCAGCCCCCGGTGGACGAGCCCCGCGACCACGCCCGGCCGGGTCAGGCGCTGCCGGTGCCCGCACGGCTCGCACCGGCGCCGGCCCAGCGCGCGCACCGGCCCGACCGTGAACTCCCGCCCCACCGGCGCGTTGAGGTCGATGCCCGGCGTGGCGGCTCCGGCTCGGCGATCACCACCAGCCCGCAGTCCGGTCGCGCCGGCCACTGGCCCAGCACGGCCGGCCACTCGTCGCCGGACGCGGACGGGTCCGGCAGCTCGGCGAGCGGACGCCCGGTGAGCTCGGCCACGAAGGCCGTCACGACGTCGCCGACCCCGCGCGTGGCGTCCACGGGTCACCACTCCTTGCCGTGCTGCCCGAACCGGGCCGCAGACGCCGTCCGGCCCTGCCGGACGCCGCGCCCCACCGGCCCGCCGTCAGCCCGGATGATCGCCTGGCGAGCCGGCGCCGATCAGGCGGCGCGCGGCGCGCACGTCGGGGCCGAGCCGCCTCAGGTGGGCGACCAGGTCGTCGGCGGCGGCGTGGAGGGCCGCGTCGCTCATCGGCGCGAGCGCGTCGAGGATGAAGAGCGCCGCCGTGGTGTCGTCGCGCAGCCGGGTGCGGCGCGCCTGGCGCCAGTTCCAGAGCCGGCAGGTCACCCCGGCGTCGTCGCACCACACCACCTCGTCGACTTCCGGATACTCGATCGCCTCGACGCCGTTGGCCGCGGTGTCGAAGGGCTCCGTGCCGGTAGCGCGGATCAGCCGCGGCGACCCGGCGTAGCGCGTCAGGTCCTCGCCGCCGAGCGGGACCTGGTGCAGCACCGACATCGCGTTGTAGAGGTCGGTCAGCCGGTTTACCCGGGGCAGGCCGGACTCCGCCCGGCGCAGGAGCGCCTCCAGGCTATTGCGGGTGCGCTGCGGCTTCGCGCCGAAGGCCCGGTACGCCTCCCGCCACGCCGCCACGTGCGGCAGATCGGCCACCGGCCGGTCGCGGAGCGCCTCGCGGGCGGCGGCCTCCGCCGCGGCGAGCAGCGCGTCGCTCTCCCGGTCGCTCGGGCCGGGAACCAGCCCGTCCACGGCCAGCATCAGAACGCGGTAGTCCGGCCGCAGCGCGAAGACGGCGGGCTCGACGGAGCCGCCATCGAGGAAGTCCTGGAGCAAGCCGAGGTCAGACATTGCCACCCTCCGACCGCGATCGCGGCCCCACGCCCGGCTCGAAGACGGCCAGGGAGAACCGCGCCGGCTGCGTGCCCGAATTAGCGTAGGCGTGCGGCACGTCGCCGGGGAACGCGGCCGCGTCGCCGGCCGCGAGATCGACCGTATGGCCGGCGACCTCGACCACGACCGTGCCCCGCAGCACCTGCATGAGCACCCGGGTGCCGGGCGCGTGGGCCTCGCCGGCGTGCCGGTCTCCCGGAGCCAGCGTCCAGTCCCACAGCTCGACCACGTCCGGGGGTTCGGTGCCGGCGACCAGCGCGCCGCGACCGCCGGCGTCGCTGCTCCAGAGCACCGCGCCGTCACCGTGGCGGGTGACCCTCACTGGCCGGGGCTCGGGTGGCGCGACCAGCGCCGGCAGCCCGATCCCCAGCGCGTCGCTGAGCTTCAGCAGGGTCGCCACGCTGGGGTTCGCCTGACCCTGCTCGACGCTGACGACCATCCGGCGGCTGACCCCGGCGGCGCGCCAGCAGGTCGAGCGTCCAGCGTCGCGACTGCCGGGCCAGCCGGACCCGGGCACCGATGGTCGACGCGAGCGCGGCCGTGCTCTCCTCCATGAGTGCATGGATACCGCACTACTCGTGCACTATGTCGCGGGGTGGGCCGGCTCCGGTTGGCGGGGTAGCGGGTCGTCCTCGGCGACCCACGGCTCCCAGCTGAAGCGGACCCGAAAGCGGTCGAGCAGCAGCAGCACCGGGCGGGCGAGCAGCACCAGGAGCACGGCGTTACCGACGGCGCGGAACAGGTCGTAGACCAGCGAGGTCACCAGGTAGAAGCGGGCGTAGGTATGGAGGGTGGTGAGCGCGCTCATGCCGGGCACCCAGTAGAGCCCGGTGGGCTGGGACAGCCCCGGCGCGGCGAACGGCCACTCCCACAGGTTCATGATCGCGCCGAAGAGGAACCCCCAGAGCGCGCCGAAGAGCACCAGCATCGCCAGTTCGCGGCGCCCGCGCAGGCGGGGCAGCCAGCCGGCCGTCATCCCGACCCAGCCCGACGTCAGCATCTGGAAGGGGAGCCAGGGACCGAGCCCGCCGGTGACGAAAGCCGACACCAGCAGGGTCACCGAGCCCATCAGGAAGCCGAAGTCGGCCCCGTAGGCGTAGCCCACCAGCACGATCAGGAGAAAGATCGGCGAGGCGCCGAGGAAGCTGGGGATCAGCCGCAGCGCCGCGTCGACGGCCACCAGCACCCCGAGCAGCGCGACCAGCTTGGAGGCAGCGGGGCCGGAGACGGCCGCGCGTCCCTGGACGTCGAGCACGATCGTGGCCAGGCAGACGACCGCGAGCAGCGCGAAGAGGAGCGAGACCGCGGTGCCGCGGCCAGCGAGCTGGTCCGGCCGGCCGATGGCCGGCAGCAGGAACGGGTAGAGGAAGCTGAGGGCGCCGGCCAGGCTGGCGAGCCAGATGAGGGGCGAGCCCAGTCTGGCGCGCCGCCCCTGCGCCGGGTCGATCACCGGGGCGACTCCACGGCGCGGGGCGCCACCGGGCGCGCGGCGTCGGGCGGCCCGGTGCTCGCGAGCGCCTCGGGATGGAGGATCCGCGCCAGAATCTCGACCCCGTCGACCACGCGGGGGCCGGGCCGGTTGAAGTAGCCCGAGCCGTCGACCCCGTAGACGCGCCCGGCCGCCACGGCCGGGATGTCGGCACCCGCGGGGGGCCAGCCGCCCGGACGGTCGAGCAGGCGCTGGACCTCGTCCAGGGTCGCCTCGAGCCCGTACCCGCACGGCATCAGGACCAACACCTCCGGCGCGGCGGCGCGCACCGCGTCCCACTCGACCCGGAACGCGGGCTCGCCGGCGCGGCCGAGCACGTCGCGGCCGCCGGCCCGCTCGACCATCTCCGGCACCCAGTGGCCGGCGACCATCGGAGGGTCGAGCCACTCCAGGCAGACCACGCGCGGGCGGTGCGCGGTCGGGCCGAGGCGCTCGGCCAGGTGAGCCAGGCGCAGGCGCAGGGCCGAGACGACGGCCCCGGCGGTGTCCGGTCGACCGGCGAGCCGGCCCACGACGAGGATCGACTCGAGGATCTCCTCCAGCGTGTGCGGGTCGATCGAGGCCACCCGCGGGTGGCCGGGCAGCCGCCGGGCGATCGAGAGCACGTCCTCGTAGGCGACGGCACAGACCTCGCACAGGGCCTGCGTCAGGATGAGGTCGGGGGCGAGCTCCGCGAGCAGCGCCACGTCGAGCTCGTAGATGGAGCCGCCCTCGAGGAGCCGCTCGGTCACCAGGCGGTCGATCTCGGCGCCATCGCTGATGCCGGGCGGCAGGACGTTGCGCGTGACGTGCGGGTGCGACGCCACGGCCGGCGGGTAGTCGCACTCGTGGGTGACGGCCACCAGCTGATCGGCCAGGCCGATGGCGCAGCAGATCTCGGTCGTGCTGGGGAGGAGCGAGACGATCCGCGACATGGCTGCCCTCGAACGGCGACGTGCCCGCACGCGCGACATGACTTCGACCACCATGATAGCGCACTCCCGTCGCGAGCCCGGCGCGCCGCGACCGGAGCGGCGGCGAGACAAACGTCCTGGCAACGACGGTACCGACGTACGTTGCGCGTGCGGGCGTGGAGGGCGCATAGTCCTACCGTGGGGGGAATCGATGCGGTACGGTGGTCCTATGAACGACGTCGCAATCCGCGCCGAGCAGTTGACCCGGGAGTTCGGCAGCACCCGGGCGGTCGACGGCCTGGCCTTCGACGTGCCCAGCGGGATCGTCTTCGGCTTCCTCGGCCCCAACGGCTCCGGCAAGACGACGACGATTCGGCTGCTGCTCGGGCTGCTCGAGCCGAGCGCGGGCACGGCACAGGTGCTGGGCCACGACGTCCGGCGGGACGCGGCGGCGATCCGGCTCCAGTCCGGCGCGCTGCTGGAGTACCCCGGGCTCTACGAGCGGCTCACCGCGCTGGACAACCTCGACTTCTACGGGCGGATCTGGCACATGCCCGCCGGCGACCGGCGCGCCCGCGCCCGCGAGCTGCTGGAGCAGTTCGGCCTCTGGGAGCGGCGCGACGAGCGAGTGGGCGGCTGGAGCCGGGGCATGCGCCAGAAGCTCGGCATCGCCCGGGCGCTGATGCACCGGCCCGCGCTGGTCTTCCTCGACGAGCCGACGGCAGGGCTGGACCCGATCGCGGCGGCGCAGCTGGTCGACGACCTGGACGCGCTGGTGGTGAGCGAGGGCGTGACCATCTTCCTGACGACGCACAACCTGCACGAGGCGGAGAAGCTGTGCCGCCGGGTGGGAGTGATCCGGAACGGGCGCCTGCTCGCGGTCGGTTCCCCCCGGGAACTGGTGCGCTCGACCGATGGGGCACACGTCGACGTCATCGGCACGGGGTTCTGCGACCGGACCCTCGGCGTGTTGGCGGCGCGGCCGGAGGTGAGCGGGCTGAACCTGCGGGACGACCGGCTCCGCATCGAGCTGCGGCGTGACGCGGTGATGGCGCCGCTGGTCAGCCTGCTGGTGGAGGGAGGGGTGGCGGTCGAGGAGGTGCGCCGCGAGCACGCCACCCTCGAGGAAGCCTTCATCGCGTTGATGGAGCGTGAGGCATGATCGTCGACATCTGGACGGTCGCGACCAAGGAGTGGCGGGAGTACGTCATCCTGCGCGGCAGCGCGCGGGGCGGAGTGCTCGGCCTGCTCCTCTTCGCCGCGTTCGTCGGGGTCGTCATGCCGATCGAGATCGGCGCGAGCTGGGTCCAGACCCCGATCGCGGTGCTGGGAGCCTTCTGGCTGGCCCTCATCCTGGTGCTGAGCGTGATCGGCGACTCCTTCGCCGGTGAGCGCGAGCGCCACACGCTGGAGACGGTCCTGGCGACCCGGCTGCCGGACCGGGCCATCCTGGCGGGGAAGATGGTCGCGGCGGTGGGCTACGGCTGGGCGCTGACTCTGGTGGCCATGCTGCTCGGGCTGCTGGCGGTCAACGTGGTCCACGGCCAGGGGCAGCTCCTCCTCTTCCCGCCGATCACCGCCCTGGGGATCCTGGAGGCCGGGCTGCTCGGCGCGGCGCTCACGGGTGGCGCCGGCGCGCTCGTCTCGCTGCACTCGACGTCGGTGCGGGAGGCGCAGCAGCGCCTGAGCATCGCCATGATGGGCGTCTTCTTCGGGCTGCTGATTGGCCTGCAGCTGCTGCCGCACCCCTGGCTGGCCGCGCTCGGCATGGCGGTGGTGAACGCGAGCGAGGGGCTCCTCCTGCTGGTGATCGGCCTGGTCCTGGGGCTGGTCGACCTGGGCCTGCTCGTGGCGCTCGGCGCCCGCTTCCAGCGCTCCCGGCTGATCCTCGACTGACCGCGCCCGCATCGGGGCGATCCGCAACCAACCTGTCATACTTTCGCCACACCAATCACTAGCATTGCCACAGCTATGTGTCGCGGGCTCGCTATGCTGGGCGTGGGGCGACGTCCCCGCCGACCGATCGGGTGTGCCGCGAAGGGGCGGGTCATGAGCAGGCGATGGGTGGTCACGCTGCGGGCGGTGGTGGACCGGGACGGCACCTATCGGGAGTACTGGGAAACCTACGTCGGGGAGCGCCGGGTGGGGGCGATCGTCTACGGCGCCGATGGCTACCGTCCCGTCGCGGAGGGTTTGCCGGCGCCCGGCAGCTACCCGGTACGGCCCGAGGCGGAGGAGGCGCTGGCGGAGGCGGTCCTGGGGACGCCGCGCTGAGCGGCCGGCGCGACGGCGCTCAGAACCCTTCGCGCGCGAAGAGGCGCCCGGCGCCGCGCCCCTTCACCGGCAGCACCGCGGCCGGCACGAAGTAGGGGTCGTCGAACCCGACCGGGTCGCCGGCCTGCTTGCCGGGCAGCGGCATGAGCCGCGCCGAGAGGGGCTTGTCGAGCCGCGTGGCGAGGGTCGCGACGTCGAGCAGGAGGCCGCGCAGGTCGTCGATGCCCGTGTCGCCGGGCAGCGGCACGACGTCGAGGCCGAGCCCGCAGACCGCCGAGTAGAGCAGCAGGTCGTTCACCGTGTAGGTGCCCTGGGCGGCGCGCCGGCCGAGCACCACGTCCTCCAGCACCGGCAGCATCAGCCCGGAGTAGCCGGTGGCCGGCAGGTCGGCCCGGCGCAGCACGTCGGTGACGAGCGAGGCGATGAAGAGGGTGCCGGGCGCGCCGAAGACGTCCACGCCCAGGCGCTCGAAGGCGGCGCCGATGCTGCCGGCCTCGTCGGGCGCCGGCGCCAGCGACAGGTCAATCCCGGTGAAAGTCAGCTCGTGCTGCTCGGCGAGGAGGGCGGCGGTGGCGGCGACACGGCGTCCCTCGCGCTCCACCAGCTCGAGCAGCCGGCGCCGCGCGTCGGCGATGGTCCCGGACGCCTCGAAGGCGTCGACCGCCAGGTCGGCGGCCTGCCAGGCGACGGCGAAGGTCGTCGGGCCGCCGTCGTGGTAGCCGGCCGGGAAGAATGGGATGCCCGGCGGGCAGTTGGCCAGCGCCGCGAAGCGCAGGTTGGCGAAGCCCTCCGCGGAGCGCTGGGCGAGCGACTCGACCACGTCGGCCGCGGCGGCGGCGGCCTCGAGGGAGACGCCGTCCGCCCGGTCGCCGACGACGACCGTGCCGAAGACGTGCTCCGTCGCCAGGATCGCCTCGACGAGGTGGGGCACGTACTGCAGCGTCGACCGCCCGGCGGGACCGAGCGAGACGTAGCCGAAGCCGGCCTCGCGGGCGGTCCGCTCGAAGGCGCGGGCGAGCCCGACGACGGCGTCGCGGTCCGCCGGCACGAGGCTCGGGAAGGGCTGCGCGGCGATGCGGGCGGTCTGCACGGTCAGGCCCGCGTCGCGGAAGCGGAGCCGGGCGGAGTCGATGAACCCCGGCACGCGGCGGTCGAAGACGACCGCGTCGTCCGGGTGCGCGATCTGGGTGCCGACGGTGACCGCGCGGATCTCCATGCTGGTGGTCCCTCCTCGCGGCCCGGCGCGCGGGCGAGCGCGGTCGACCCGCTCGCTCGGCGACGGCGCCCTGCCGGGTGCCGGGGACGACTGGTCCGGGTCGCCGGACACAATAGCCCAGGGCCCACCGACCGATGACCGAGTCCGCCCGAGGTGACGGTAGACCCACTATGCACGCGACGGCCCGAAAGTCAAGCGACCGACCGGGCCGCCGGACCCGGGACGGCCCGGCTCACGCGGGGTCAGAGGGTACCGCGCGGCTCGGCGGCGTTGCCGGTACGCGGCCGCGCCGCTATGCTCGCCGGGAACCGGGCGGGACCGACCGCTCGCGCGCCGGGAGGGAACCGATGGCAGACCTGCCGCGGGCCAACCGCATCCTGATCGTCGGGGCACACCCCGACGACCCGGACTTCTTCTGCGCCGGGAGCGTCGCGCGCTGGGCCGCGGCCGGCGCGGCCGTGGCCTACGTGGTCGTCACCTCCGGGGACAAGGGCAACCCAGACCCGGAGCGCGACCCCGAGCTCTTCATGGCGGTGCGGGAGGCCGAGCAGGTGGCCGCGGCACGCCTGCTGGGGGTGGAGGACGTCGCCTTCCTCCGCGTCCCGGACGGCGAGGTGTTCGACACGCTGGCGCTGCGCGAGCGGCTGACCGCCGAGATCCGCCGCTTCCGGCCGGACGTGATCGTCACCCACGACCCGCTGACGCGCCTCTACCGGCAGCACCCCGACCACCGGGCGACCGGCGCGGCGGCGCTGGCGGCCGCCTTCCCGTCGTGCCGCCTGGCGACCTTCTTCCCCGAGCAGGCGCGCCTGGGGCTCGAGCCGCACGTGGTCGCCAGCGCTCTCCTCTTCGCCAGCGACCGGCCGGACACCTTCGTCGACATCGCGCCGGTCTTCGACCGCAAGGTCGCCGCGCTCGAGCAGCACGTCAGCCAGGCGTCGGCCTTCCCCGGCGGGCTGCACGACCGGGTGCGGCGGC
>DASSZN010000144.1:0-9331 GCA_035702805.1 Thermomicrobiaceae bacterium | reverse complement strand
GGCCGGGCACCTGGTGGCCGCGGTGGCGCGCGAGCGGGGTGTGCTGACGGTCGGCATCGGTGACGGCGGCAACGAGATCGGCTTCGGCAACATCGTCGAGGTGATCCGTGAGGTGCAGCCGGCCGGGCGCCGCTGCCTCTGCCCCTGCGGCCAGGGAGTGGCGACGGTCGTCGGCACCGACGTGCTGGTGGCGGCGGCGGTCTCGAACTGGGGCGCCTACGGCGTGGTCGCCATGCTCGCCTACCTGCTGGGCAAGCCGGACCTGGTGCAGGACGACGACACCGAGTACCGCATGCTCCAGGCGGCGGTGGCGGCCGGCGCTTCGGACGGCGTGTACGCCGCGCCGATCATGGCGGTCGACGGTACCTCGTGGCGAGTACAGCGGGCGCTGGTGACCATGCTGCGCGAGATCGTCACGAACGGCCTGACCCCGCTCGGTCGGGGCTTCTGAGCCGGCCGGAAACGCGGCGCGCGGGCGCGCCCCTTCGGCGCGTTCGCCCTCCCCGCCGCCGCGCGCTAGATCGTCACCATGATCTGGTCGAGCGGCTTGCGCCAGAAGGCGTGCCGCGGCACGGTGGCGCCCTCGGCGGGGTAGCCGACCGGGATGACGACGAACGGGCGCTCGTTGCGCGGCCGGTTCAACTCCGTGCGCAGGAAGTTCATCGGGCTCGGCGTGTGGGTCAGGGCGAACAGGCCGGCGTGGGTGATGCTGGCCAGGAAGAAGCCGACCGCGATGCCGACCGACTCCTGGGCGTAGTAGTGCTTGACGCGCCGCTCCTCGCCGTCCGGCCCGACCTCGAGGTCGAACGGCTTCTCGAACACCACGACCACGTAGGGCGCGTCGGTCAGGTGCGCCTTGACGAAATCGGTCCCCAGCGGCACGAGCGCCTCGCGCCACTCCGGCGAGATGCGGTGCTCGTAGAAGGAGCGCTCCTCGCGCTCGGCCGCCGCGCGCAGCCGGGCCTTGACCGCCGGGTCGGCGACGACGACGAAGGTCCAGGGCTGCTGGTTGGCGCCGGAGGGCGCGGTGCCGGCGGCCGCGACCGCGTTCGCGATCAGTTCGAACGGCACCGGGTCGGGGGAGAAGAGGCGCAGGCTGCGCCGCTGCCGCATCGTCGCGAGGAACGCCTCCGAGCGGCGGATGCTCTCCGCGACCGGCAGGCGCTCGAACTCCAGCGGCACGGGCTCGTAGCGGTCGGCGCCGCCGGCGGGCCCGGTCTCGGGCTTCGCGGTCATGTGGCTCTCCTCCTGGGCACGGGTCGCTACGCCAGCCCGTAGTGAGCGTCGATCGGCCGCTGGTAGGCGTCGACGCGGCCGTCGAGCACGTCGGCCACGCGCACCGGCCCGCCGGCCGTGGCCGACTCCATGATCGAGAAGGCCGTGGCCAGGTCGCGCAGCCCCTCGTCGCCGCTCGTCTCCGGCTGGGCACCGGCTCGGATGGCCCGCAGCCAGTCGAGGTAGGCGAGGGCGAAGGGGTCGGTCAGGCCGAGCGGGAAGAGGCGCTCGCGCGCCGCCGCGTCCGCCTCGCGGGCGAAGACCTCCCTTCCGTCCTCATGCGCGCCGCCGTCCCGCACCAGGGTGGTCCCCTTGAGGCAGCCGCGCTCGCCGTAGATGGCCATGCCCTCCGGCAGCCCGGTCGCCTCGCCGTGGCCGGCCCAGGTGAAGGAGATGGTACCGACGGCGCCGCCGGCGAACTCGGGCAGGGCGAAGAAGGCGTCGTCGGCGTCGGCGGCGATGGTTGCCAGCGGGTTGCCGGACGCGTCGCGGACTACCCGCCGCGGTTCGAAGACGCGGGCCACGGCGGTCATGCGCTCGACCTCGCCGACCAGGTAGCGGAGCCGGTGCGCCAGGTGCACGCCGATGTCGATCGAGGCGCCGCCGCCCGCCTCGACGATCCGGTGCCGCCAGGGGGTGTCGGCCACGACCCGGTCGGGCGACCACTCGGCCGTGCCGATCGAGACGGCGGCGACCATCTGTGGCCGGCCGAGCTCGCCTCGCTCGATCAGCCAGCGCGCCAGGCGCGGCCCCTCCTGGTAGCGGACGGTCTCGGCGACCGCCAGCGTCAGCCCGCGCCGCTCGGCCGCCTCAGTCAGCAGCCGGGCCGCCCGGACCGTGATCGCCAGCGGCTTCTCGACCATGAGGTGCTTGCCGGCCTCCAGGCAGGCGAGGCCGAGCGTGTGGTGCACGCCGAGCGTCGCGGTGATATCGACCGCGTCGACGGTCCCGGCGGCGAGCATGGCCTCGACCGAGGGGTAGACCTCGGCGTCCTCCTCCGGCTGGAAGTCGCTGACGTAGAGGTGGGGCGCGGCCAGGGAGTCGTCCGGGTTCCGGCTCACCGGCGGGCGCGGCGGCGGTCCCTCGCCCCGGCGCCGGAACATGTGGGCGTCCTCCGGCCGGCGCGCGACGAGCGCGGTGACGCGGAAGTCGTCCACCCCCGCCTCCCGCAGCAGCCGGTAGCCGCGCAAGTGCGCCGGCAGGATGCGCCCGGCGCCGACGATCCCGATCCTGACCCGGCTCGCCATCCCCGTCTCCCTTCCCGCGCCGCCGCTCAGACGTCGAGCGGCAGCGACACCTCGCGCCCCAGTCGCGCGGCGCGCAGCCCCGCCGCCAGGATCTCCTGGGTGTCTCGGCCGACCGCCAGGCTCACCAGTCCCGCGATCGGCCGGTCGGCGGCCAGGCAGGTGAGCAGGTACTGCGTCGCGGAGCGCTCCCCCTCCGGCAGGTCGGGCGCCTCGAGCGGGCGGCCGTCCGGCTCGTCGGGCGTGACCTGCAGGACGACACCGCGCCCGCCCGCCTCCCCCTCGCGCCGGGCCTTGCGCTGCTGCACGACCAGGCTGCCTTTGCTGCCCATGATGATCGGGCCGCCGTCCGGCACCGGCCCGGCGGCGGTCCAGGTGGCCTCGAGGACCGCCATGGCGCGCGGGTAGCGCAGCAGGAGCACGGCGTTGTCGTCGACGTCGACGTAGTCCTTGGCCAGCCGGCCGATGGTCGCCTGGGCGCGGCTCGGCATCCCCAGGAGCAGGCGAGCCATGCTCGCACCGTAGCCGCAGTAGTCGATGTAGGCGCCCGCGCCGTTGCGTTCGCGGTCGTAGAGCCAGCCGTAGAAGTAGGGCGAGCAGCCGTACTCCTTCGGCCCGCCGTGGCCGCCGCGGTGGTCGAGGCGGAAGATCTCGCCGACGGCGCCGCCGGCCGCCAGGTCCAGCGCGTGGCGGATGGCCGGGCTCCAGGCGGTCGGCCAGTTGACCATGAGGGGCACGCCCGCGGCGTTGGCGGCGACGCGCATGCGCTCGGCGTTGGCGAGCGTATCGGCCATCGGCTTCTCGACCATCATCGGGATGCCGTGGGAGGCCGCGAGTTCGACCAGGTCGGCGGTGCCGGCGTTGTCGACGTAGATCAGCACGACGTCGGGCCGCTCCTGCTCGAGGAGGTCGGCGTAGTCGGCGTAGAGGCGGTCGACGCCGGCCCGCTCGCGCGCCTGCTCGCGCAGCGGCGGGTTCGGGTCGGCGACGGCGAGGGTGACGTCGTCCCGCGCCGCCAGTTCCGGCAGGTGGTTCCAGACGTGGTCGTGGATCATGCCGAGGACGCCGACCTTCCAGCGCATCGTCCCGCTCCCTGCTCGCTCGACCGGATCACTGGTAGGCACCCGTCCAGTATCGCGCGACGGACCGTCCGCGCGAAAGCGGCGGGTGGGTATGCTTGGCGCCGCGGCGCATGGCTTCGGGAAAGGGCGAGCGCATGGCGCACGGGCCGGCGCGCGGCGCGGCGGCGAGCTTTCGCCGGTACGGCGTGCCGAACGATCCCAGGCTGTTCGCGCCCGCCGGGAACCCGGTGGGCCGGGCGTGGATCGCCGGCCTGCCCGCGCTGGTCGCCACGCTTCGCGAGCGCTGGGGGCTGGCAGTCGAGCTGCGGAGTGAAAACGGGCCGCTGGCTTCAGTTGGTGCCCGCCGCGAAGCGGTCGAGCCGGAAGAGGCGCACGTCGTGGCGCGTCGTCCCCTCGAGCGCTAGGTCGGCCAGGATCTCCCCGACGACGCTGCAGAACTTGTAGCCGTGGCCGGAGAAGCCGGCGGCGACCGTCACCTCGGGATGCGCCGGGTGGCGGTCGATCAGGAAGTGCTCGTCGGGGCTGTTGGTGAACATGCAGACCTTGAGCGCGGTCGTCGGGCCGGCGGCGTCGGGGAAGTAGCGCTCGATGGGCCCGCGCAGCGCCTCCTCGTCGCGCAAGGTGACGGCCTCGCGGTCGAGGGCGTCGGGGTCGACCTGCTCGCCGAAGTGGTGGTAGAGGCCGAACTTGAAGCCGGGGATGCCGTAGACCGGGAAGCCGTAGACGTGCCCCTCGGGCAGCTCGACGTTGAAGACCGGGAAGCGGTCGGGGGTGAAGAGCTCCGGCCGGCGCGGCTGCGTCCAGATCAGCACCTGCCGCTCGGGCACGGCCAGCCCGGCGAGGCCGTCGACGAGGCTGCCGGCCCAGGCACCGGCCGTGAGCACGAGCCGCTTCGCCCGGTACTCGCCGCGCTCGGTGCGCACGACGACGCCGTCGCCGGGCGCCTCCCAGGCGAGCACCCGCTCGCGGCCGTGGACCTCGGCGCCGTGGGCGAGGGCGGCGTTGACGTGGGCGACGATGGCGCGCTCGGAGAGCAGGAAGCCGCCCTCGGGCTGGAAGATCGCCACGCTGTCCTCCGGCAGGCGGTAGCCGGGGAAGCGGCGCGCCAGCTGGGCGCCGGTGAGCACCTCGTGCTCCAGGTGGTGCTCGCGGCAGGAGCGGAGCGAGCCCTCGACGACGACGCTGCCGGCGGGGCCGGCGTCGATGCCGCCGGTGATGAAGAGGAGCTGCTCGCCGACCTCCGCCTGGATCTCACGCCAGAGCTGGTAGGCGCGGCGCAGGAGCGGGACGTAGGCGGGATCCTCGAAGTAGGCGAGGCGGATGATCCGGGTGACGCCGTGGGAGGAGCCCATGGCGTGCGGGATGTCGAAGCGTTCCAGGCCGAGGACGCGGTCGCCGCGCCGGGCGAGGTGGTAGAGGGCGGCGCTGCCCATGCCGCCGACGCCGACCACGATGGTGTCGTACTGCTGGCCCGTCATGTCCGGCCTCCGTTCAGGTGCCCTCACGCCCAAGTCTTGGCGAGGGGAGGCGCCGCTACGCTGGAGTGAGGGCTGAAGGCATCAGTTCCCAGACCTCACCGCTAAGTTGCCAGTCCGGGCCGTCCGCCACTTCGAGCAACACCTCACCGGCTACACAGAGCTGGTCGCTGGGGTTCCACTGAACCCCTTCCTTCCGGAATCTATGAACTAAGTGCCAGACGGAACCCAGCACTACGTTAGACGTATCAACCAGCATAGCGGCGATCTGCTCGGCCCGCATGTCGACCTGTTTGGCAAGGCGCGCGGCCATCTCATCCACCGTATTCTGGTCGCCGTGCGCCTGGAGCGCGGAGACGGTGCCATCTACCAGTGATTTGACCAACGCCGGCGTAAGCCTTTTGGGGTCCCCCGTGGGCCTGCCCACCCGGAGGAACATCCCGAACGGGGCGGACCTGGTCATGCGCTGTTCGATAACCATGGTGTTAGCCCTGCGGACTGCGCGCCAGACCTGAACGAGCGCTTTGGGCGAGCCAGGTGGTCCGAGGTCGACCTTCCTGAACTGAGCCAGCCGCTTCCGGCGCTTCCAATGCCGTAAGGGCTCGTTGAGAGCGTTCAGACCATACTCGTACGCACACGGGAACGAATGCTCGGAGGGGGATGGCAGCACTGGGCCCCCAGCGTATTCGAAGCGGACACCGTGCTGCATGCTCGCGGTGAAACAGGCACCGCCGATGTTGTAGAGGACGATGTTTTCAATGTCGGCATTGGCCGCCTTCGGGCCGGTGAAGTTCGCAACCAGTATCTCTCCTGGGCCGGCCGTGAGCGAGTTGAGGCGCTTCCGCAGCTCCGCTCGCGCGGCTCCCTGGCCGGGATTCAACCCATCGAAGGGGATTGCCCCGGTAGCCCAGAGGCGTATCGCTTCCGGATCTTGACCGGAATCGTCGAATTCATAACGGTATCCGTCACCCAACGGGAGTACCACCGTCGTCGACGCACCGTTCATGTCCCTCCCCCTCTCTCCCGCTCCCCGCATTGACCGAGGGGAGGCGAGGGTCAGCGATCTGGGGTGCGGGCTGAGCGCCCGCCGCCGAACCGCGCCGGGTCGAAGGGCGCCAGGTCGACGTCGGTGTGGCCGTCGTGGATCAGGTCCGCGATCGCCGCGGCCGTCGCCGGGCCGAGCGTCACCCCGAGCATGGCGTGGCCCGTCGCCAGGTACAGGTTGTCGTAGCCCGGCGCCCGGCCGATCACCGGCAGCCCGTCCGGCGTCAGCGGCCGCATGCCGACCCAGGTCGTCTCGGCCGCACCGCGCTCCCAGCCGGGCAGGTAGCGGTCGGCGCCGTGGCGGATGGCCGCGACCCGCCGCGAGTCGAGCCGCAGGTTGATCCCCGACAGCTCCATCGTCCCCGACATGCGCAGCGCGCCCGCGAAGGGGCTGACCGCGATGTGCGACTCCATCAGGTACATCGGGTGCCGCAGCGCGAGCGCCGGCCCGTCGACGGTCACGTTGTAGCCCTTGCCCGCCTGCATCGGCAACCGCACGCCGGCCAGGGCGGCCACCGCACCCGACCAGGCGCCGGCCGCGATCAGCACGTGGTCGGCCGCGAGGGAGCCGTCCGCGGTCTCGACCGCCGCGACCTCCCGGCCGCGCCGGCTCAGGCCCACGACCTCGACGCCGCTCCGTGGCTCGGCCCCGTGGACGCTCAGCCAGTTCGCCAGCCCCGCCGTCAGCGTCTCCGGCCGGACGTGGCGCTCCTCGCGCACCCAGAGGGCCGTCTGGACCGGACCGGTCAGCCCCGGCTCGACGTCGCGGATGTCGTCCGGGCCGAGCACGACCGGGTCGGCGTAGCCGTGGTCGCGCACCGCCGCCAGTTCCTCGCGGACGTGCTCGACCGTCTCGGGCCGCAGGCAGACGTAGAGGATGCCGTCCCGGTGCATCTCGAAGTCGACGCCGGCCGCGGCCAGCGCGTCGTAGCGCGCCATCGTCGGCCGGTTGAGGGCGGCGGTCGCGGCCAGCCCGGCATGGTAGGCGGCCGGGGTGCAGTGGCGCCAGAAGTCGAGCAGCCAGGGCGCCAGCGACGGCACGGCGGCCGGGCGGATGTAGAGCGGGCTGTCGGGGCGCAGCATCCAGCGCAGCGAGGCGCCGACGACGCCCGGCGCCGGGACCGGGCCGGAGAGGGAGGGGACGATCCAGCCGGCGTTGCCGGCCGAGCAGGCCGCGCCCGGCGCGCCGCGGTCGACCACGACGACCTCGTCCCCGCGCCGCCGCAGCTCGACGGCGCAGAGGAGGCCGATCACGCCCGCGCCGATGACGACCGTCCTGCCCATGGCAGCTCCTCCGCGCTCGGCCCTCCCGCTCGCGGGGCGAGGATAGCAGAGACGGGGGCTTGCCAGCGCGCCGCCGGGAGCGCACGATCGTGGGGAGCACACGAGCACGACACGAGCATGTCCGTCAGGCGAGTGAGCGTCAGAGCACTGCAGAGCAGAGGGAGGGTGCGCGATGACGGCATACCGCAGCGACGTCGTGGGGAGCCTGCTCCGGCCCGCCTACCTGAAGGAGGCCCGCGCCCAGCACGAGGCCGGCGCGCTGAGCGACGTGGAGTTCAAGCGCATCGAGGACCGCGCCGTCGACGAGGCGATCGCGCTGCAGGTCGACGCCGGCCTCGACGTGATCACCGACGGCGAGATGCGCCGCTACGCGTTCTTCGGCCACCTGGTCGAGGCCGTCGAGGGCTTCGACAAGCTCGGCGGCTGGGCCATCCCGTTCCACGACGAGGAGGGCCACCAGATCGTCTTCCCGCGGCCGGTGGTGGTCGACCGGCTCAAGCCGCGCCGCCACCTGTGCGCCGAGGAGTTCACCTACCTGCGGGCGAAGACGGACCGCCCGGCCAAGGTGACGCTCGTCAGCGCCCAGCAGGCGGCCGCCTACTACGACCCCGAGAAGTCGGGCGGCGCCTACCCGACGATCGACGCCTACCTGGCGGACCTGGTCGACATCCTGCGCGCCGAGGTGGCGGAGTTGATCCGGCTCGGCTGCACCTACATCCAGATCGACGCGCCGCAGTACGCGGCGCTGCTCGACCCGGCCATCCGCGAGGGCTACCGGCAGCGCGGCAACGACCCGGACCGGCTGCTCGACCGCTGCATCGAGCTGGACAACGCGGTGGTCGGCGAGCACCCCGGCATCGTCTTCGCCATCCACCTGTGCCGGGGCAACAACCAGAGCAAGTTCTACGCGAGCGGCGGCTACGACCCGATCGCCGCGCAGGTCTTCAAGCGGACCCGCTTCCAGCGCTTCCTGCTCGAGTACGACGACGAGCGCTCGGGGGGCTTCGAGCCGCTTGGCGAGGTGCCGGAGGATCGCACCGTCGTGCTCGGGCTGGTGACGACCAAGAAGCCGCGCCTGGAGCCGGAGGCGGAACTGGAGCGGCGCATCCAGGAGGCGAGCCGCTACGTGCCGCTGGAGCGGCTGGCGCTCAGCCCGCAGTGCGGCTTCGCCTCGACCGAGGAGGGCAACCTGCTGACGCCGGCCGACCAGGAGGCCAAGCTGCGGCTGGTCGCCCGGACGGCGCGGGCGGTCTGGGGCAGCTGAGCGCGATGCCAGGGCCCTGTTCCCCGCCGTGATGGCGCGGTGATGAACCGCCCGCTTCGGAGCGCGGCCGGTTGAGGCCGGCCGCGTCGGTGACCCCCGGCGCGCTCGGTCCCTCCACGCGCGCGAGAAGATGGGGCTCAAATGCGCGTGCTCTTCACGGCGCAGCCGGGGACGGGCCACTGGCGGCCGCTGGCGCCGCTCGCCGCCGCGCTGCTGGCGGCCGGCCACGAGGCCGCCTTCGCCATCAGCCCCGGCTTCTGCGCCACCCTCGAGGAGTTCGGCTTCCGCTGCTTCCCGATGGGGTGGGACGATTACCGCGCGGACTTCGAGCGCCACCGGGCGGGGCTCGCGCCGGCCGTGCCGCCCTCCTCGGCGGCGGTCATGGCCGACGTCTTCCTGCCGCGCTCGGCGCGGAACCTGCCGGAGCTGCTCGCCGCCGGTCGGGGCTGGCGCCCGGACGTCGTCGTGCGCGAGCCCACCGAGTACGCGGGTGCGCTGGCGGCGGAGCTGCTCGGTGTGCCCTGCGCGACGCTGCAGATCTCCGCCTACCGGCCGCACCTGAGCCACGCGCTCGCCGAGCCGCTGGCGCGGCTGCGCGGCGAACTGGGGCTGCCGCCCGACCCGGACCTCGCCGGGCTCACCGGCGCGCTGCTGCTCCTGCCC
>DASSZN010000159.1:0-2818 GCA_035702805.1 Thermomicrobiaceae bacterium | reverse complement strand
CTGCCTGGATTAGTCCGCCGAGCGAGTTGATTCGATCGACCGGCAGGGCGACGGCGCGTTGGCCGTTCCCGAGATCGAACGTCAACCCCGGCGACACCAGGTTGCCGGCCAGGATCTGCTGACCCTGGACCAGCGAGCCGGAGGACGCATAGCCGACGACCTGTCCCAGGGACGCGGCCGAGCCTGGTGCCGCCTGCGCCTTGTCGACCTGCGCGACCTGCACGTCCGCCGCGGTGAGCACGGTGTCGGCGGGCAGGTTCCGCGCGGCGACGACCACCGTCGCCTTCACCGGCGGTGGCGGCACCTGCTTCTTCCCGGCGCCGCTGTACGCCACGATCGCGAGGACCGCGGCGACCAGCGCCAGACCCACCCCGGCCACGATGTAGAGCCGTCCGCCCTTGCGCATCGCTCTCGTTCCCTCTCTGGCTCCGACCTGCCCCGGAGCGAGCCCGTCATCGGCATCCGGCTGGCGACAATCGGCCGGCCCGGTATGCTGGTTTCGTGTTCGAGTCTAGGAAGGTGGCTCCACTACCAGCAATAGTCCGTTGGTAACGAGCCGGTCCCGACGCAGAAGCCCCCCGCACTGTTCGGAACGGGACCTCGGGCGTTCCCGAGCGGGATTCCCACGGGTGTACACTTCGTCGATGACGACGTGGACGGCCCCGTCCGAACTCAGCGTGCTCTACGGCGCCGACCCGACGGTGCGAATCGTCGCAGTGGAGCGGGTCGGGCAGGACCGGGTGCGGGTGTTCCGGCGTTTACCCGACGACCGCGTCGCCGCCGTGGATGACCCTCTCCAGCCCTGGGTCGTCGTCGGAGACTCCGGCGTGTCAGCGCTGGGGGGGTTCGGCGCGTCGATGACCACCCTCCGGGGGCCCCACCCACTGCGCCACCTGGCACTCTTTGACACCTGGAACCGGTACCTGGACGCCGTGGCACGGCTACGCACCGGCGACGCCCCGATTCACACCTTTGGTCACCCGGTCGATCAGTACCTGACGCTGAGCGGCCGGACGCTGTTCAAGGGGATGGAGTTCGACGACGCGCTTCGCCTTCAACTGGACATCGAAACCGCCGGCATCAACCCGCAGGTCCCGGACGCGGCCGTGCTGCTGGTCGCGCTCAGCTCGAACCGGGGCCACCGGGAGGTCATCGGCGGGGATGGCCAGACCGAGGCCGAGATCCTCGCCGCTCTTAGCGATCGTGTCCGGGCCATCGACCCCGACGTGATTGAGGGCCACAACCTGTTCAACTTCGACCTGCCGTTCCTGGTCGAGCGCGCCCGCCGGCACGACGTGCTCCTCGGCATGGGCCGGGACGGCTCACCGCCGCGCGTCGGCGGAACCCAGCGGTTCAAGGCCGGCGCCCGGGTCATCCCATACCAGGGGGTCGGCATCTTCGGCCGCCACGTTGTCGATACGTACCAGCAGATTCAGCGCTACGACGCCGGGGGAGAACTACGCAGCTATGGTCTGAAGGAGGCAATCGACGAGCTCGGGTTTGGGCGTCCCGAGCGCGTCTTCGTGGCCGGCGACCGCATCAGCGAGACGTTCCGCGACGACCCGCAGCGGGTCGCGGCCTATGCGCTCGACGACGTGGCCGACGTCGCACTGCTCGCCGAGCTGGCGGCACCGACCGACTTCTACCAGAGCCAGATCCTGCCGCGCGCCTACCAGAACGTCGCGACGGGCGGTCCGGGCGAGAAGATCAACTTCCTGATGACTCGCGCCTACCTTGCGGAGCGACACAGCCTGCCGCTCCCGGAGGTCCCACGTCCCTATCCGGGCGGCTACACCGAGCTATGTCACGTCGGGGTGTTCCGGCCCGTCGTGAAGTGCGACGTCGAGAGCCTCTACCCGGCGATCATGCTGACCGAGCGCATCGCTCCGCGGAGCGACGCGCTGGGAGTCTACCTCCTGCTCCTGCGGGAACTCACGGCGCGGCGGCTCGCGGCCAAACACCGTACGCGCGCGGCGACTGGACGCGAGCGCGCCCGGCTGCAGGGGCTCCAGCTGAGCTTCAAGGTGCTGATCAACTCGTTCTACGGGTACCTCGGCTACAACCGAGCGCTGTTCAGCGACTACCGCGCGGCGACCCGCGTCACAATCCGCGGGCAGGAGATCATCCGTCAGGTCGTCGGGGAACTCGAGCGCACCGGCGCGGAGGCGATCGAGGTGGACACGGACGGCGTCTACTTCCGCCCGCCGGAGTCGGTGTCCGGTCTCGAGGCGGAGGAGACATACGTCAACCGGATCGCCGGGACGCTCCCGGAGGGCATTGACCTGTCTCTCGACGGCAGCTTCGCCGGCATGATCTCGTTGAAGACCAAGAACTACGCGCTGATGACACCGGACGGGCACGTCGTCCTGAAGGGGAGCAGCCTCCGCAGCCGCCGCGAGGAGCGAGTCTTCCGACGGTTCCTCGACGAGGCCGCGCGGCGGTTCATCCTGGCGGATCACGACCGGGTGCGCGACCTCTACCTGGATGTTGCACAGCAGATCCTCGAGCACGCGCTGCCGCCGTCGGCGATCGCACGCTGGGAGAGCATCACCGAGAAGACGTACACGAGCGAGGCGAACAGGCGCGTCGCCGCCGCGGCCGAGGGCGCGCGCATCGGCGAGCGCCTCCTGGTCTACCGGCGCGGAGACGGGTCACTGTGCCGGATCGAGGAGTACGCGGGTGACGAGGATGTCGAGTACCTGCTGCGGCGGCTGCGCGACATGGCGGAGCGCTTCCGGCCGCTTGTGCCGGACGAAGCGGCGTTCAACTACCGCTTCCCACGCCTCGGCGCGCGCTCGGACATCGCCGCCCAGCGTGC
>DASSZN010000133.1:0-54559 GCA_035702805.1 Thermomicrobiaceae bacterium | reverse complement strand
ACGAGGAGGTATCACCGACCGACGGCAAGACCTACCCGACCCAGTACTTCGAGCGCGCCCGCTTTGAGCACCACCTGGAGTTCCAGGGCACCCCCTACGAGGTCGAGCTCGGCCTGCTCGGCCGCTACGTCACGCGCAACCGGACGTTTCAGACCTTCGGGCCGCCAGCCCAGCCGACCGGCCCCAACCGCGTCTACTTCCCGCAGACGCAGGAGTACCTGGCCTACGGCTTCCTGACCTACTGGCAGCAGCACGGCGGGCTGGCGATGTTCGGCTACCCGATCAGCCCGGAGATCCAGGAGGTCAACCCGGCCGACGGCCAGACCTACACGGTGCAGTACTTCGAGCGCGCCCGCTTCGAGTACCACCCGAACAACCCGCCCGCCTACCAGGTCGAGCTCGGCCTGCTCGGCAACCAGGTGCTGAGCGCGCCCGGCTGGTACCGCTGAGGCACGGCAGCGACGCGGAGGCGGCGGTGATCCCGCCGCCTCCGCGTTTGCCGGAAAGCGCGCGGCTCACCCGATGCTACAATGCCGGATGGGGCGGGCCGGCCCGGCCGGTCGCGCCCGCGCGTGCGGACGCAAGGAGGGGTGACGAGGCATGCCCTACCGCTTGATGCTTGAGGTCCCGGCGGCGCTCGGCGAGGAGGCCCGGTCGGTCGTCGACCAGGCGCCCGAGGCGGAGGTCATCGGTGAGCGCGGGGCGGAGCCCTCCGGCGAGGGCGCGGCCGCCCTCACCATCGTCGCCCACTCGCTGGGCGTGGTCGACGCGCTCTACCAGTGGCTGGCGGACCAGCCGGCCGCCGCCCCGGCGCGGCTCGGCCCGCTCGGCGGCCCGCTCGTCCCGATGGCTGAGGTCGACGCGCCGGCCATGCGCGCGCGCCTCGCCGAGATCGAGCAGGGACCGGCTCTCGGTGCGGGCACGGGCTCCGCGGCGGCCGGGGTGCCGCCGTCCGTGGTCGCCGAAACCGTTCCCACCTCGCTCGAGCCCTACGGCCTCACCGTCCAGGCGGGCGGGCCGCTGATCGAGGTCGAGCAGACGCTCGTCTTCGAGGGGATCGACCACATCGCCATCCGGGTAGCCATCATGCGTCGCGCCGAGGAGTTCTACCGCGGGTTCTTCCAGATGAACGTGGAGCTACGGGCGCGCCGCCAGGGGGAGACCTGGCAGACGCTGCCGGCGGACTACGACTGGGACGCCGGGGTGCGGGGCGGCGTCTTCGCCGACCTGGTGTACCTCACCCATCCGCCGCTCCGGCTGGCCCTGCTCGAGGCGGGACGCGGCGCGATCTTCCAGGAGCCGCGCCTGGGGCACATCAGCCTGCGGGTGGCCCCGGCGACGCTGGCCACGCTGCGGGCCGAGGCGCTCATCCGCTCCCTCCCGACCATGCGGGACCAGCCGCACTCCTTCATCTTCCAGGACCCGTTCGGCATCACCTGGCACCTGACCGACCGGCCGTCGCTGTGAGCGCACACCCGGCGGAGAGAGGCGCGCGCCGATGATCGACGCCTACCACGAGCTGATCGACGCGCTGGCCCAGACCCCGGCCCGCCTGACCGAGACGCTCGCGGGCCGGGCCCCGACGGGGGCGCGCTCGAACGAGGACTGGGGGCCGGCCGAGGTCGTGGCCCACCTGGTCGACGTCGAGCGGCTCTACCGCGGCCACATGCAGGAGATCCTGCGCCGCGAGGGCGCCCTGCTGCGCCGCTTCGACGAGCGGCGGGCGGCGCGCGAGCACGACTACGCCGCGACCGACCTCGCGGCCTCGCTCGAGGCGTTCGCCACCGAGCGCGGCGAGACGATGTCGTTGCTGATGAACCTGGCGCTCAAGGACTGGGAGCGCTCCGGGATCCACGACACGGACGGCGAGCTCAGCATCGAGGACCTGGCCGAGCGGCTGGTCGAGCATGACGACGAGCACGTGGCCCAGGTCGCGGCCGGGGCGTAGCCCCGGCTCCCGGCGCCGCGCCGTCAGCCGAGGGGCGCGGCGGCCCGCACCAGCGCCAGCGTCTCCTCCAGCGTGTCGCGCGCCGTGATCGCCCGCACCACCACCTCGTCCAGCACCCCGTCCCAGGCGTCGAGGCCGCGCTTCAGGTCCTCCGCCGTCCGCGCCGCGACCGCCGTGTCGCGCGGGTCCACCCCCATGCGCGCGAAGTGGTCCGCGTACGAGGGCACCGCGGCGTAGCGCTCCGCCTCGACGCGCAGGCGGTTGGAGGACGCCTCGCCCAGCGCGCAGCGCACGTAGGCGCAGATCGTCGGCGTCGAGCGGTCCGCGTCCCGGGCGCCGCCCTTGACCCACTCGATCGCCTGCTGGGCGAAGTCGGGCGTGAGCCAGTTGAAGAGGACCCCGTCGGCCACCTCGCCGCCGAGTCGGGACATCCGGGGGCCCAGCGCGGCGATGAAGACCGACGTGTCGAGCGCATCCTCGAGGGCGCGCACCCCCGCCCGCACCCGCCCCAGCGCGTACGGCGCCGACCCGCTGCCGATGCCCAGCCACAGGCGGTCCAGCGGCAACTGGAGCCCCGTGAGCGGCTCCGGTCGGCCCTTCACCTCGATCCGCTCGCCGACCGTCCCCTCGTGGTCCGCGGTCCGGTCAACGCCACGGATCTGGGCGATGATGCTCTCCGGGCTGCGCCGCGACAGCGGGATCACTCCGACGCCGAGCCGGATCACGCTGGTGACCGCAGCCGCCTCGGCGAGGGCCGTCAGCCCGTCACCGTTCGGCGTATCGTTGACCCAGAAGGTGTCGTAGCCCAGCGCCTCGGCCTCCGCCGCGGCCGCGCGAACGACCTCGGCCGGCACCGCCGCGGCGATCCCGAACCCGCGCCCGCTGTGGACCATGCCTGTCTCCGTTCTGGCTGCGCCGCCACCCGCGCGCGGGCTCAGTCGTCGTCGCCGACGAGCGGCAGGTCGTCCTGCTCGATCACCACGTCCTCCGGGACGGGCAGCAGGTGGTGGGAGCGACGCGCCTTGGTCTCGAGGTAGCCCCGGTTGAAGTCGTTGGGCGGGATGACGAGGGGAACGCGCTCGAGGATCCGCACGCCATGCCGCGCGAGATCCTCGATCTTGCCGGGGTTGTTCGTCAAGAGCCGGATCGAGCGCACGCCCAGCGCCGCCAGCATGCGGGCCGCCACGCCGTACTCGCGCTCGTCCTCGCGGAAGCCGAGCGCCAGGTTCGCATCCACCGTGTCCATCCCCTGGTCCTGGAGGGCGTAGGCGCGGATCTTGTTGCTCAGGCCGATTCCGCGCCCCTCCTGGCGGAGGTAGAGCAGCACGCCGGACGGCTCGCCTCCGAGGGTGCGCAGCGACGACTCCAGCTGGTCGCGGCAGTCGCAGCGCAGCGAGCCGATCGCGTCGCCGGTCAGGCACTCCGAGTGCAGGCGTACCAGCACGCCCTCGCCGCCGTCCACGCGCCCCCGGACGAACGCCGCGTGCTCCTTGCCGTCGTCGGTGGCGAAGGCGACGGCGCGGAACTGGCCGAAACGGGTTGGCAGGGCCGCGTCGGCCACGATGGCGAGCGGCGCGGGAGTCGGCGACGAGCCGGCCGCGCGCCTGGCCGGGGTTGGATGTACTACCATTACCGGGTTCCTCTCGATCGCGCCGACCGCGCGAGCACCTCCGGGTTGACTCGCTCCATCGGCGCGGTTCAGGGTATTCGTGCGTTCGCTGGCGTCGGCGGGAGCACGCGACCCGCCGGGAAGGGCCCATCGGTTGGCCGACTTCCCCACCGTCCACCAGCCCGCGGAGCTGCGGGGCGCCGGGGTCACCCTGGCGCCGCTGACCGCGCGGCACCTCGACGCCGTGCGGCGCTGGCGGTCCGATCCGGACGTGACCCGCTTTTGGATCACACAAGCCGTGCCATCAGCCGCCGACCTCGTGGCGTGGCTGGCGGAGAACCGGCGCGCGGGCGCCCTCACCTGGGTCATCCAGACCCCGGACGGCCGCCCGATCGGCTACACCAACCTCTTCGATCTCGACCACGAGAACCGCCACGCCGAGGTCTCGCTGATGGTCGGCGAGCGCTCCGAGTGGGGGCGCGGCTACGCCCGGGTGGCGCTGCGCACCCTGCTCGGCCACGCCTTCGCCCCCGAGGAGCCGGGCGGCCTCGGCCTGCACAAGGTCACCCTGAGCGTCTTCGCCGCGAACGAGGCCGCCCGGCGCGTCTACCGGGCCTGCGGCTTCCGGGAGGACGGCGTGCTGCGCGAGGACATGTACCGGGACGGCGCCTGGCACGACCAGGTGCTGATGAGCGTGCTCGCGGACGAGTTCGCCGCCCTCGAGCGCGACGCCCCCGCCCGCTAGCGCGACGGCTGCGCCGCCGTGCCCTTCCCGTCGAGCCGATGCCGGCACCGGCTTGACCGCGACACCGCGACCCCCTAGCCTGGGCGTATGGCACCGGGTACGACGCGGAGGGAAGAGCGCATGATCGTCGCGCTGGTCACGTTCCACTACGACGACGAGGAGCATCTCGAGCGGATGAACCGGGCCGCCCGCGAGCGCCGCCACCTCTACGAGGGGCTGCCGGGGCTGCTCCAGAAGCTCTACTGGCTCGACCGTGAGCGTGCGGAGACGGGCGGGCTCTACGTCTGGGAGTCACGGGGACGGGCCGAGGAATTCTACGGCGGAGCCTGGCGAGAGAAGGCCACCCAGGCCTTCGGCGCCTCGCCCACGATCCGCTACCTCGAGGTCACCGACGTGGTCGCCAACACGGCCGTCGCCGTCGGCCGCTAGCCGGGACGGACGCGAACCGCCCGGGTGATCCCCGGGCGGCGCTCGTTCGTGAGACCGTTCGTTGCGTCCGCGCGGCCGCTAGCCGTTGAGCGACTCGTGGTAGGCGCGCGGTGCCGTGACCGTGGCCCGCGCGGGCCGCGGCACGTAGACGAAGCGAATGCGCTGGCCGCAGATGTCGAGCGCGCCGGCTTCCAGGCCGAAGAAGATCGCCAGGGCCACGATGCTCGGCAGCACCCAGGAGAGGGTCATCCAGGCGACGACGCCCAGCGCGATCGCCGCGCCCCAGGTCAGAATCCGCGCCAGGACGAGCAGCAGGCGGTCGCCGCTGATCGTGAAGAGATAGGGCGTGCCGCGGCGCTCAACGAGCCAGGAAATCGCCACGCCCCAGGCCAGCACCGACGACGCGATCACCAGCAGCGCCTTCAACGACACAATCATCGCGCACCTCCATCGGGCGGGGACGCCCCACACGCCGTCAGTATGTGGGCCGCCGCGGCCGCGGGCATGGGCCGCCGGTCACGAAAGGGGACGGGCGTTTCCTCCCGGCAGGAGCGCCGCTGCGGGTACGACAGCACCGGATCTCCCGCGCCGGCAGACCTGCCACGAATCTGACACGTTCGCCGCGCCGCCTGTGACGCGGCTGCCGCACCCGCTCCCCGACAATACCGGCAGGTCGTGCTCGCCGGACGGCGAGCACACGCGTCGCGCGAACGCGCGAAGGGGGCTCGCCATGCGACCGCCAGGTGACGCCAACATCGACGTGCTGACCATCGCCCGGGGCAGGCTGCTGCGCCGGCGGGACGACCTGCGCCAGCTGCGCGACGCGCTGTCGGCCGACCTGGGGGACTCGGCGGCCAGCCAGGGCGCCGAGGGCGTCCTCGCCACCCACCTGGCGGACGCGGCCTCCGACCTCGTCACCGCCGAGACCAGCCTGGGCGACCTGCGCGGCGTCGACGCCGAGCTGGCCGAGATCGACCAGGCGCTGCAGCGTATCGAGCGCGGCACCTACGGCCGCTGCATCGACTGCGGCGAGCCGATCGACCCGGCCCGGCTGCGGGCGCTGCCGACCGCGGCACGCTGCTTCCGCTGCCAGGAGCGCCACGAGCGGGCTGCCACCGGCTGACCCGCCGACCTCACGCCCCGACTGCCCATGACCCGCCGGGTCGCGACCGGGCGGGCGTTGCCCTACACTCACGCCTGAGAGCGACGGAGCCGCGCGGAACCCGGGGTCCGCGCGAACCGCCTTCGTCAGGGCCAGGCTCTTGCGCGAGGGAGCGCGCCGGTTCACCTGCCGGCCCGTCGCGACGGCAGCGTGGAGGGGTAGCGCGATGGCAGCCGAGACCAGCACGGCCCGGCCGGGGACCACCCTCGGGTTGATCGGCGCCGGCCACCTGATGAGCCACTTCTGGCAGCTGACCCTCCCCCCGCTCTTCCCGGTGCTCGCGGTCGTCTTCCACGTCAACTTCCTTCAGCTCGGCCTGCTGATGACGGGCTACACCGTCGCCAACGCCGCCTGTCAGGTGCCCTTCGGCTACCTGGCCGACCGCTACGGGCCCAAGCCGATCCTGGTCGGCGGCCTGCTGCTGGACGGCGTCGCTTTCAGCCTCTGTGCGCTGGCGCCGAACTACGCCGTGCTGGTCGTCCTGGTGATGCTGGCCGGGGTCGGCCAGGCCGTGTACCACCCGTCCGATTACGCGATCCTCTCGGCCCTCTTCCCGCGCGAGCGGGCCGGCAAGCCGTACAGCATCCACACCTTCACCGGCTACGCCGGCGGCGCGGTCGCCCCGATCGCCATCGCCAGCCTCAACCGCGCCTTCGGCTGGCAGGTCGCCCTCGTCGTCGCGGGGCTGCTCGGCATCGTCGTCGCCCTGATCGTCGCCACCACCCTGACCGCCCCGCGGCTGGAAGCGCCCGTCCCCGCGCCGGCCACGGCCGGGGCCGCGCGGGCGCCGCGGGGGCAGGGCCTGCGCCTGCTCATCTCGCAGGCGCTGCTGCTCCTGCTCGGGTTCTTCGTCTTCACCTCGATGTTCAGCTCCGGCCTGCAGTCCTTCCTGCCCACGACGCTCACCAAGCTCTACCCGGTGACGATCGACCGGGCCAACGTGGTGCTGACCGTCTACCTCACCGCCCTCGCCCTGAGCGTGCTCGTCGGCGGCGTCATCGCCGACCGGGTGCAGAACCACGCCCGGGTCATCGCGGTCTCCTTCGCGGCCGGGATGGTGCTGATGTTCCTGATCGCCCTGGTCCACCTCCCCATCTGGGCGATCTTCCCCCTCTTCGCGCTGGTCGGCGCGCTCCAGGGGGTCGTCATGCCCAGCCGGGACAAGATGGTGCGCGAGGCGACGCCCGAGGGCTCGGCCGGCAAGAGCTTCGGCTTCGTCTCGGTCGGCCTGAGCCTCGGCGGCATCGTGTCGCTCCCGCTGCTGGGGGCCCTGCTCGACCGGGGCGACCCCCGCGTCATCTTCTGGGTGCTCGCCCTCTGCATCCTGGCGGCGGCGCTGACCGTCCTGGTCACCAGTCTTCCCGGCCACGCCCGCTCCCGCGCCGGAGAGCGCCTGTCGGCCTGACCAC
This sequence comes from Thermomicrobiaceae bacterium, assembly GCA_035702805.1. Lineage (GTDB taxonomy): Bacteria > Chloroflexota > Chloroflexia > Thermomicrobiales > Thermomicrobiaceae > DASSZN01. The sequence continues at coordinate 47,257 of DASSZN010000133.1, read as the reverse complement.
CACCGGCCGACGCCTTCCGCGAACGTACGCGCCTTTCAGCCGTGGCCCACCGGTTGCGTAACAGTACCGGCGCGCCGCCCGGTCGCGGCGCGAGCGGAAGGAGCGCGACATGCTTATCCTGGTGATCATTCTGGCGATCCTGGTGCTTCTCGCCATCCCGGCCTGGCCCTACAGCCGGGGCTGGGGCTACTACCCGGGCGGTGGGCTCTTCCTGATCTTCCTGATCATCCTCATCCTCTGGCTGATCGGCGTGATCTAGTCCCACCAGCCGGTAACCGGCCCGGAGACGACGCACCCGTCCGGCTCGCCGGGCGGGTGCGTCATGTCGTGACGGGTTTCGGGGCTCAGGCGACGAGGTCGCGCCCCGCGGCCAGCTCGCGGTACTCGCCGCTGTCGACGATGGCGCGCAGGTGCCGGGCGACCTGCCAGAGGTCGTGGTACGAGGTGTAGAGCGGGATCGGCGCGAGGCGCACCACGTCGGGCGGCCGGAAGTCGGGCACGACGCCGCGCGCCTTGAGGGCGCGCACGATCTGCGGCCCCTGGTCGTGCTCCACCGCCACGTGGCTGCCGCGACGCTCGGGGTCGCGCGGCGTGCCGATCCGGTAGCCGTAGGGCGCCCCGGTCAGCCCGCTGGCCTCGAGCAGCTGCATCAGGTACGCCGTCTGCGCGATCGACTTCTCGCGCACCCGCGCGATGCCCGCCTCGGCGGCGATGCGCAGCGAGCCCAGGAGCGGCGCCGTCGCCAGCACCGGCGGGGTGCTGATCTGCCAGGCCCGCGCCCCGGCCGCCCCCTCCCAGTCGTGCCGCATGTCGAACTGGCGGTCCTTCTGGTAGCCCCACCAGCCGGCCAGGCCCGGCTCGCGCCCGAAGTGGCGCCGGTTGACGTAGAGGCCGGCGATGCTCCCCGGCCCGGCGTTGAGGTACTTGTAGTTGCACCAGAAGGCGAAGTCGACGCCCCACTCGTCGAAGCGATGCGGCACCACGCCGGTCGAGTGGCAGCAGTCGTAGCCGAGCGGGATGCCGCGCTCGCGCGCCGCCGCGCTCAGCGCCGCCATGTCGAACAGCTGCCCCGAGCGGTAGAAGACCGACGGCAGCAGCACCAGCGCCACCTCGTCGGTCATGGCGGCGATCAGGTCGGCCTCGTCCACGGTGCGGCCGTCGCGGCTCTCGACCCGCACCAGGTCCGCCTCGGGGTCGCCGCCGCGCAGCGCGATCTGGCTGCGCAGCGCGTAGATGTCGGAGGGGAAGTCGAGCCCGGTGGCGACGATCTTCCGGCGGCGCCCCTCGGGGCGGTAGAAGGTCGCCACCAGGTTGTGCAGGTTGACGGTCGTGGTGCCGGTGACGACCACCTCGTCCGGCTCGGCGCCCACCAGCGGCGCGGTCAGCTCGCCCAGCTGCTCGCCGAGGGTGAACCAGGGCGGGTCCGCCTTCAGCCAGCCCTCGACGCCCAGCCGCTTCCAGTCGTCGAGCGCCCCCAGCACCGCCGCCTCGGCGTCGCGCGAGAGGAGGCCGAGCGAGTTGCCGTCCAGGTAGATCATGCCGGGCTGGAGGTAGAAGCGCTCGCGGAACCCGGCAAGCGGGTCGCGGCGATCGAGCTCGCGGGCGTGGGCCTCGCTGGTGACGTCGAGGCCGGGACGGGGATCGGTCACGGCTGCCTCCTCGGGACGATGGCCGGTCGACGGCGCCGGCAGGGTATCACGGCGGGCTCGGCCCGGTCACCCTCAGCGAGCCAGCCAGCCGCGCACCGCCTCGACCGAGTAGACCTCGCCCGGCGGGTTGGCGTGGGCCATCGCGGCGACGCGGGCGCGCGCCAGCGCCGGGTCCTCCCCGGTGCGGCGGCCGAACGCTTCCCACTCCTCCGGCGCAAGCCGCGCCTCGAGCCGGCCGGTCGTGAAGTCGTACATCGGCAGCAGGTCGGCGTCGCGCGCACGCTGGTAGCGCGCCAGGGCCGCCGCCTCGTCGAGGTCGCCCCGCCACCAGGCGTCGAGCGCCTCCGCCAGGAGGACGGCCGCGCGGGCCGCGTCGCCCATCCCCTGCGCCGTGTGCGGGTCCTTGTGGCTGCCGGCGTCGCCGACCAGCGCCCAGCCGGGGCCGGCCGGCACGCGCAGGAAGTTCTCCAGGTCGCCCGTGCCCACGATCTGGCCGACCAGGCGCGCTCCGGCCAGCCGCGCCGCGACGGGCGGGATGCGCTCCAGGCCCAGGAAGAAGTGCTCGCGGTGGCGCACCCGGAAGCGGTCGAAGGCGTCCCGCTGCACGCCGAACCCCACCACCGTCTGCCCGCCGTCGGTCGGGAAGACGAAGGACGCGCCGTAGTCGGAGCCGACCTCCGGCAGCGCGCCGCGCGCGGCGAAGGCGCTGGGCGGGTCGTCGAGCGGCATGTCGCGGAAATACGCGTAGTACCAGGCAAAGATCGGCGGCACGGCGTCGTAGGTCGCGGCGCCGACCTCCCGCGCGACCAGGGAGTGCCGGCCGTCGGCGCCGATCACGATCCGCCCCCGGGCCTCCTCCTCGCGCCGGGCCGCCGCCCGCCGGAAGCGGACGCCGGCCACCCGTTCGCCGTCGCGCACGAGCCCGGTCACCCGCGTCCCCGTGCGCAGCTCGACGTTGGGGTGGGCGCCGGCCGCCTCCACCAGCAGCGCGTCCAGCGTCTCGCGCCGCACGCAGAGGGCGAAGTCGCGCCCGTGGACCGGGGCGAAGGGCGCGTCGACGTAGGGGAAGCGCAGGCGCGCGAGGCGCGGCGCGTCGACGGCCAGCACGCGGTCGAGCACCCCGGTGCGCTCGAGCACGTCCATGGTGTCGGTGAAGAAGAGGTGGGTCGACATGACCGGGCTCGGGAAGCGGTCGCGGTCGAGCAGGAGGACCGAGTAGCCCCGCTGGGCGAGCAGCAGGGCGGTGGTGGACCCGGCGATGCGGGCCCCGGCGATGACGGCGTCGTGGATCACGGGCGCACCCTTCGGTTGGCCGGCGGCCGGGCCTCCCCGGTCCGCACCCGCCGACTGTACCGCACCGGCGGTCCCCCGGCTCACACGCCGGCAGGACCGGTGCGACGCGCACCCCGTTCCCCTGGCTGCTCGGGGCGCGGCCTAGGTCAGCCGCTCGACCTCGTCGGGCGACACCGTGACGCTCCCCTCGCCGTGGTCGAGCCGCACCACCACCTGGTCGGCCTGGACCGACTCCACCTGCCCGGTGAGCATGATGTCGTCGGTCGGGACCTTGGTGACGCGCACCCGCTCGCCGGGGGCAATCCGGCGCCCGTCGTCCCGCTGCTGGGTGGTCATCCTTCCCCGCCTTTCCTCGTCCGTCGGCGACCGCCGCGGCGCGGTCGGTCCGCGTGGCGCAGGAGCCGCGCCGCCGCACGCCGGGACGGCCCGTTTCCGGCCGAACGCATCCCAAAATCGGGTCGTCCGGCCGCGCCCCGTCGCGTACAATGGATCTACGGTCAAGTTGGCTCGTCAGGGCCCGGTCGCGCGCCACGGGGACGACAGTGGCGCGGTCTCGGTGCGGGCGGCGGGCCGGGAGACGACCGGGGTACAGGCGGAGGGAAGGAACCCGGGGTGCCAACTCGAGGGCGATGGGCACTCGTGCTCATCGTGGTCACAGCGATCGTTGCCGCCGGCTTCGGCGGCTTCTCCGTCCCCGCGGCGCGGGCCGCGAGCAGCATCCTCCCGGCGGAGGTCTACTTCAGCCAGACCGGCCACAACCTGGGCGGCGACTTCCTGAGCGCCTGGCAGGACAACGGCGGGCTGATGGTCTTCGGCTACCCGATCAGCGAGCCCATCACCGAGAACGGGCGTACCGTCCAGTACTTCGAGCGCGCCCGCTTCGAGCTCCACCCGGAGTACGCCGGCACCCGCTACGTCGTCGAGGCGTCCCTGCTCGGCGACTGGGCGACCCAGTCGGAGCGCTCGACCCCGCCGTTCCAGCCGCGCCCGACGAACTCGACCGGCGACAGCAACTGCACCTTCTACCCCGAGACCGGGCACTACCTCTGCAACGGCTTCCGGAACTACTGGGAACAGAACGGCGGACTCTGGGTCTACGGCTACCCGATCAGCGAGGAGTTCCAGCAGAAGAACCCCGACACCGGCCAGACCTACACGGTGCAGTACTTCGAGCGCGCCCGCTTCGAGTACCACCCGGAGAACGCCGGCACGCCCTACGAGGTCCTGCTGGGCCGGCTCGGCGCCAGCTACGCCGCCGCGCAGGGCGTCAACACCGCGCCGGTGCCCCCCGCCAGCAACGCCATCGACGCCTTCCAGGGCCTGCTCGACCCGGCCTGGTCGCACGCGATCCACACCGCCGACGGCTCCATCGTCGGCGTCGTCACCACCGACAGCCTGAACATCCGCTCGGCCCCCAGCGTGAACGCCCCGGTCGTCGGCACCACCTACGCGCGCCACCCGATCATGATCGACGGCGTGGTCCAGGGCGACGCCGTCGGTGGCATACCCGTCTGGTACGAGGTCGGCCAGGGGCAGTACGTGGCGGCGGCCTACGTCTCGCCGTTCGTCCCCAGCCCACCGCCGCAGACCTTCTCCGGCCACTGGGTCGACGTCAACCTGTCGCAGTTCTACGCGGTGGCCTACGACGGGAGCCAGCCGGTCTACGCCGCCATCATCACGGCTGGCGCGAGCGACAACCCCACGCCGACCGGGGTGTACCAGGTCCTCGAGCGCGTGCCCAACGCGACGATGGACTCGGCCACGGTCGGCATCCCGAAGGGCTCGCCCGGCTACTACTACCTGACCAACGTGCTGTTCACCCAGTACTTCAAGTCGGGCGGCTACGCCCTGCACCAGAACTGGTGGACGCCGCCCGGCAACTTCGGCAACTACTCGACGCACGGCTGCGTCGGGCTGCTGCTGCCGGACGCCCAGTGGTTCTGGAACTTCCTCTCGATCGGCTCGACCGTCAGCATCCACAACTGACGCCTGAGCAACCGAATCGTCGACTGACGCGCGAGCGCGGAGCGGGGTTTCCCGGCTCCGCGCTCGCGTCTCCGCCGGCCGGCGTCCGGCGCCCACGTGACGGTTCGCGGGTGGGCGGCTAGAATCGAAACCATCCCGTTGATCGACCGGCGACGCAGCAGGGCACGACGGCAAGGAGCGCGGTATGGAGAAGTTCGAGACGTACATCGGCACGGCGAGCGGCGTCCACCGCCTGGGCGGATCGGGCGCGGAGTCCCTCGGCCTCGCGGACGAGCGCATCAGCGCCGTCCACGCCTTCCGGGCCGCGTCCGGCGACACCGTGGTCCTGGCCGGCAGCTACGGCGACGGCCTGTTCCGCAGCGCCGACGGCGGCCGGAGCTGGCAGCCAATCGGCGAGGGGCTGACCGCCCCGGCCTTCCGCACCATCGCGCCCGACCCGACGCGCCCGGGCGCCATCCTGGCCGGCACCGAGCCGGGGCGGATCTTCCGCAGCGAGGACGAGGGCCGGAGCTGGCGCGAGCTCGACGGCATCCGGGCCATCCCGGCGCACGAGGAGTGGTACCTGCCCTACTCGCCGCGGGCCGGCGCCGTGCGCAACGTCTACTCGCCGCCCGGCAGCGACAGCCGCCTGCTCGCCTCGGTCGAGGTCGGCGGCCTGCTCGACAGCCCCGACGGCGGGCTCAGCTGGACGATCTCCCCGATCGGCCCCGACGACGACATCCACTACGTCACCGGCCACCCGGACCAGCCGAACCTCCTCTTCGCCGCGCTGGGCTACGCCGCCCTGAAGTCGCGCCACCGCGACGAGTCCTCTCCCAGGCTCGGCGGCGTCGGCCGTTCGCGCGACGGCGGCAAGACCTGGCAGGTGCTGCACACCGACTACACCCGGGCGGTGATCGTGCCGCCGACGCACCACGAACTGCTGCTGGCCGGGCCGTCGCCGCAGGTGGGGCGCATGGGCCGGATCGAGGTCTCGCGTGACTTCGGCGACAGCTGGGAGCCGGCGGCGGGCAGGCTGCAGACGCCGATGGAGGACATGGTCGAGGTCTTCCAGGCGGCGCCCGACGGCTCGATCTGGGCGGTCTGCTCGGGCGGCCGGCTGCTGCGCGCCGAGCCGGAGGAGTGGCAGTGGCGCTCGGCGCTGCCGGCGGGGCTCGGCGCCCGCGTCGAGGCCGCGAGCTTCCTGCCGGCGTAGGTCGGGCTTGCCCGGAGCGCTCGCGCGGCGCGATACCACATCGCCCGGAAGGCACCGCGGAAACGCGGCCTCTTACCGTCGAGGGCGGGTTTCAGGCCCGCCCGCGCGCGCCCGCGTTCAGGCGGCCGGGCGCGACCACCCGTCCAGCTTGGCGATCGCCGCGTCCAGCCGCGCCAGCGCCCGGTCGCGGCCGAGCACCCGCAGCGTCTCGAACAGCCCCGGCGAGACCGTCCGGCCGGTGACGGCCACCCGGATCGGCATGAAGAGCTGGCCGGCGCTCAGCCCGAGCTCCCCCGCCAGCCCTCGCAGCGCCGCCTCCATCCCCGCTTCGTCCGCGAAGTCGGCCTCCGCCAGGGTCGCCCGCGCGCGCGCCAGCCCGTTGCGGGCGGCGTCCGGCTCGACCTTGCGCGGCACCAGCGTCGCCGGTTCGTACTCCTCGGTGCTCTCGGTGAAGAAGAAGCTCGTCAGCTCGACGACCTCGGTCAACGTCTTGAGCCGGTCCTTGACCAGCGCCACCACCTCGCGCACGCGCGCGTGCTCCGGCGAGCCCGGGTCCACCGCGGCGGGCGACACCAGGCCGGCTGCGACCAGGTAGGGGACGCAGCGCGCGGCCAGGTCCTCGAGCGACAGGACGTGGTTGATGTAGTGCTGGTTCATCCAGAGGAGCTTGTCGAAGCTGAAACGCGCCGGGCTGGCGCTGACGTCCTCGAGCGAGAACTTCTCGATCAGCTCGTCCACCGTGAAGAACTCCTGGTCGCCGGAGGACCAGCCGAGCAGCACCAGGTAGTTGTTCATCGCCTCGGGCAGGTAGCCGTTGCGCTTGTACTCCAGCACGCCGACGGAGCCGTCGCGCTTGGAGAGCTTGCCCTTGCCGTCGGGCCGCAGAATGATCGGCTGGTGGGCGAAGATAGGGGGCTCCCAGCCGAACGCCGCGATGATCTGGACGTGCAGCGGCGCCGAGGGGAGCCACTCCTCGGCACGCGTGACGTGGGTGATCTCCATCAGGTGGTCGTCGACCATCGCCGCCAGGTGGTAGGTCGGGAAGCCGTCCGACTTCAGGATGACCGGGTCCTCGAGCAGCCGGTTCTCGAACGTGATCGGCCCGCGGATCAGGTCGTCGACGACCGTCGTGCCGCTCTCCGGCATCTTGAAGCGGACGACCGGAGTGATGCCCTCGGCGCGGTACGCGGCGACCTCATCGGGCGAGAGGTTGCGGCAGTGGCGGTCGTAGCCGGGCGGCTCGCCCCGGGCGCGCTGCCCGGCCCGCACCTCGTCCAGCCGCTGCGGGCTGCAGAAGCACTCGTAGGCGTGGCCGTGGTCGAGCAGCCACCGCGCGTGCTCCTGGTAGATCGGCAGGCGCTCGCTCTGGAAGACCGGCCCCTCGTCCCAGGTGAGCCCGAGCCACTGGAGCGACTCGACGATCCCGTCGGCGCTCCCCTCGACGTAGCGCCGCCGGTCGGTGTCCTCGACGCGCAGGATGAAGTCGCCGCCGGTGTGGCGAGCGAAGAGCCAGGTGAAGAGCGCGGTGCGGGCGCCGCCGACGTGGAGGTCGCCGGTGGGGCTGGGCGCGAACCGCACCCGGACGCGCCGCTCGGTCATGTCGCCTCTCTCCCTCTCGGAACGCTGGAGCGCGCGAGCATCTGGTGCCTGCCGCGGCTGCCGTATCCCGGCAAGTATGCCGGCTGTCAGCATCCCGTCGCCACATGACAGTTGTCGCGCCCGGCGGCGGGCTGCCATACTGGCCCGCCGCGGGCCGGTTGGGACCGCGGGCGACGTGAGAGGGGACGCGATGGCAGCGACGGTGCGCATCGGTGTGGTCGGGACCGGCATCGGCACCGAGCACGTCCGGGTCTTCCAGGACACGCCGCACGCCCGCGTCGTCGCCGTCTGCTCCGCCCAGCGGCAACGGGCCGAGTCCGCCGCCCACCGCTTCGACGTCCCGCTCGCGACCGACGACTACCGCGACCTGCTCGGCCCGGAGGTCGACGCCCTGGTGGTGGCCACGCCGCCTGCGCTCCACGCCCCGATCACGCTCGACGCCGTCGCCGCCGGCAAGCACGTCTTCGTCGAGAAGCCGCTGGCCGCCTCGCTCGACGAGGCGCGGGCTATGCGCGACGCCGCCCGCGCCGCCGGGGTGGTCCACATGGTCAACTTCCAGCTCCGCTTCGCCGCCGTCTTCGCCCGCGCAAAGGTCCTCGTCGACGAGGGTTACCTGGGTGGGCTGGCCATCGCCGACGCCCGCATGAGCCTCAACCCGGTCGACTACCTGCGCTCCTCCGAGTGGAGCACGAGCAAGGCGGACTGGTTCACCGACGTCGCGCGTCGCGGCGGCTTCCTCGGTAGCTCCGCCGGCCCGCACCTGGCCGACCTGCTCCTCTGGCTCGGCGGCCCGATCGCCGCGGTGGCCGCGCGCACCGCCGTCACCCGCCCCACGGTGACCCTGGCGGGCGGCGAGACGGTCGCCGTCGCGGCCGAGGACGCCTTCCTGATCCTGGTGCACTTCGCCAGCGGCGCGCTCGGCACCCTGCGCGGCGTCCCGATCGCCCACCACCGCGGCCAGTGGGCGCTCGAGCTCGACGGGCTCGCCGGCACGCTGATCGCCCGCAACGACGTGCTGCTCGCGGCCACGGCGGCGGACCGCGAGCCCGAGGCGGTCGCCCTGCCCGAGGAGGTGCCCCACGACCGGGAGGTCATCGCCGGGCGCTTCGTCGAGGCGATCCGAGCCGGCGCGCCCTCCCCCGAGCCGAGCTTCGCGGACGGCTTTGCGGCCCAGGCGCTGCTCGAGGCGGCCATGACGGCCGCGCGCTCGGGCCGCTGGGTCGACGTCGAGCAGGTCTGAGCCGCGAGGAGGCGACGCCGTGAGACTGCCGGAGGACGCGAGCGACCGGCCGGTGATCAACGTCGAGGGGGAGCGGGTCGCCCTCGGGCCGCTGCGGCGCGACCTGGTGCCGCGCTACCGCCGCTGGTCGAACGACTTCCGCACGCTGCGCACGCTCGGCGACATGCCCGCGCCGGTGCCGGCCGAGGCCATGGAGGCCCTCTACGCCGGGGTCATGGCGATCCCGGACGCGGTGGCCTTCACCATCTACGTCCGGGACGCGCCGGGCGCATCGTGCGGCTGGCGGCCGGTCGGCACCTACTCGCTGGTCGGGATCGACCACCGCAACCGCACGGCGGAGTTCGTCATCTACATCGGCGAGCCATCCGAGCGCGGCAAGGGCTACGGCACCGAGGCGACCCGGCTCACCCTGGACTACGCCTTCACCGCCCTCGGCCTGCACAGCGTGCTGCTGAAGGTCTACGCCTTCAATCTCGCCGGGCTCCGCACCTACCAGAAGGCCGGCTTCCGCGAGATCGGCCGGCGCCGCCAGGCCCACCACATGGGCGGGCGCCTCTGGGACGTGATCCTGATGGACTGCCTGGCGACGGACTTCGCCCGCGCCGGGAGCTCCGTGCTGTCCGCCGTCTTCGCCCCGGATCACCCGCGCGACTGAGCGGCGTCAGTCCGCGCTGAGGGGTGGCCGGTCCGGCAGCCGCACCGGCTCGGTCCCCGGCGCCGGCGCCACGCGCCCGGCCGGCTCCAGGATCATCCGCATGCCGTACTTCGGCCGCAGCGTGATGCGCGGCCAGGGGACGACCGGGTGGCCGGAGACCAGGCGCGGAGCGTAGCGCTGCAGGATGGTCGCCAGGAGCAGGCGCAGCTCCATCTGGGCGAACGGCATCCCGATGCAGGTGCGCGGTCCGCCGCCAAAGGGGAAGTAGGCCCACTGCGGCGGCTTCTCACCGGCCTCCGGGTCCCAGCGCTCCGGCCGGAAGACGTCGGCGTCGCCCCAGATGTCGGGCCGGCGGTGGATCACCCACTGGCTGAACATGAAGCGGGTCCCGGCCGGGAAGCGGTAGCCCACGAGCTCCAGCGGCTCGCGGGCCACCCGCCCCTGCGTCCAGGCCGGCGGGTAGAGCCGCATCGACTCGGTGGCCACCCAGTCCAGGTAGGTCAGGCGCGGCAGGTCGGCGACGGTGGGCGCCCGGCCGGCGAGCACGGCCGCGAGCTCGGCCAGCAGCCGGTCGCGGACGGCCGGGTTCTCCGACAGGAGGTAGAAGGACCAGCTCAGGGCATTGGCCGTCGTCTCGTGCCCGGCCGCGAAGAGGGTCATCGTCTGGTCGCGGATCTGCCGGTCGGTCATGGCGTCGTCGCCGTCGCCGGCGTCCAGGAGCCAGGCCAGCACGTCGCCGGTGTCGTCCCCCGCCGCGCGGCGACGCGCGATCAGGTCGTAGACGTAGGCGTCCAGCCGGCGCCGCGCCGCCAGGTGCCGGCGGTAGCCGGTGAACGGGAGGTCGAGCCGGCGCAGCCGGGGTAAGAGGCCAAACCCCTGGGGCAGGCTCTCGATCAGGTCGTGGAACGTCCGGCCGAGCGCGGCGCCCGCCGCGTCCGCCTCGAGGTCGACGCTGAAGAGGGCACGGGCCACGATGCGCAGCGTCAGCGTCGCCATGGCCCGCGAGAGGTCGATCTCGGCGCCGGGCTCCCAGCCCTCCAGCATCTCCTCGGTGAAGCCGACCATGGTCGCGGCGTAGCCGTCGATCCGGCGGCGGTGGAAGGCGGGCTGGATCAGCCGGCGCTGCTCGTGGTGGAAGTCGCCGTCGCTCGTCAGCAGCCCGTCGCCGAGGAACTCGGTCAGCAGCGGCGCGATGCCCAGCGGCGTCACCCGGCTCGCCTGCTCCACCAGCAGGGCGCGCACGTGCTCCGGCCGGAAGCAGAGGACCACCGCGCGCGAGCCGAGCCGCACCGTGGCGATCTCGCCGAAGGCCCGCTGCGTCTCGGTGACGAAGCCGAGCGGGTCGCGGCCGAAGGCGAACGCATTGCCCACGACCGGCAGGCCGCGCGGACCGGGCGGCTCCGCGGACAGCGTGGTCGATTGTTGCGGCCGGTGCATGGCATCCCCAGGGTGAACGGTGAAACGGTGACGGCATCGTCGGGTGCCGAGCGGAGTCACCCGGCATGCGGTCCGGGGCTCCGGTCTTCGATCATACACCCGCGCATCGGGCGGGCCCGGGCTGTCACGGTGAGCCGGGACGCTCAGGCGCTGCGCAGTTCCTGGCCGGCCGGCACGACCGGCGTCAGCACGTCATCAGGCGCCTCGACCCAGCCCGCGACCGTGGCGTGCAGGTCGCCCGCCTCATCCCGGCACGCCCGCAGCTCGGCCGGCGAGATCGCCAGAAAGGCGTCGACGACCTGGGGGTCGAACTGCGTCCCCCGGCAGCGGGCGATCTCGGCGCGGGCCTCGTCGTCGGTCATGGCCCGGCGGTACGGCCGCGCGGAGGTCATGGCGTCGAAGGCGTCGGCGACGGCGAAGAGGCGCGCGCCGAATGGGATCAGCTCGCCGGCCAGCCCGCTCGGGTAGCCCGAGCCGTCGAACGCCTCGTGGTGGTGGAGCACCACCTCGGCCGCCTGCGCCAGGAAGGGGATGTGGGCGATCATGCTGAAACCGATGGTCGGGTGGCGGCGCAGCACCACCGTCTCCTCGTCGGTGAGCCGCTCGGGCTTGCGCAGGATGGCGTCCGGCACGCCGATGGTGCCAATGTCGTGCAGGAGCGCCCCGCGTCCGAGCTGCTCTACCTGCGTCGCGTCCAGCCCGTAGTGGCGCGCCAGCAGCTCGGTGAGGCGGCGCACCCGCCAGGAGTGGGCGCCGGTCTCGGCGTCGCGGTTGTCCAGCGCCAGCGACAGGGCGTGCAGCGTCGTCTCGTAGGAGTCGGACAACTGCTCCCCCACCCGGCTGAGCTCGTTGAGGTGGCGACGCGCCCGCCGGCGGCTGCGCGTCAGGAGGAGCAGCCCCAGCGCGACCGGCAGCAGCAGCACCGGCAGCGCCGCCCAACCGAAGACCAGCCGGCTCGTCGCGACGAGGAAGGCGAAGCCGCCGAACAGGCCACTCAGCGGCCAGGTCAGGCGGTACTCCGCCCACCAGATCGTACCGGGCCGGCCCCGCTCGATCAGCCCGCGCCCGGTCGCCACCAGCGTGTCCCGGATGCCGTAGCCCAGCAGTCCGATGGCAGCCGCGACCGGCAGTGCCGCGCTGAAGCCATCCGCCGTGAGTGGACCGGGCAGGACCGTCGCGAACGCCCGGGCGGCCACGGTCAGCCCCAGCAGCGTGGCGCCGAACTCGAGCACGGCGCCGAAGGGCGCGCGGCGCCGGACCACGGCGTCCCGAGCCACGACGGCAACCGCGCAGGCCAGCGCGCCCGGCACGCCGAAGCCGAAGGTCGCCGCGAGCGTGGCGATCGGGGCCAGCGAGACGCGGTGCTCCTCGTCGAGGTCGAGCGGGAACTGCTCGGCCAGCACGGCCAGGGCGGCGAAGATCGCCGGGGCGAGCCACAACCCGGGTGCCGAGCCCAGCCCGTCCAGCGAAGCCAGCGCGCCGACCAGCGCGGGCGCGACCAGCACCGCGGCGACGATGCCGGCGAGCCGGCCGCCGTAGAGATCCGCCGTCCCGGCCGGGCCGTCACCGACGACCGGGAGCGGCGTCGCGTCGCGGGCGGAGTCGGCGGGCGCGAGTTCGAACCGAGGCGGCGGCGTTTCGTGCTCGCCGGGCTCGCGCACGAAGTACTCCCGCTGCCACTCGCCGAGCAGTTCGCGGCTGGCCCTCCCGGCCACGACGACGCGGTTGCGGCCGTCGCGCTTGGCCTTGTAGAGCGCCAGGTCCGCCTCGCGCAGCAGCGCCTCCGGGGTGTGGCCATCCACCGGGTACATGGCCAGCCCCACGCTCATCGTGGCGCGCACCGGCTCGCGGCCGGGGCCGATGTGGAAGGCGGTCTGCTCGAGGGCGCGCCGCAGCCGCTCGGCGGCGTAGCGCGCCTCCGCGCGGTTGACGTCGACCAGCAGGATGACGAACTCCTCGCCGCCGAAGCGCCCCGCCAGGTCGCGGTCGCGCGTCGCCCGGCGGATGACGTCGGCGACGCCGTTGAGGACGATGTCGCCGGCCTGGTGGCCGTAGGTGTTGTTGATGTTGCGCAGGAAGTCGAGGTCGCACAGCAGCAGCGCGGCCGTCGCGGCGGTGCGGCCGGCGCGCTCGAGTTCGTGGATCAGTTCGGCGTTAAAGTGCCGCATGTTGGCCAGGCCGGTCTTGGGGTCGGTCGCCGCCTGGGCGCGCAGGCTCGGGACGTGGAGCGCCTGGAAAATGACCAGCAGCGGGACGGCCGCCGCCGGTGCGTAGCCCAGGTTCACCACCGTGGCGGCGGCGAAGGCCCAGCCGGTACAGAGCAATGCCACGTCGGCCAGCAGCTTGCCCGGGGCGAACAGGCCGGTCGCGACGAAGGCCTGGCCGCGCGCCAGCCACAGCGCCGTGGCCAGCAGCAGCGTCCGCCCGACCAGGAAGACGACCATCGCCAGGGCGACGTCCACCGCCGGCAGCGACGTGCCCGGCGCCAGGAGCGCGCGTCCCACCGCCAGCAGCAGCGTGCCGCGGGCGAGCGCCGCCGCGGTGAGCCAGGCCGCCATGTCGAAGCTGTGGAGGTACCAGCGCCCGCGCTCGCGCGCCCAGCGCGGCAGGAAGGTCGCGATGACCACGAGCGGCAGGATCTCGGAGGGCAGCAGCAGCACGGCGGCGAAGAGCGGCGCCGGGGTCACGTGGTCGGCGTAGTCGGTGTTGGCGCGGTCGACGCTGAAGAACTGCGAGGCGACGGCGGCCGCGGTCAGCATACCCGCGAGCAGCACGGCGCGCGTCGTCAGCCGGCCGGGCTCCCCCAGGGTGAGCCAGATCCAGGCGGCCGTGCCGACCAGGTAGCAGAGCGTCAGGAAGCGCCGTGACCCCGGCGTCAGCTCGCGCATGCGCATCTCCGGTCCCGTCCGTCGCTCGTGGGCATCGCCCGCGGCGCCGAGCGTCGAGGCGGCGCTTCGGCGGGCGTGCCGGCCGATCGGGTCCGGCTAGCGCGCGGTGCCGGCCGGTGGGCGGGCAGGCCCGGCCGTCCGGACGCGGGACGCGGTGCGTCGGCGTGCGCGTGGGCTTCCCTCAAGGGGGGAGACGCGGCATCCGGCCAGGGACCGGTGATCCGGGGAATCGGGCTGCGCGCCGGGCATGACTAACCCTCCCACTGTCGTGGGCGCCCTCGGCAGCGCAGCCATCGTAGCGGGGGTCCGCCGTAGACCTGTCGCTTTGCGGCCCCGCCTTTCAGCGGGTGTGCCGTTTCGGGGCTACCACCCCTACCCTGCTTCACTGCCTCCCAGTCAATCCGTCGGGGCACGACGGCAACAGAGTCGCGGGTCCCGTTGCCTTCGGGACGAAGGTCACCCCGGCCGGAGCCGTTGCGCAACTCAGGGCGTCTCCGTCGCCGGCCGTGCGGGCGCGGTCCGCCGCGGCCCGGCGCGCGGCGCGGGATGACGAGCGGTCCGCCCGCGCGGCCGCGGCTCAGATTGCAGTCTGGGCGCGAATCTGCTAGGCTCAAGTTGTATCGTATTGGGACATGATCCTCGCACGATAGACCGAAGGGACGCGATGGGACCGTCAAGTGAATCGCTGGCCGGGACGGCCGAGGAGCGGCTGGTCGCGAGCGGCGACTACCGCGCGCTCGCGGAGTTCCGCTTCCTCTGCCGCCAGTTCCTGGCGACGAGCGCCGGGCTGGCCCGGTCCCGTGGCCTGACGCCCCGGCAGCACCAGATCCTGCTTGCCCTGGCCGGCCGGCCGGAGGGCGCGCTCCCGACGATCGGCTACCTCGCAGATCGCCTGCTGATCCAGCACCACGGCGTGGTCGGCCTGGTCGACCGGCTGGAGGCCCAGGGGCTCGTCACGCGCGAGCACTCCACCAACGACCGCCGCCAGGTCCTCGTCCACCTGACCGACCGCGGACTGACCATCCTGGCCGACCTCTCGGCCAGCCACCAGCGCGAGCTCCGCTCGCTCGGTCCTCGCCTCGTCAGGGCGCTCTCCGCCATCGCCGACCAGACGTGAGCGCGGCGTGGGGGGGACTCGCTCGGCCGGTGGTGGACTGGAGGGAGAGGTGAGCAACGTGAACGACGCGACCGAACCGGACTCGACGACGGCCACGAACGGGTCGACGAAGCGGCCCACGGCGCCCGCTGCCCGTCATGTCTGGGAGGACGCGTCGAGCGTACTGGGGGACTACACCGTCACGCCGCGGGTGATCATGATCTCCCTGATCGCGATCGTCCTCGGCCTGTGCGGCACGTCCGTTGCCTGGATCCTCGTCCGCTTCATCGGGCTGGTGACCAACCTCGTCTACTTTCAGCGCCTGGGAACCGATCTCGTCTCGCCGGCCGGCAACCATCTCGGCCTGCTGGCGATCGCCGTGCCCATCGCGGGCGCGCTGGTCGTCGGCGTCATGGCGCGCTACGGCTCGGAGAAGATTCGCGGCGACGGGGTACCCGAGGCGATCGAGGCGGTGCTGGTCAGCGGCAGCCGGGTCGAGCCGAAGGTTGCGGCGCTCAAGCCGATCTCCGCCGCGATCGCGATCGGCACCGGCAGCCCGTTCGGCGCCGAGGGACCGATCATCATGACGGGCGGCGCGATCGGGTCGCTGGTCGCGCAGTCGATGCGGATGACCAGCGGCGAGCGCAAGACGCTGCTCGCGGCGGGCGCGGCCGCCGGCATGGCCGCCATCTTCGCCGCGCCCGTCGCCGGCGTGCTGCTCGCGGTCGAGGTCCTCCTCTTCGAGTTCAAGCCGCGCAGCCTGATCCCGGTCGCCCTCGCCGCCGCGACCGCCGGCTTCACGCGCACCTACGTGCTCGGCTCCGGGGCGGTCTTCCCGGCGCCCAGCCATCCGGGGCTCACCGGGGTTCTGGGGTTCCTCGGCTGCATGTTCGTGGGCCTCGTGGCCGGGCTGCTGTCGGCGCTGCTGACGCTGGCGAGCTCCCGGACGGAGTACCTCTTCCAGAAACTCCCCGTCCACTGGATGTGGTGGCCGGCCATCGGCGCCGTCGCCGTCGGCGTCGGCGGCCTGTTCGTGCCGGAGACCCTCGGCGTCGGCTACGGCACCATCGCGCAGCTGCTGCAGGGCAACGTGGCGATCTCGCTGGTCGTCGGCATCTTCGTCGTCAAGGCGGTCATCTGGACGATCGCGCTCTCGAGCGGCAGCTCGGGCGGCGTCTTCGCGCCGGTCTTCATGATCGGCGCGGCGCTCGGCTCCCTCGAGGCCCTTTTCCTGCCGCACGAGGGGCCCGGATTCTGGGCGCTGCTGAGCATGGGGGCGACCCTGGGCGGTATCTACCGTTCGCCCCTGACCGGCGTCGTCTTCACGCTCGAGACGACGCACGACCTGAACGCGCTGCTGCCGCTCCTCATCGCCGTCTTCATGGCGTACGGCGTGATGAGCCTCGTGCTGCGGCGGTCCATCCTGACCGAGAAGCTGGCGCAGCGCGGCTACCACATCCGGCAGGAGTTCGCGGTCGATCCGCTCGAGATGACCTTCGTCGGCCAGATCATGCGCACCAACGTCACCGCGCTCCCGGCCGGCGTCGAGCTCGCCACGCTGGCGCCGTCGATCCACGGCCGCGAACCGGCGGCCGAGTCGGGCCACCGCCAGGGACTCTACCCGGTGGTCGACGAGCACCGCGCCCTCGTCGGCGTCGTGACGCGCGAGGACCTGGTCCAGCTCATCCACGACCTGGAGACGCACCCCAACGGGCAGCGTCTGGCCGACGCGCTGCGGACCTCCCCGGTCGTCGCCTATCCCGACGAGCCGGTGCGCGCCGCCGCCGACCGGATGGCCGAGACCGGGCTGACGCGCCTGCCGGTCGTCAGCCGCTCGGATCCCCAGACGCTGATCGGGATG
The DNA here is from genome assembly GCA_035702805.1 of Thermomicrobiaceae bacterium. GTDB lineage: Bacteria > Chloroflexota > Chloroflexia > Thermomicrobiales > Thermomicrobiaceae > DASSZN01. Next base: position 30,358 of record DASSZN010000133.1, on the reverse strand, counting down.
ATCTCGATCAACGAGGTGCTCGCGGCGCGCCAGCGCGCGCTGCTGGCGGAGCGGGAGCGCGAGCGCATCCTGCGCATCCGCCTGCACTATCCCGGGCGTGCCCGACACCGCCCGTCGGAAACGCCCCCCGCCGGAGATCCCCCGACCCCCGGCAGTTAGGCGCCCTCGACGTCCGCGCCGAGGGCCAGCGCGACGATCGCGCCCGGCTCGAACAGGCTCCGGAACCCCCGGAGGTCCACCTGCCGGCTCACGTCCCCGAGGTCGGGACGGAAGCAGACCTCCTCGCCGAAGGCGCCGATGTCGCTGACGGCCCAGGCGTACCGGTAGTAGGCGAGCCCGAGCGGGTCGATCGCGATCGCGCCCACACCCGGTGTGCCCTGGTAGCCCGCGAGGAAGCGCGCCTCGTCGCGCGGTCTGACCCACGCCGTGCTGATGCCGCCGCCCAGCGCGAACATCAGGTCGCGCTCGCGCGGCGCCAGCATCGTCTCGTCCCAGTCGACGAACCAGACCTGCCCGTCGTCGTCCACCAGCACGTTGGCCGTGTGGATGTCGGCGTGGCAGAGGACCAGCGGCGGCTCGGCCCGCGCCAGCCGGCGCCCCAGCACCTCCGCCCGCGCCAGTACGGTGCGGATCTCCGCGCGGTGCTCGGCCCAGAAGCCCGCCAGCGCCGACGTGAGCGGATCGTCGAGCACGCGCCCGTCGAGGTAGGCATCGAGCCGGCGGACCATCGCGGCGCCGTCGGGCGCGAACGTCTCCCGGCGCAGCCGCACCGCCAGCTCCGGCGAGACCGGCGTGTCGTGGACCCGGCGCAGCAGCGCGCCGTAGTCGACCCACTGCCGGTCGGTCAGGCCGCGCTCGTGGCCGCTCGCGCCGGCCACGAAGGGGTAGAGGATGAGCGCGAAGCCGTCGAGGTTCGCCCAGAGCGCGCCGGACGCGGTCGGCAGGGGCGCCACGACCCGCGCGACACCGTGGTCGTGCAGGTAGCGCGGGACGACCAGGGCGGCCTCGTTGTTCACCGCCAGGCGGACCTTGAGGAAGTAGGTCGCGCCGCCGGCGGCGCGGGCTCGGTAGACCCAGGCGGCGGCATCGTAGCCGATCGGCAGAAAGGCCAATTCGGCGACGTCGAGCCCGTAGGCATCGCGCAGCGCGGCGCGCAGGCGGGCGTCGGGCAGGTTGGCCGGCGGCTCGTGCATCGGCGGGGAGTCCTTTCCTGACGCAGCGATAACGGCCGAGAACACCGCCGGGCGCGCCCGGGACAGCGAGCACCGGCGCGAGGCGGGCAGCGAGATTGCGTCGGCTGACGCGGGCCGCCGGCCCGGGCGCCGCGACACGCGCGCGGATGGACGACGATGGAGCCCGCGTGAGCACGTATCGCCGCCGTTCCTCCTGGTTCGCGCGCCGGATCACCGGCCGCGCGCGCTACCCCATCATCCTCCTCTGGTTGGCGGCCGCGGCTGCCGCCTACCTCTACCTGCCCGGCATCCGGGCGACCCAGGGTGGGGAGATCAGCTTGCTGGCACCGGCCAACTCCGCCGCCATCCACACCGAGGAGGCATCGAGCCGCCTCTTCGCCGTGCCGGCGACGAGCCGCACGGTGATCGTGCAGCACGACCCTCGCGGCCTATCGAGCGCGGCCCAGCAGCGAATCGTGACCCGTGCCGCCGCGCTCACCGAGCACCGCTACCCCGACCTCGCCGGAGTGGCCGGCGCGCTGCCGGTCGTCAACGTACCGTCATTGCTCCCCTTCGCCGGCCAGTCCCATACGACCGGCCTGACCTACCTCTTCTTCCGTCCGAGCGTCGGGCTGCACGAGCGCGGCGCGTCGAGCAGACACTGATCGACCGCCCGGGCGACGCGCTGGTCGGCGTGGCCGGGGTCGTGCCGGTGCGGACCGAGCGAGGATCACCCGGCAGCGCGCCGAGGGGGCGCGGCTGGAGGGCCTGATTCCGACCCAACCCGGGGTGGCCGGGATCGTCGGGCCGCGCGAGATGCCGTCGCAACGGCCGTCCGGGCTCGTGCTCTCGACGTCCGGCTCGGCGGCGCGCTACGTGGTCGTCCTGCGGGACGGCCCATACGGCGCGGCGGCGATCGCCAGCCTGCGCCGGATCGAGCAGCAAATGCCGGGGCTGCTGAGTCAGGCCGCCCTGCCCCGGGCCACGGCGGGGTTCGCCGGCGACACCGCGATCGGCGTGGAGGTGCGCGACCGCATCGTCGCCAGCATCGTGCCGGTGGCGGTCGCCACCGGGATCCTCGACCTCGCGCTCATGCTGCTCCTGCTCCGCTCGCTGGTGACGCCGCTCTACCTGCTGGTCGTGAGCGTGCTGACGGTGGCCGCGCCCCTCGGTCTGACCGTCTACCTGTTCCGAAACCTCCTCGGCCACGGGTACATCGACTTCTACGTGCCGTCGCGACGCGGATCGGCGCCGCCCCTGCCCGGTCGCGGCCGCTCCTGTGGTACCGTGACGGCACGGTGGCGTGACGGCTCGAGAGCATCCGGCATCCTCCGTTGGGCGCTCGGGGACGGCCGGCCGCGCGCCCGCGCGAAACGACGCGGCGAGTGGTCGGGAAAGGCGTGGTGGTCAGGTGGCGACCCAGGTCATCGTCCTCAACGGCGCGTCCAGCTCGGGCAAGACGGGCATCGCGCGCTGCCTGCAGGCGATCCTGCCCCAACCGTGGATCCGCCTGGGCGTGGACGACCTGCTCGACGCGCTGCCGCCGTCCCTGATGGGCGGGGGATCCGGCGTGGTGATCGGACAGCAGGGCGAGGTCATCGTCGGCGAGAGCTTTCGCGAGCTCGAGGTCGCCTGGCAGACCGGCGTCGCCGCCATGGCCCGTGCCGGGGCGGGGATCATCGTCGACGACGTGTTCCTCGGGGGCGCCGCTTCCCAGCAGCGCCTCCGCGAGCGGCTTGCCGGCCTCGCGGTGCTGTGGGTCGCGGTGCGCTGCGACCCCGAGGTCGCAGCCGGCCGCGAGATCGCCCGGGGCGACCGGGTGGTCGGGATGGCGGCCGGGCAGGCGGAGGTCGTGCACCGGGGCGTCGTCTACGACCTCGAGGTCGACACCAGCCATACCGAGTCGCTCGACTGCGCCCGCGCCATCGCCGCCCACGTGGCCTGACCCTCCCCGGCGCGGAGCACCGCCCGTCCGGGCGTCCCGAACCTGAGCGTTCCCTCAGCCGGTTCTCAGGACTTCGCAAGGTGGCGAGACCATGCTGCGTTCCGGGAATTGGTGGGCTCGGGCCACTTGCGCCGGGCCGACGGAGAACGCGAGGTAGCAGGATGATCCACCCAGACGCGCTGTCGCTGATCGGTGAGACGCCGCTGGTGCGGTTCAACGCGGTCGCGCGCGGCGTGCGCGGCACCGTGGCCGGCAAGCTCGAGATGCTCAACCCGGGGGGCAGCATCAAGGACCGCATCGGGCTGCGCATGATCGAGGACGCCGAGCGGCGCGGGCTGCTCGGCCCCGGCGGCACCATCATCGAGCCGACGAGCGGCAACACCGGTGCCGGGCTGGCGATGGTGGCGGCGATCAAGGGGTACCGCTGCATCTGCGTCGTGCCGACCAAGGTCTCGAGCGAGAAGATCGCGGTGCTGCGCGCCTACGGCGCCGAGGTGGTCGTCGTGCCGCCGAGCGCGCCCGAGACCTACTACCAGGTGGCCGACCGGCTGACCCGCACCATCCCGGGCGCCTACCAGCCGTACCAGTACGGCAACCCGGTCAACCCCGCCAGCCACTACTCCACCACCGGGCCGGAGATCTGGCGCCAGACCGAGGGACGGATCACCCACCTGGTGGCCGGCGCCGGCACCGGCGGCACGATCACCGGCATCGCCCGCTACCTCAAGGAGCAGAACCCGTCCGTGCGCGTCATCGCCGCCGACCCGGAGGGGTCGATCTACACCAACCCCGAGCACCCGCGCGGCAGCCAGGTCGAGGGGATCGGCAAGGACTTCTGGCCGGCGGTCTTCGACCGCGACCTGGTGGACGAGTTCGTCCAGGTGCGCGACGCCGACTCCTTCGCCATGGCGCGGCGCGTCAGCCGCGAGGAGGGCATCCTGATCGGCGGCTCGGGCGGCACCGCCGTCTGGGTGGCGCTGGAGGCGGCCCGTCGCGCCGACGACGACCGCACTCTGGCGGTGGTGATCCTGCCCGACGGCGGGCGCGGCTACCTGTCCAAGGTCTACGACGACGCCTGGCTCGCCGAGCACCACCTGGCCGGCGACACCCAGCTCCGCGAGGAGCCGGTGCCGCTGGCCGCGGACTGACGGGCCGGGGCCTCGCCGGACTGCGGCTCCACGACCGGGTCGGGCCGGCAGAGATCGGCTCGACCCGGTCCCGCGTCCCCGCTCACCCGCTCAGGTGTCCACCGCATCGCCACGCGGCTGTAACCGGAGTCGGGCCCCTGTTGTGCCCGTGTGACGCTCCCGAAGCTACGCTATGGATGTCGACCGTGTCGACCACGGCGAGCCCGTGCGCGCGGGCGGCCGCGAGTGAGGAGCGGCACGATGGGCACCCCGGCACCCCGGGAGGCGATCCCCGACGAGACGGCGCTGCGCCTCTGCGAGGAGATCCTCGCCGAGAACCGCGACAGGTGGTGGACGGTCAACGGGCTGTGGTGCCGGGGCTGCGTGCGCTTCTCCGGCGGCGACCCGGGGAAGCGGTGCTGGGCCAACGTGCCGGGCAATCGCGGCTGCACCCAGGTCAACGAGCGCTACCACCGCGACGTCCAGGGGCGGGTGTGACCTGCCCCGCCGCGCCGCGTGCCGACCGGCTCGGCACGGGTCGGATCACGCGGCGTTGTCCACCACCGGGCCGTCGGCCGGGCGCTAGCTCGCGGGCGGCGTCGCGGTGACCACGCCGGACGGGGTCACCTCCGTCCGCGGGTGATGCGCCTCCAGCACCTGCTGCGCCCGAATGGCGCTGTTCTCGTCCGTGGCGTGCGCGATCACCAGCGTGTCGCCCTTGTGCACGTGCTCGCCGAACGAGGTCGCCACGTCCTGGGGCAGCCCGAGGTGCACCAGCCCGGCGATCACCCCCTCGAGCGCGCCCACGGTCAGCGCCCCGGCGACGCCGAGGGTCGCACCCGAGGCCAGCGCGCCGGCGATCGGACCGGCAGCAACCAGCAGGCCGGCCGGCGGGAAGAAGATCCCGAACAGCGCGCCGAGCACGCCGCCCCAGACCGCGCCGTTGAGCAGGCCGGCCCGGATCGTATGGCCGGCGTCGGTGTAGAGCACTGAGATGTCGTGCTCGGAGAAGCCGTGCTGGCGGAGCGCCATGACCGCCGACTGTGCGTCCGCGGTGCTGGGGTAGGCGGCGGCGATGATCCGCGTCTCGGTAACCATTGGCCGGTGTCCTTCTCTCCGTGATCTGACGACGCAGGGGAACCGCCCGGAGCGCGGGCCGTAGAAACCGGAGCGGCTCTCCGGGCTCCACGCGCCGGGGACGGACGTCATCTTGCATCCGGCGCGACGCGGTCGCAATCGGGACGCCGCGACACGTCCGGCCTGACCGTCGACTCCGGGAGGCCACTCCCCCTGGGGACGGCGCCGGGGGTAGGCTTATGGTCGGTAGCCCGCGGTGGAGGAGGGATGACGCGTGGACCCGGCGCTGCTCGGTACCGCGACCGCGTTCGGACTGTCTGGCTCGGCCGGGCTCAACACGACGCTGCCGCTCCTGCTGGTGGCACTGCTGGCCCGCGCGCACCTGCTGACGCTGGCGCACCCCTACGACGCACTGACCTCGGGCGTGGTCATCGCCGGCCTGGTCGTGCTGGCCGTGCTCGAGTTCGTCGTCGACAAGGTGCCGGGCCTCGACTCCGCGGTCCACGCCGTGCAGCTCCCGCTGAGCGCGGCGGCCGGGGCGATCCTCTTCGCCAGCCAGATCTCGGTCGTCAGCCACGTCTCGCCGGGGCTGGCGATCCTGCTCGGCCTGCTGACGGCCGGCACGGTCCACGGCGTCCGGACCGTCACCCGGCCGGTGGTCACCGGCCTGACCCTCGGCGCCGGGAACCCGGTGATCTCGACGGTGGAGGACGGCGGGGCACTCGTGCTGGCGAGCACCGCCGTCTTCGCGCCCTGGCTGGGGCTGGCATTGCTGGTCGTGCTGCTGCTGGGGATGACGCTGGAGGCGCGCTGGGTACTGCGCCACGGCGCGCGCCTCTGGCGCCGCTGGCGCGGCCGGTCGCCCGTGACCGAGTAGCCCGCCATATCGCTCCGCCCCCGGCACCACCCTCGCCAGGTCCCCCACTGCCGACCCTCCTGCGGCATGCGATGGTGCAGTCCCTCCGTAACGCCGTAAGCCTTTCGTAAGCGTTCGGCAAGGGCCGGGTCAGATCTCCCCGCTACCGTGAGGGCTGTCCGCGGCGAAGGGAGCCGCGACACGGCGGCGCGGGCACGCGCTCGCGTCGGGCGGCCTCCGCCGCCACCTCGGCTCACCGCTCTCGGGAGGGGTTGTCATGCACGGTCTCCCTGCTCCGCGTGCTCCGCATGCTCCGTATGCTCCGCGTCGGCGCGTCTCGCCGCGCCTGATCCTCGTCCTGGCGCTCGTCATGTCCGCGTGCGCCTTCGCCCTGAGCGGGGCGACCGCCGGCGCCGCGGGCGCGCCCGGCGCCGTCTACGCCATCACCAACGCCGCGGGCGGCAACGCCCTGGCCGTCTTCGACCGCGCGCCTAACGGCACCCTCACCGCCGCCGGGAAGGTCCCGGCCGGCGGCCTCGGCACCGGTAGCGGCCTCGGCTCGCAGGGCGCCGTCGCCCTCAGCCACAACGGCCGCTGGATCTTCGCCGTCGACGCCGGCAGCAACCAGATCTCGTCGTTCCGCGTCACTCCGTCCGGCCCCGTCCTCGTCGACGTGGTCGCCTCCGGCGGCACCATGCCGACCAGCCTGACCCAGTCCGGTGACCTGCTCTACGTGCTGAACGCGGGCGGCGCCGGCAACATCACCGGCTTCCACGTCTCGGCCTCCGGCACGCTCACGATGATCCCCGGCTCGACCGAGCCCCTGAGCGGCAGCGCCACCAGCCCGGCGCAGGTCTCCTTCGCCGCCGGCGGCCGGGTGCTGGTCGTGACCGAGCGCGCCACCAACAAGATCGACACCTATACCGTCGACGCCTGGGGCCGCGCCGGTATGCCGGACGTCCAGCCGTCCGCCGGCACGACCCCCTACGGCTTCGCCGTCGACCACCACGGCGACCTGTTCGTCTCCGAGGCCACCACCGGCGCTGTCTCCTCCTACGAGGTCGATCGCGGCGGCGCGCTCGAGGTCGTCAGCCCCTCGGTCGTCGACCACCAGGCCGCGGCCTGCTGGGTCACGCTCGGCCGCCACGACCGCTTCGTCTACACCACCAACGCCGCCAGCGACTCGATCAGCGGCTACCGCGTCGGCAATGACGGCCGGCTGACCCTGCTCGACCCGAGCGGCGTGACCGCCACGACCGGCCCGCACCCGACCGACATGGCCACCAGCGCCAACGGCCAGTACCTGTATGCCCGCAACAGCGATGGTACGATCAGCGCATATTGGATCATGCCGAACGGCGGGCTGCGGAGCATCGCGGGGGCGTCCGGGCTCCCGGCCAGCGCGTCTGGCCTCGCCGGTCGCTAGACCCCAGACCGCGCCCGCCGGCCGGGGCGCGCGACAGGAGCACCGAGTGGGCCGGACGGTCGCCTCGCGCGACCGTCCGGCCCGTGAGTGGGGATCACCGAACATGCCGACCATCCTGGTCGTCGACGACGACCCGCACATCCGGGAGGTCGTCGAGCTCTACCTGCGCCGGGACGGCTACGACGTCCTGGCCGCCGCCGACGGTGAGGAGGCGCTGCGTCTCAACCGCCAGCACCGGCCGGGACTCGTCGTGCTCGACCTCATGCTGCCGCGCGTCAGCGGCGTCGAGGTCTGCCGCCAGATCCAGGCGGAGCGCCCGGTGCCGGTGGTCATGCTCACGGCGCGCGGCGACGAGGAGGACCGCATCATCGGGCTGGGACTGGGCGCCGACGACTACGTCGTCAAGCCCTTCAGCCCGCGCGAGCTTGCCGCCCGGGTGGCCGCCGTGCTGCGGCGGGTCAGCGGGCCGATGGCGGCCGACGGCGGGGGTCGGCGCATCGAGGTCGGCGCGCTCCGACTCGACCCCGACACGCGTGAGGTCACCGTCGCCGGGGAGCCGGTGACCCTGACGGCGCGCGAGTTCGACCTCCTCCACTACCTCGCCAGCCACCCCAACCGCGTCTTCACCCGAGAGCAGCTGATGGACGCCGTCTGGGGCTACACCTTCGCCGCCGACCCGAGCACGGTGACGGTCCACGTCCGCCGCCTGCGCGAGAAGATCGAGGCCGACCCGGCGCGTCCTCGCTACCTGCTGACCGTCTGGGGTATCGGCTACCGCTTCGGCGGTGAGGCATGACCATGACGCGCCCGACCGTGGTGGCCCTGAGTGCGCTCGCCTTCGCCGGGGCGCTCGCCGTCACGCTCCTCGTCGCCGAGGCCTTCTTCGGCATCCCCCGCGCGGACTCGGGGCCGGTCGGCGGGCTGCTGGCGCTGGTCGGCGGCATCGTCACGCTGGGGGCGCTCGTCTTCATGCGCCCCGCTATCCTGGGTCGTGCCGGCGGGGTCCGCGCCCAGCTCGCCGGGGCCAGCCTGGTGGCGATCCTCCTCCTGCTGGCGATGGTGCTCAGCGGCGCCCGCGCGATGTTCCTCTCAGCGCACGACCTGTCGGTGCTACTGACCATGCTCCTGTTCGCGGCGCTCCTCGCGGTCGGCCTGAGCCTGCTCTGGTCCGCCTCCTTCGCCGGGCGGATCGAGCGCCTGCGCCAGGCGGCCGGCCGGCTGGCCCACGGCGACCTGGAGGCCGGGCTCGTCGTCGAGGGGCACGACGAGATCGCCGCACTGGCCGGCGAGTTCAACCGCATGGCCGCGGCGCTGCGCCAGGCGGCCGAGCGTGAGCGCGCGGTCGAGCAGTCGCGACGAGACCTGGTCGCGGCGGTCTCGCACGACCTGCGGACTCCCATCTCGGCGGCCCGCGCCCTCCTCGAGGCGGTCGCCGACGGCGTGGTCGAGGACCCATCGGTCGAGGCACGCTACCTGGCCGCCGCCCAGGGTGAGATCCGCCACCTGGGGCAGCTGGTCGACGATCTGTTCGAGCTCGCCCAGATAGACGCCGGGCTGCTCCGCATCACCCTGGAGCGCGCCTCCCTGAGCGACCTGATCTCCGACACGCTGGCCGGCTTCCACGCCCGCGCCGAGCAGCAGGGGGTCCACCTCGAGGGGGCGATCGAGGGGGAGGTCGACCCGGTGCTGGTCAGCCCGCCCAAGATCCAGCGCGTGCTGCGCAACCTGGTCGACAATGCGCTGCGGCACACCCCGGCCGACGGGACGATCTTGATCCGCGCGGCCGCTGACGCGGCGGTGGTGCGAGTGGAGGTGGCCGACTCGGGGGAAGGCATTGCGCCGGACGACCTGCCGCACGTCTTCGAGCGCTCCTTCCGCGCGGAGCGCTCGCGCACTCGCGCGCGCACGACCCGGACGGGAGTGGCCGACGCGGAGGCGACCGGCGCCGGGCTCGGTCTGACGATCGCTCGCGGGCTGATCGAGGCGCACGGCGGCCAGATCAGCGTCGAGAGCGAGCCGGGCCAGGGCACGCGCTTCCAGTTCACGCTCCAGCGGGCATGACGGGCGATCCTGCTCCGGGTCGTCGCCCGGGAAGGGCGTTCTCCGGAGTGCGCGATACCGTCGCGGCGGGGCACGCGCGATCGCGCCGGGACTGACCGCCGGACGCCGTCATATCGCATATGGAAGGGGGCACATGGTCACCGAGGACGCCGGCATCACGCTCTACGGCACCGTCTGGTGCACCGACTGCAAGCGCAGCAAGAAGTTCCTGGGCGAACACCGCGTGCACTACGCCTTCGTCGACGTCGACAGCGATGCCGCCGGGCTGGCCGTCGTCGAGGAGATCAATGGGGGCAAGCACGTCATCCCCACCATCGTCTTCCCGGACGGCACCTGGCTGGTCGAGCCGTCGGACGCGGAGCTGGCGACCAAACTGGGCATCCGGACGGCGGCCGGGATGGACTTCTACGACCTCATCGTGGTCGGTAGCGGCCCGGCCGGGCTGACCGCCGCCCTCTACGCGGCGCGCGAGGGCATGGACACGCTGGTCATCGAGCGCAGCGGCGTCGGTGGGCAGGCCGGCATCACCGAGCGCCTCGACAACTTCCCCGGCTTCCCCGAGGGGATCAGCGGCGCCGACTTCGCCGACCGGCTGCGCCAGCAGGCCGAGCGCTTTGGCGTCGAGATCCTGTCGGCGCAGGAGGCCGTCGGCCTGGACACCGACGGCGACTACCGGGTCGTACGCACCGCCGACGACCGCGAGTACCGCGCCTGGGCCGTGCTGCTGGCGCTCGGCTCGACCTACCGCCGGCTGGAGATCCCCGGCGAGGAGGATTTCATCGGCGCCGGCGTCCACTTCTGCGCCACCTGCGACGGGCCCTTCTACCGCGACCGGGACGTGCTGGTGGTGGGTGGCGGCAACTCGGCCGGCGAGGAGGGCCTCTTCCTGACCAAGTTCGCCCGCACGGTCACGATCGCGACCCGCGGCGAGGGGCTGACGGCGAGCCGCGTGGTGGTCGAGAAGGTGATGGAGCACCCGCGGATGACGGTGCTGGCGCACGTCACCCCGGCCGAGTTCCGCGGCGACCAGCAGTTGCGCACGGTCGTGCTGCGCGACACCCAGAGCGGCGACCGGCGCGAGGCGGCGTTCGACGGCGTCTTCGTCTTCATCGGGCTGACCCCGAACACGGGGATCGCCCGCGGCGTGGTCGACCTGGACGAGCGCGGCTTCGTCGTCACCGACGTGGGGCTGCAAACGAGCCTGCCGGGGGTGTTCGCGGCCGGCGACTGCCGGGAGGGGAGCACCAAGCAGGCGGCATCGGCGGCCGGTGAGGGCGCGGCCGCGGCGCTGGCGATCCGGCGCTACGTCGAGCCGCGGGCCAGCGGCATGCCCTCGCGCCGCCAGGAGAGCCACGACATGCTCGGCATGAGCCAGGGGTAGCTGCGCGGCACGACTGAAGACGTGCGTCAGCAACAGAAGCAGAGCATGGTAGCATCGCGGTGACACGATGGTGTGAAGGGAAGTGGGAGCATGGCCCATGGCGAGGTCCGATCCCTGGTGCTCGTCGTGCACGAAGACGAACCCCTGATTGGCCTGCTCATGGAGCAGGATGGGCAACCGGTAGAACGCTACGTCACCGACGAGGCGATCGCTGACACCGAACTCGGTGACGAGGCGCTCCGCCTCGCCGCCAACGCCATTGGCGCGCTGGCCGATCTCGACTGGGAAGACGCAATCGAGGAGCTCGAGCGGATCCGGCACGCCAGCCCGCCGACCCCGCCGATCTCGCTGTGAGGCGCTACCTTCTGGACACGACGCCGCTTGCGGCCGTCCTGCATGGGCGCTCGGCTGCAGTCCAGTTGATCGAACCGTGGATCCTCTCCCGCGAGACCGCTACCAGCAGCCTGGTCTACGCCGAAATCGTGGAGTATTTGCGGCCACGACCCAACTTCGTTGCGCACCGCCGCGCTCTCCGTGCGCTCCTGCGTGCGGTCTACCCGTACGTGCCAACCTACGCGATCCTCGAGCGTTACGCAGATATCCGGCTGGCGCTTCGTCCACCCCACGGTACCGGGCTGATCGGAGACATCGACACGCTGATCGCGGCGACGGCCATGGAGCGAGGGCTGACGCTCGTGACGGCGGACAGCGACTTTGAGCGGGTTCCTGGGATCCGACTCATTCGGCTCGACCCACGGCGCTTTACGGTCATTACGCAACGATCATAGCCGTACCTTAACCTCACCGGGCATCTCGCTCCGGTCGTGGTCTTGGTCCAACAGCGAGCGGCGGCCCGCGGCGAGCAGGAAGCGTGTCGACGGGCATCGACTGGCTGCGGCTCCGGCGCCCGGCTCGGGCAGCCGCTGCTCGACCGGGCGACGAAGTTCCTGGCCGCCGATCCGGCCGTGGCGGCCGCGTGGCTCGCCGGCTCGCTCGGCCGGGACGAGGCAGACGACCTGAGCGACCTCGACCTCTGGGCGGCCGTCGAGGACGGGCACATGCCGCGGGTCGTCGCCGCACGGCACGACCTCGTCGCCCGGCTGGGGCAGCCGCTGCTCGTTCAGGAGGCAACCTGGAACGTGCCGTCCGGCGGGGCCTACCTGCTGGTCCTCTACCCTGGAGAGGCCGGACCCCAGCAGAGCGACTGGTACTGGCAGCCGCGGAGCGAAGCGCGGATCCCCGCCCGTGCCCCGATCCTGTTCGAGCGGGTCGGCCTCAGCCGATCATCCCCCGCCGCACCCTCCCCCGAGATGGCGTTGGCACGCGCCGCTGAGTTGGCCACCATCGTCCCGACGATGACCTTCATCGCGGCCAAGAAGATTGCCCGGAGCGAGACCTGGAACGCGATCGGCATGCTCCGCGCGATCTGGCTGGAGGTTGACGAGCTGCGGGCAATCCTCGAGGGCAACTGGGATGGCCCGCCGCACAGCGACCATCGCCGCGGCCGACTACCGGGGACACCGCGTGAGCAGATCGACTGGCTGCGTGCCGTCATGGCAGGCGCGACGCCGTTGCTGGTCGAGGTCTCCGGACGCGACGACCGAGCGACAACGGCATTGGCCGAGATCGAGCGCTTCCTCGATCTCGTCGAGAGACTGCTCGACGACCCGGACGCCGCACCACGGGGTCATCCTGCATGAGTGGTCAAACACGTCCGGATCGGTCGCCCCCGAGCGGTGCCGAACCCGGTGCGTCTACACGTCGACCCCGGCAGCCGTGAACTACGCGCTCGCGGCGTGCCCGTCCGCGGCGGTAACCTCGAACACGATCGTGCTCGCGGTGCCGCGGCGATACTTGATCGGCCTTTCCGCCACCTTCGATGCACGGCTCAGGCGGTTCTTGATCGTCGGCTTCTTGTCATCCGGTTCGAGTTGCACTTTGCCGAACTCACCCGGCTCGAGCGACTGCAGGTAGTCGACGTACGGCGCAAGATCGGCCCGTCGCGTGTGTGGCCGATACTTTCGCGCCTCTTCGGCGGTCAGCTTCTCGAACGTGGGCATCGACGTCCTCCTGTGTGCTACCGGTGACTCATACGAATCTCGCGGTGCCGTCACCAACATCCACTATACCACCGTACACGCCATCAGTCGCCGAACCCGCTCCAAGCCCAGGATCAGCGGTGATGCCGCGACATCACCGCAGCGTGCCATGACTGGCCATCGCTGGATATTGCGTGGAGACGTATTGTCTATTCTGTCACGAACCAGGGTGTGCCGAGCGCCATTTGTGACCGTCCATGACGAGTGATTCATGGACGTTCGGCGCGCGGACACACGGCCACACAGTGGTGCCGGCGCACCATGTGCGCAGCGTGAGCGGTTTATCGGTTCATGGGAGACACAGCAGAACCTCGGGCGCCTGAACGGCGCCCGAGGTCGACGTCGGCGGATACCGTGATTCAGCCGCGGGCCGACTGCTGGTGCAGCTGTAACCAGCGGAGCACGTCCCGCCGCAGCAGCATCCCCACCAGCGCGCCGTTGTTCATCACCGGCAGCGCGTCGACGTTCCGCGTCGCCAGCGCCGTGAACGCCTGCTCGGCGTCCTCCTGCACGCTGGCTACCGCGAGCGGCTGCGGCGTCATGATCTCGTCCACCCGCGTCATCTCCCAGCGATCCCGCGGCAGCCGCTGGACCTCCTCCACGGTCACCATGCCGACCAGCTGGTCGCCGCGCATCACCGGGAAGGAGTGCGCGTCGCTGCGCAGCGCCACGTGCTGCACCAGGTCGGCAACGGTCGTATCGACCGCGACGATCGGCACGTCGGTGCGCATCAGCCAGCTCACCGGCACACCGTGCAGCTGGTCCTGAACGGCCAGCTGCTGGTAACTCGCCCGGGCCGCGCTCTGCAGGAACCAGCCGATGAAGCCCAGCCAGAGCCCACCGAGCAGCCCGCTGCCGAAGAAGGGCACCGTGCCGCCGAGGACCATGTAGATGCCGGCGATGATGAAGGCCCAGCCCACCGCCTGGCCGATCCGGGATGCCCAGTAGGTCGCCGTGCGCAGGCTGCCGGTCACTGCCCAGACCGCCGCCCGCAGGATCCGGCCGCCGTCGAGCGGGAAGCCCGGGATCAGGTTGAACACGCCCAGGATGAGGTTGATGTAGCCCAGCCAGACCGCGATCGCCGTCAGGGCCGAGACCCCGACGAGCCCGTTGCCGGTGAGAAGCGCCTGCGCGTTGCCGACGCCGCCGAGCACGAGGAAGATCACGCCGAGCAGCATGCTGCTCAGCGGCCCGACGATCGTGATCAGGAAGTCGGAGCCGGCGGAGTCGGGCTCACGCTGGATGCTGGCCACTCCGCCAAAAAGGAACAGGGTGATGCTGTTGACGCTGATGCCCCGAGCCCGCGCCATCAGCGAGTGCGCCAGCTCGTGCGTCAGCACCGACAGGAAGAAGAGGAGCGCGCCGAGCACCGCCAGCGCCCAGATGGTGCCCGTGCTCCAGGCCGCGTTGAACTGCGGCAGGATGGACGTGAGGTCCCAGGTCACGAGCAGGAAGATCAACACCCAGCTCACGTCGACCCGGATCTCGATGCCAAACAGCCTGCCCAGCGTGATGGCGTTGCCGGTCATTGCCCTCATGTTGTTCGTCTCCTTGCCCCACCCCGGCCGCCGGCGCCCAATGGCGCGGGTCGCCGCCCGGTGCCCTGCGGTGGGGACCCCCTCTCGCATCGACCCGCGTCGATGTCGTATCGAACACGTGGCGCGAGCCGCGGGCTATTGCCACCCCTATTGTGCGTCATTCAGGTAAAGATATGTTGAGCGTCTACTGAGAGCCACCTGAGGGCGCGCCGTCGGGGATGGACGGCACGCGGCGGGCCGAGACCGGGTAGCCGGGTAGTAAGATCGGCCCCGGCGGGGCCGCGCGGGCGGCCGTCGCGTACCGCCTGGATCAGCGCGGCCCGGAGCGTGAGGTGGTTTCGCCAGACCGTCCGGTGACGGAGTTCGACGACGCGGCGACGAGGCCAGCCTGGCCGCCGCGATCGGTACTGGTCATCGTCAACCCCGCGGCCGGCCGCAAGGCGCTCAACCGGCATAGCGGCGAGCATCTCCCGGCGCTCCTCGCCGCGAGCGGGCTGACCGCCGAGGTGATCACGCCCGCGTCGGCGGCCGAGACGGTCGCGGCCGCCCGGGCCGCGGTAGCCCGCGGCGTCGACCTGGTCGTGGCGGCGGGCGGCGACGGGACGGTCTCGCTCGTCGCCAACCAACTCGTCGGCAGCGACACCGCCCTCGGCATCCTGCCGCTCGGCAGCGCCATGAACGTCGCCCGGGCGCTCGGCATCCCGCGCGACGTCGCGGCCGCGGTCCGGCTGCTCCGCGAGCGCGCACCGGTGGCGATCGACGTCGGCGAGGTCAACGGCGCCTACTTCCTGGAGAGCGCGCAGATCGGCGTCCCGGCGGAGCTGTTCGGCGCGGCGGCCGAGGCGGAGGAGCGGGAGCTCGGCGCGGCGCTGCACAGCCTGGACCGGGCGCGCCGCGCCCACCCGGTTGCGCTCCACCTGGACGTCGACGGGAGCCGGGTCACGACGCACGGCATGATGCTGGCCGTGGCCAACGCCCCCTACACCGGCCTGGTCTACGCCCTGGCCCCCCGCGCCCGGCTCGACGACGGCCTCCTCACACTGCTGGTCTACCGCCACTTCAGCCTCGGAGAGCTGCTGCGCTACTACGCCACGGTCGCCTTCGCGCGCGAGCGCCCACACCCGCGGGTCACCCGCTGGCCCGGGCGCCGGTTCGGCATCGACTCCGACGAGCCGCTGCGCATCCGGGCCGACGACGTCGATGCCGGCAACACCCCGGCCGAGGTTCGGGTGCGGCCCCGCGCCCTGCGCGTGGTCTGCGGCCCGACGGCCTACGTCGGCCACCGGCGCGCTCGCGGGCGCTGGCGGCGGCCGCTGCCCCTGTCGCGCGCCGAGCTGGACCGGCTGCACGCGCCCCTCACGGCGCGCCTGGCCGCGCTGAATGGCGCCCTGGCCGCGGCGCTCGCGCGGACTCCGGCGGCCCGGCTCTGGGAGCCGCGCTGGATCGTGGCCGTGCAACGCGCGTTCGGCCCGACCCACGTGCGCGCGGCTGAGGCAGCGAGCACGCTCGGCAGCACCTGGGGTGTGATCGTGACCCTGACGGTGACCTTCTGGGTGGCCGGACGCGAGCCGGCCTACAAGGTCCTCGGTGCCGTCCTGCTCGGCTCGCTGGCGACGACCGCCATCAAGGCCGTCACCCGCCTGCAGCGTCCGAGCCACGAGAGTATCCGCGTCTGGCGCTTCGAGCCGTCCGACTCCTTCCCCAGCGGGCACACCGCGAACGCCGTGACCGTCTGGGGCGGTCTGGCCGCGTACGACCGGTTGCCCTGGGCGGCCTCGCTGCCGGCGGTGGCGCTGGTCGGGCTGTCGCGCGTCTACCTGGGGGTCCACTACGTGGGAGACGTGGCCGGCGGTGCCCTGCTCGGGCTGGGGATGCTCCGCCTGCACGAGGCGCTCTGGCCGGGGATCCGTCGCCAGGCCGGGCGCGTCCCCTTCGCCGGCTACGTCGCGGCCGGCCTGGCCGCCCCGTGCATCGCCTTCCCCCTGGTGCGCCGCTACCCCGACGGCTGGCAGATCGTCGGGGCGCTCGTCGGCGCCGGCATCGCCCTGCCGATTGAGCACCGGCTGCTACGCTACGCGCCGCACCCGCTCGATCCGGTCGCGCAGGGTGTGCGGGGCACGCTGGGCCTGGGCGTGCTCGGCGGGCTGATGTGGCGGGGCATCCGGGCAACCGAGCGGCGCCCGCGCGACGGTGCGCCGTGGTTCGCGGCCGTGGCGCTCTGGGCCGTGCTGGCCGGTCCGGCCCTCTTCGTCCGGCTGGAGCTGGCGCACCGCCGGCCACGCTGAGGGCGGCTACCCGTCCTCGTCCGGCTCGCCGTGCGCGCGCCGGTAGGCGACGAGCTCCGCCCACACCTCGGCCGGAGTCATCGACGAGTCGATCGGGTGGCCGAGCAGCGTCGCCAGCTCGGAGCGGCTCTGATAGCCGAGCCGGCGCACCTCGGTCCAGAAGTCGGTCCAGCTCACCGCCGCCGGGTTGACCTCCGGGGAGGCCGGCTCGGCCTCGCGGGCCGCTACCGGCTGCGGCTGCGGGCGGACCGGACGCGGGGCCGGCGGCTCCGGCTCGGGTGGGGCGACGGAGTGCAGCCGCGGCGCCGGCCGGCGCTCCACCGGGGCTTCGGCCACCGGCCGATTGACCGGCTCCATGGGCTCCTCGAGGTCGAAGTCCGGCGCGAACGGCGTCCCGTAGCCGAGCGCGGCCAGCGCCCGGCCGATCGCCCTGGTCTCGGCCCGCTCGATGAAGTCGGGGGCGTTGCCCGCGGTCTCGCTGCCGTAGCCGGTGGCCACGCCACCCCCGGGAATCTCGACCAGCGCCCGGAAGACCGCCAGATTGTCGTTCAGGCTCACCTGCTCCGTGGTGATGCGGGCATCCGGGTGCTCGCCGCGCAGCCAGATCAGGCGCCACCTGACATCGAGGTACTCCACCTCCTGGCCGTGCGCGCGGATGCGGCGCAGGTGCGGTCTGGGATCGAACGCCTGCCCGGACGACGCCCCCGGCGCCTCGGGCCCCCTCGAGCGGTCCATCTCGCCCCCTTCCCCTGCTCCCGCCAGCGGACGGTCAGCCGGCCGCGGCCGGCGGGCGACGGCGCTTGCGGAAGTAGCGCGCCATCCCGTCGACCGTCATCTTGTAGGAGGTTGCCACCTCGTAGGGCCAGACGAGCGCGTCGCTGCCGGTCAGCTCCACGATCTCGCCGTCGCCGCGGCGCCGCAGCTGCTCGATGACCGCCACGGTGTCCGGCGTCTCCTCGAGCCGGGCATC
This sequence comes from Thermomicrobiaceae bacterium, assembly GCA_035702805.1. Lineage (GTDB taxonomy): Bacteria > Chloroflexota > Chloroflexia > Thermomicrobiales > Thermomicrobiaceae > DASSZN01. The sequence continues at coordinate 12,421 of DASSZN010000133.1, read as the reverse complement.
GACCCAGCCCATCCAGTTGCCCAGCCGCAGCAGCAGGTCGTCGAAGTGCCACTCGGGGTCGTCGAAGGCTCCGAAGTGGGTCAGGAAGAGGCGGTTCGGCCGGAGCGCCCGCAGCCGCGCCACGCTCTGGCGCCACAGCTCCGGGTCGAACTCGGGCGGGACGGTCGGCGGCCGGACGTAGTCGGCCCGGTCGAGCCGGACGGCCCCGACGTCGCCGGTGAAGATGCCGCCGGTGGCGGGGTCGAGGTAGGCCACGTGGTGCGAGGCGTGACCCGGCGTGTACAGGGCGGTCAGCGCTCGACCACCGGCGGAGAAGGTCGAGGCGTCGTCCAGGATGACGACCCGGTCCTCGGGCACCGGCACCACCTCACCCCAGAGGCGGTCCATGTCGTCGCCGTAGATGCGGGTCGCGCTCGCCAGCAGCTTGCTCGGCTCGACCATGTGCGGCGCGCCGACGCGGTGGACGAGCAGGCGCGCTCGGGGCAGCCGCCGCATCAGGGCACCGCTGGCCCCGGCGTGGTCCAGGTGGATGTGGGTGACGGCCAGCTGGGTGATCTGCTCCGGGTCGAAGCCGGCCGCGCGCACGCCCGCCAGCAGGGCGTCGATGGTGGTGGTCGGCCCCGTCTCGATGAGGGTCAGGTCGTCGTCGCCGCCGGCCAGCAGGTAGGAGGCGATCGTGCCGGGCACGCCCAGGAAGTTGAGGTCGATGCCCCAGAGGCCCGGTTCCAGCTGCTCGACTCGTGGATTCGCCATGCGCCCCTCCCGCCGGTTCGCGGCACGCGTTGCCAGCGTATAATCGTACACGAACAGACCCCGGTGGGCGGACCGTCGTGCGTCCGGACACACCCGTCACTGGCGAGCGGGGCCGGCCCCGGAATGACACGCGCCGTGGCGTGCCGAGCCTGAAACTTCGCCGCTCCTGGGGCGTTCAAATGGGTGGGGAGTGGCAGCGCTCGAGACCGCGATGCTGGCCGTCGCGACCGTGCTCGCGGTGCGTGCTCCGACCGGCACTCGACACCAGCGATGCGGATCAGACCGTGGTAACCCTCCTCGATCGTCTCGCCGGGATCCAGCGCGTCGATCCCTACGTCGCGTTCACGCTCACCCAGTACTTCGACGTCGAGGGTACGGCTATCGACTGGCGCAACCGTCGGCTCTCGCCGCTTGCCCGGCAGGTCGGCGCGTCGTTCTTCACCCCCGACCGCCAGTTCATGATCGATCGGCTGTACCTCGGAGTGATGTTCTACAGCACGGTACTGCGCAGGCTCCCCGCCAACTCCGACGCGCAGTCGGTCCTCTTCAATCGCGTCGTCTCCGTCGGCGACGCCCTGACGCGCCACGAAGTCGACGGGGACGCGCTGCCGCATCCCCGCGTCGAGGCCGTGGCGCCGACGTCCACGCCGACCCTCCACGTCGTGCACGTCGTCCTCTACATGGGCCCCAACGGTCGCCTGGCGATCCGGGAGTATCCCCTCAGGAACGGCCGCGGCTGGTGGGTGGCGCCCCTCTGCGTGCTGGGGTCGCTGGTCGACGCGTGCAACGAGCGGGAGCGCGAGTTCCTCGGCTACTGGCTCCAGGGGATGGCGGAGTTCTACAAGCGGCAGGAGGCGCCGAACGCGGCGGCGTCGGCGGTGCCCGTGACCGAGAACGGCCTGAGCTATGCCGTGGAGGAGGTCCTCACCCGGATCGTTGCCGCGCTCGAGCCGGCACGTGGCACGTCCGGTGACCGCGGCAAACGACGGCCCAGGCGCCTGCGCAAGGCCGGTACGGCCGACCACGACTGACCCGGATTGGGGATGCGCCGCCCGGTGGCAGTCCACCGGCGTGTGCGCGAGGACGGCGACGGCGTCCGGGGTATGCCGGCCACGCCGGTCCCTTTGGGCTATAGCCCGCCCGGCTGACCCCACCGGCGCGCGTCCCGGGCCGGTGGTCGTAAGGCTAGTCCCAACGGGCTAGCCCGTCCCGGCTCCGGCCGGCGCGGCACGCACGGTCAGCCCGTCATAGGCGAGGTGCACGTGCGGCGGCAGTTCCGCGCTCGTCGCCGCGTGCGACACCTCGTGGGTCATGTGGACGAGGTACGCCTCGCGCGGACGCAGCCCGGCGATGACGGCCACCGCCTCGCCGATGCTCAGGTGCGTCGGGTGCGGCCGGTCGCGCAGCGCGTTCAGCACCAGCACGTCGGCGCCGCGCATCAGCTCGAGGGACGCGGGCGGGATCTCCTTGGCATCGGTCACGTAGGCCAGCGGGCCGACGCGGAAGCCCTCCACCACCCAGCGCCCGTGGCGCACCGGGATCGGCACGATCTCCTCCCCGAACAGCCGGAATGGTCCGTCGAACTCGCGCAGCGTCAGGTCCGGCTTGCCGCCGAAGAAGGGGAACTGGCGCGCGAACGCGTAGCCGTAGCGCTCCCGCAGCGCGGCGGCCGTCGGCGGGTCGGCGTAGACCGGCAGCTCGGCCTGGGCGATCTCGTTGAAGCGGCGCAGGTCGTCCAGCCCGCCGACGTGGTCGGCGTGGGCGTGGGTGAAGAGGACCGCGTCGATGCGGTCCAGCCCGACGCTGATCGCCTGCAGGCGCAGCTCGGGGCCGGTGTCGATCAGGACGGTGTGGCCGCCGAAGCGCACCACCGACGACGTCCGCGCCCGCCGGTCGCGCGGGTCGTCCGAGCTGCAGACGGGGCAGCCGCAGCCGATGATCGGCACCCCGTTGGAGGTTCCGGTACCGAGGAAGGTCAGGTCGACGGCACCGGAGTGCCACGCGCGCTCCGGCGCGGCATCGTGTCCAGCTGTCATCCATGTCACCTTCTGCCGGGCCGGCTCGCGCGCTCGCGGCGGTGCCGACCGCGGGGAAAGACGGTACTTATGGGCGACCCCTCTGGCCCGCCCTGCCGGCTCCATCCGCTATCATCCCAGTACAGGATGCGACGTTCCGACAGGGCGCGGCCCTCGGGGGGCCGGACGGCGGAGCGGGGATCCGGCGGCAAACGGGCTTCAGCGTAGAGCGAGCCATGAGCGCGGAGACATCGCAGCGGTCCGGCATTTTCGGGGCCCTTACGCGCTTGCTCCGGCGCGCCCCGACGCCGGCGGAACCGGAGCAGGATCAGGTCGTCGCCTACCTGGCGGCGCTCCAGGAGATGGCCGCCCGGATGAAGGCGGACGTCCCCAAGCCGGAGTTGCTGGCCACGCTGGCCGAGCAGTCCGCCCTGGCCATCGACTGTGATGTCGCCCTCATCCGCCTCGTCGAGGGGGACGGACGGGGACTGGTGGTCTACGGCGTCCATGGGGTCGCCATCCACCGCGTCGCCGGCCTGCTCGGCGCCTTCTCGCCCGTGACCGAGACCTTCCGCACCCTCTGGCCGGGCGCGCTCGCCGCGTTCGACCTGCAGGCGGGGGTGCCGCCGGTCCTGACCATGGGAGAATACACGGAACTCACCGAGCTCGACATCTCCCAGTTGCTGGTGCTGCCGCTGCACCACCGCGGCCAGCTCGTCGGCCGGCTCGACCTCGGCCGCGCGCAGGGCCCGGCCTTCTCGATCGATGACCGCGCCGCCGCCACCGTGCTGGCCGGCATCGTCGCCAGCGCCGTCAGCGAGCCGGCCGGGAGCGCCCAGAGCGCGGACACCGACATCCTCGAGGCCAGCGTCGCCTTCCAGCGCGCGGTCGAGCGGCAGTCGAGCGTCCGCGAGACGCTGCAGGGGATCGTTGAGGCGGTCCGCGGCATCACCGAGTCCCAACGCTGCTACGGCCTGCTCTGGAGCGAGCCGCGACACGCCTTCGTGCCCTCCGCCGTCAGCGGCATCGAGCCGCACCTGTTGGACGCCCTCAAGACGGTGGTGCTGGCCCCGGCGACGATCCCGGCCGTGACCCACGCCCTCACCTCGGGCGAGCCCGTCCTGGTCGAGGACGCCGGGCAGAGCGAGCTGCTGCCGGGGGGGCTCGCCCGCACGCTCCACATCGGCGCCGCCATCGTGACCGTCCTGCGCGACCACCAGGGGCACCCGCTCGGCGCGCTCCTCCTCGACTACGCCGGGACGGACCACGAGTTCGGCGACCGCGAGGTCAAGATCGTCTCCAATATGGCGCTGCACGCCTCGGTAGTGCTGGAGAACGCGCTCCTGGCCCAGCGGGCGCGCCTGAGCGCCGAGCGCCTCGCCCTCGTCAACGAGATCGGCGTCGAGCTGGCTTCGCTGGCCGACCCGGCCGTGCTGTTCGAGCGCGTCTACCGCCGCGTCGCATCGGTGATCGACGCCCCGCGCTTCTGCATGGGCCTGCTCTCACCCAACGAGCAGGACGTCGAGTACCGCTACGCCGTGGGCGGACAGGTCGCCGTCCAGACGGTCGCGACCCGCCTGGGCGAGGACCCGCTCAGCTGGGTGCTGCGCAGCAAGCGCCGCACGATGGCCAGCCACCGGCACGCCCAGGACCGCAGCGACTGGTTCCCACCCGTGTCGGATATCGCGCCGTCGCAGTCGATGATCGCGATCCCCATGCTCGTCGGCCAGCGTGCGATCGGCGTGATGGCGGCCGAGAGCGAGGCGCCCGGGGCCTACTCCGACGCGGAACTGGAACTGCTGGCGACCATCGGGGTGCAGACCGCCGCCGCGATCGAGAACGCCCGGCTCTACGGCGTGGTCCAGGAGCGGGGTGAGTTGCGCGGCAAGATGCTCGACCAGGTGCTCAACCGCCAGGAGGCCGAGCGCAAGATGCTGGTCGACGACATCCACAACGACACTCTCCAGGACCTGGCCTCCTCCCTGTTCCGCATCGACCTGATGAGCCAGCGCGTGCCGCAGGTGCCGGCCGAGGAGACGCAGAAGGAGCTGCAGGACGTCCGCGACAGCCTGGCGGAGAACATCGACCGGCTGCGCCGCCTCATCTTCCAGATCCGGCCGTCGACGCTCGACATCCTGGGCCTCGGCCCGGCGCTGCAGGAGTACTTCGGCCAGCTGCGGGACGAGTCCGGCATCCAGGCCATGCTCGACGTCGAGCTGCCCAGCCGGCTGGAGGGCGACCTCGAGACCGCCATCTATCGCATCGTCCAGGAGACCATCGAGCACGTCCGCGAGCGCGAGGGCGTCTCGCGCATCGTGGTCCGTATCCGCCAGCGGCAGGACAAGGTCGTCGTGACGATCGCCGACGACGGCCGCGGTCTCGACCCCTCGCTCCTCGGCGAGCCCTCGCTGGCCGAGGTGGGCGGCTCCGGCTCCAAGATGAGCCTGCTGACGCTCAAGGAGCGCGCCGAGCTCGCGGGCGGCCAGATCCGCATGGCGAGCCGGGTCGGGGGCGGCGCGACGATCCAGGTCCTGCTGCCCAATCGGAGCGCCTGATGGAGAACGCCGACGACGGCCGGACACCGTCGAGACTGCCGACCGGACTGAGCTTCCCGTTCGACCTGCAGGCGCGGCTGCTCGACGCCCAGGTCTTGCCGGAACTGCTCGACGTGGCGGCCTCCATGCTCGCTCGCGTGCCCGGCACGGTCGGCGCCTGGATCTACCAGCGGGACGCCGCGGGCCGGCTGGTACTGGTGCGCCAGTGGCGGGCGACCCACGCCGAATCGCCCACGCTCTCCGGCGACGTGCTGGGCGGCCTCATCCACCAGCGCTGGATCGCGGCGCACCGCCTCGGGCACTCGGTGACGGACTTCGCGCAGCCGTTCGTGCCGGCCGCCTACCCCTCCGCCCTGGTGGTGCCGATGCTCATCGGCGAGGAACTGGTGGGCGCGCTCGCGGTCGAGCGGCGGGCCGGGGACATCTTCCCGTACGCGGCGGAGGACGTGGTGGCGCTGGCCAGCATCGCCGCCGAGACCGCGCAGTCGATGCAGATGATCGTGCTGCGCCAGCGCGCCGCCGACCAGGCCCGCGCCGACGAGCGCGAGGAGGCGCTGGACCAGGAGCGGCGGCGAATCGCCCGCGAGCTGCACGACGGCATCGTCCAGGACCTGGCCTACCTGCGCCTGCGCCTCGAGATGCTGACGCGCGTCGCGGCGCCGGCACCCGAGCGCGTCCAATCCGAGATCACCGAGGTCTGCGAGCAGATCAACCGCTCCATCTCGGGGCTGCGCGACACGATCGGCACCCTGCGCCGGCCGCGGCCGCCGGTGCGCGGCATCACCGGTCAGCTCCGCGAGCTGGCGACCGACCTGGGCGGTGACGAGTCGGCCCTCGAGCTCGACCTCAGCGAACTGCGCGGCGTCAGCCTGGCGCCGGAGGTCGAGCGCGCCATGGTCGGCATCGTCCGGGAGGCACTGCAGAACATCCGCAAGCACGCCCAGGCGTCCAGCGTTCGGGTCGAGGTCCAGCGGGAGGCCGACGACATCCACCTGGTGGTGGCCGACGACGGGGTTGGACTCCCCGGCGACGGGCCGGTCGCGCTCGAGGGGCATTTTGGCATGGAGCAGATGCGCGAGCTGGCCGAGGACATGGGCGGCTCGCTCGAGCTGGAGTCGGGAATGGGGGGCGGGACGCGCGTCCACGCGCGCATCCCGTTGGGCCAGGGGGCGCAGGCCCACTAGGAGGAAGTACCGGTGAGCGCAGAGCGGGTCCGCGTCCTCGTGGCGGACGACCACGACCTCTTTCGCGAGGGACTTCGACAGCTGCTGGAGACGGTGCCCACCGTGACGATCATCGGCGAGGCCGCCGATGGCCAGGAGGCGATCCAGCGCGTGGCCGAGCTGCACCCCGACGTGGTGCTGATGGACATCAACATGCCCCGCATGGACGGCATCCGGGCCACCGAGTACATCGTCAAGCACTTCCCCGACACCAACGTCGTGGTGCTGACCATGTACCAGGACGACGAGTACGCCATCCACGCCATCCGCGCGGGTGCCAAGAGCTACCTGCTCAAGAACAGCCGCTCCGACGAGGTGATCCGCGCCATCCACGTCGCCGCCAGCGGCGGCTCGACCATCGACGCGGCGCTCGCCCCCGCCCTGATGCGCGAGTACCAGCGGCTGCTCACCAAGACGCCGACCAGCGCCCGCCAGCAACTCTCCCAGCGCGAGATGACGCTGCTGCGCCTGCTCGCCAACGGCTACAACAACCGCCAGATCGCCGACCAGCTGCAGCTGGCCGAGAGCACGGTCAAGAACAACCTGTCGGCGCTCTTCCAGAAGATCGGCGTGCGCGACCGCACGCAGGCGGTCCTCTTCGCCATCTCCCAGGGGCTCGTGCCCAAGCCGACCGAGCCGGTGTAGCCGCGCGCTCCGGCCCATCCCGCCGACCAGGGCAGAGCCCCCGCGAGGTGTGCGTCGCGGGGGCTCTCCGCGTGCCGCGGTGACCGCTTACCGCTCCGGTCGGACGAGCCGCTCCAGCCGCGCGATCGTCTCTCCCGCCTCGGCGGCGACCCGGCGCACGATCTCGCCCGCCGGCAGCACCTCCGTGACCAGCCCGGCGCTCTGCCCGGCGTAGAGCGCCAGCGCCTCGATGTCCCCCGTCGTGTCCGGCCCGGGGATGATGTCGCTGTAGCGCGGCACCGGCGTGCCGTCGGGGTCGTGGGCCACCGTCTCGTCCTCGCCCGGACGCCGCCCGCCCGGCGGCCGGCCCGCCTCCTCCCAGCGACGTACGGTGCTGTTGCGGAGCGCCCGCGCCGGGGCGTCCGGCCAGCCGCGGTCGAACAGCGTCGCGCGCAGCGTGTCCGTCTCGGCCGCCTCCAGCACGGCGCGCTGGTAGGCCGGGTGGGCGACCACCTCGCGGCTGGCCAGGAACCGCGTTCCCATCCAGGCGCCGGACGCCCCGAGCGCGAGCACGGCGGCGAGGCCGCGCCCGTCGGCGATGCCGCCGGCCGCCACCACCGGCACCGGGCCGGCCGCGTCGACCACGCGCGGCACCAGCACGAGCGACGCCACCTCCCCCTGGACGTGCCCGCCGGCTTCCCAGCCCTGGGCCACCAGCACGTCGACGCCGGCCGCGACCGCCCGCCGGGCCGCGGCCGCGTCGGCGACCGTCAGCATCGCCCGGGCGCCGGCCGCGTGGACCCGCTCCAGGTAGGGCGCCGGGTCGCCCCAGAAGAATGAGACCGCGGCCACGCCTGCCTCCAGGCAGAGTGCCAGCCGCTCGGCCGGGTCCCAGTGGAGCACGAGGTTCACGCCAAAGGGGCGGTCGGTCAGCCGCCGCGTCCGATCGAGGACCGCGCGGGTCTCCGCGAGGCCGCGCCAGGTCACCGAGAGCATGCCGAGCCCTCCGGCGTTGGAAACGGCGGCGGCGAGCTCCGGGCCGCTCGCGCTGCCGATCGGCGCCTGCACGATCGGCAGTGCGACCCCCAGCAGGTCGCAGAGCGGGGTATGGAGCGACGCCATCGGCCCTCCCGGCTTGAAGCTTTAGCGAACGAGGAAGCCGCCCCCGAGCGGGTCGTCCGCCTCGACGACGAAGGTGTGGAAGCCCGTCAGGTAGGCGCGCCCGCTGATCTCGGGCACGATCGCGGGCAGGGGTCCGACCGCCGTCTCGCGCAGGACCCGGCCGGTGAAGCGGCTGCCGACAATGCTCTCGTGGACGAAGGGCTGGCCCGCGACGAGCCGGCCGGTCGCGTGCAGCCAGGCGAGGCGCGCGGCCGTGCCGGTGCCGCAGGGGGAACGGTCGACCTCGCCGTCCGCGAAGATGGTCACGTTGCGCCCGTCGGCTCCCGCGTCCGGCTCCCCGGCGATGATCGTGCCGTAGATGCCGCGCAGGCCGGGCTCCAGCGGGTGAACGACGTCGTCCCGGTGCTCGACCCCGCGCTTGACCGCCATGCCGAAGGCGATCAGATCCCGCACGTGCCCGGGCCGCACGTCCAGGCCGGCCTCGGCCGCGTCGACCAGCGCGTAGAAGGCGCCGCCGAAGACGACCGCGGCGCGGACGGTGCCGTACTCCGTCTCGACCGCCACCTCGGGCGCGAAGACGAAGGAGGGGACGTTCTCGAAGACGACCTCCGTCACCCGCCCGCCGGCGAGGCGCGCGCGGGCGGTGATCAGCCCGGCCGGCGAGTCGTAGCGGATCACCGCGGAGGCCCCGTCCGGCGCCGGGAACATGCCGGTCTCGAGCAGAATGGTCGTCACGGCGATGACGCCGTGGCCGCACATGGACGAGTAGCCCTCGTTGTGCATGAAGAGCACGCCGTAGTCGGCCTCGGGCGTGACCGGCGGGGTGAGGACGGCACCGTACATGTCGGCGTGGCCGCGCGGCTCCCACATGAGCGCCCGCCGCACGTCGTCGTGGCGCGCGAGCATCTCGGCGCAGCGCTCGAGCATGGTGCTCCCGGCGAGTGGTGGTACGCCGGCCGTCACCAGCCGCAGCGGCTCGCCCCCGGCATGGGCGTCGATGGTCGTGATCGTCCGGCGACCGGGCATCTGGCGTGCTCCTGACCGACCGTCTAGCAGTTCTCGGATCTCACGCGTAAGCGGGCGTCGGTCAATCGCTCAGGTCTAGAGACCCCGCGCATGCATCCCTCCGGCAGTTCCGCGGACCGATGACCCAGATGGCCCGTGCTCACCCGTACAGCTCGGCCAGCCGGTCCAGGCTGAACTCCGGCCCCTGGCACAGCTCGATGATGCGCCGCTCGCGCGCCTCCACCTGCTTGGCTGCCTCGTACAGCCCCGCCACCAGCTCGTGCGGCACGTCGATCACCCCGTGCTTGTCGCCGTGCAGCAGGTCGCCCGGGCGCACCATCAGCCCGCCCACCTCCACCGGCGTGCCCACCTCGACTACGTGGACGTAGGCGTGTGAGACGTGGACGTCCCCGGCGAAGAAGTGGAAGCCGAGGTCGGCGACCTCGTCCAGGTCGCGCACGCCGCCGTTGGTCACCGCCCCGACGCAGCCGAGCGCCCGGTGGATGTTCGCCTGCACCTCGCCCCAGAAGGCGCCCACCGGGGGATCGTCCAGGTCCTGGATGACCACCACGCGCGGCGCCGGGATCGACAGGATGTGCTCCCACATCTCGCGGCGCGCCACCGCCTCGCCCGCGGCCGGCTGCCGCAGCGCCCGGATCTTTGCGGTGGCCGCGTACCCCACCATCGTGCCCAGCCCGGGCAGGACGCAGCGCACCCGGGACGACATGAACCCCTCGCTGCGCGAGCGCGCTCCGAAGACCTCGATGGCGTTGGCGACCGTCGGCGTGCTCAGCGTGCGCAGCGCCGCGAGCACCTCGGCGCTGACCGGCTCGACCATGTCCCGCTCTCCCTCACTGCTCTCCCGGGTCCCACCTTCGGGCGACGCCGCCCAGCATACGGCGGCCGCCCGGGGGCGTCGAGGCGGTTGCCGCGGCGTGGGCACGGTGCTACAAGTGCCGAACCGGCAAGGCAGGCCGCGCGGGCGCCCGCGCGGTGGGAGGGCGACGCGCGCGGGCCAAGAGAGTCGACGATCGGCGCGCGGACGACGGAGGGACACCATGAGCGCGGGGCAGGTGAGCGGAGCGACTGAGGAGACCATGGAGCGAGCCCGGGCCAACCTGCGCGCCGCCGGCATCGCGGTCGAGCAGTCCGATCTCGACGGCATGGTCGAGCGCGGCTTCCTCGCCAACGTCGTCGCCTTCGAGGAGATCGCAAGCCGCACCCCGACCGACCAGGTCCCCGACTACCTCAAGGCCTGGGGTGACGAGGGGCCGGCCGCGGCGCCGGCACCGGCCGGCGGTGGAGAGCCGCCGCTCCCACGGGAGCGCGAGGCGGGTCACCCGACCCTGGCCGAGGTAGCGCGCCGCCTTCAGACCCGGGCCGTCTCGCCGGTTGAACTGGTGGAGGAGTCGCTCGCGCGCATCGCCGAGCGGGATCCGGTCCTCAACGCCTTCCAGGTCGTGCTGGCCGACGAGGCGCGCGCGGCAGCCCGTCAGGCCGAGCGCGAGATCGCGGCCGGCGACTACCGCGGCCCGCTCCACGGCGTGCCGGTCGCGGCCAAGGACCTGCTCGCCATGCGCGGCACCGTGACCACCGCCGGCTCGAAGATCCTGGCCGACTGGGAGACGGACTTCGACGCCGCCGGGGTCGAGCGGCTGCGGGCAGCCGGCGCGGTCATCGTCGGCAAGACGCGCATGTCCGAGTTCGCCTACTCCCCCGCCTCCAACAACGCCCACTACGGCCCGACCCACAACCCCTGGAACCTGGAGCGCGACACCGGAGGCTCCTCCAGCGGCTCGGGTGCCGCCGTCGCCGACGGCCTCGTCTACGGGGCGCTCGGCTCCGACACCGGCGGCTCGATCCGCATGCCGGCCGCCCTCTGCGGCATCGTCGGTCTCAAGCCGACCTTCGGCCGGGTCAGCCTGTTCGGCGCCGTGACCCTCTCCTGGTCGCTCGACCACCTCGGGCCGATGACGCGCGGCGTGCGCGACGCGGCGCTGATGCTCCAGGTGCTGGCCGGCGGCGACGCGCGCGACCCACGCGCCCGCGCCGTGCCGGTGCCCGACTACGCGGCGGCGCTGGAGGCGGGCGTGCGCGGGGTGCGCGTCGGCGTGCTGCGCGACGACGGCTCGGGCCGGCCCCTCGGCGACGACGCGGCGCTGGCCGCCTGGCGCGGCGGGCTGGCGGCGCTGGAGCGCAACGGCGCCGAACTGGTGGAGATCGACCTGCCCGGCATGCGGGACCTGCGCGTCCTCAACAGCGCGATCATCGCCATGGAGGCCGCCACCTACCATCGGCCGATGCTGCATCGGCGGCTGGGCGACTTCGGCGGCTTTATGCGCCACCGGATCCTGTCCGGCTTCGCCTACGGGCCGCTCTCGCTCGTCCAGGCCGAGCAGGCGCGCATCGCGCTCCGCCGCGAGTTCGACGCCGTCTTCGCGCGGGTGGACCTGCTGAGCACGCCGTCGATGCCCTACGGCGCGCCGCCGCTGGGGGACCCCGGCCGCAACACCGTCTTTACCGGCCCCTTCAACACCCTCGGCTGGCCGGCCATCACCGTGCCGGTCGGATTGACGGCCGAGCGCCTGCCGCTCGGCATCCAGCTGGCGGGCCGCCCCTGGGACGAGGCGACGGTGCTGCGCGCGGCGGCCGTGGTCGAGGCCGCCGGCCCCTGGCCCGGCGGTCGGCCGTAGCCGGGCGGTGATCCGGCAACCCGGGAACGGGAGGGAGGAAGCCATGCGTGTCCTGATCATGTCCGACATGGAGGGGGTCAGCGGCATCGTCACCTGGAGCCAGGTCAACGGCGGGGCGCCGATGTACGAGGAGGGGCGCCGCCTCTACACGGAAGAGATCAACGCCGCCGTGCGCGGCGCGAAGGCCGCTGGGGCCACCGAGATCGTCGCCGTCGACTGCCACGGCGCGGGCGGCGACTGGTCGTTCAACTCCTACGTCCCCGAGATGCTCGACCCGGACGTCGAGTGGGTGGCGCACCACACCTGGTCGCGCTACGTCGAACTGCTGGAGCAGGGCTGCGACGCCTGCCTCCTCGTCGGCATGCACGCCCGCGCCAACACGCCCGACGGCGTGCTCTGCCACACCATCTCGACGACCACCTGGCGCAACC
>DASSZN010000038.1:0-4292 GCA_035702805.1 Thermomicrobiaceae bacterium | reverse complement strand
GAGGACCACGTCTTTGCCTTGCTCGTCACCTTCCCCGAGGTGCTGAAGTCCATCGCCGCCACGCTGCCGGAGCAGGACGTGCTCGACGGCCGCAACCGTGAACTCCTGGACCTGCTGCGGCAGGCGCCGGCCGAGGGGGTCGCGGCCGCGCTCGACGGGACGTCGGAGGAAGTGGCGGCCCACCTCGCCGCGCTCCGTGCCATTGTCGCCGAGCGCCCAGGTGGTCACCCCGGGCGGATCCTCCGCGAGGCCGAAGAGGCACTGCAGCGGCTGCGCCGGGAGCGGCACGACCTGCGGTTGCGGCAGTTGATGACGGAGATGGTCTCCGCCAAGTCCGAGGGGGACGACGAGACGGTCCGGCAGTGCGGGGATCTGCTGCGCGACACGATGGCGCGGTACCCGGAGTTCTACCCCGAGCCGAGTCCCTACTTCCGCGACGTCCGCGACGCGGGTGGCCGCTGAGCAGGAGCAGCCGGCCAGAGAGACTACTGCGAGACGTAGCCCCCGTCGATCACGAGCGGCTGCCCGGTCACGAACGACGCCTGGTCGCAGCACAGCCAGACGACCGCGTCGGCTACTTCCTCCGGCGTGCCCATGCGCCCCATCGCGTGCTGACCGGCGATGGTCCGCGCCGACTCCTCGCTCAGCCCGCGGTCGACCATGGGCGTGTGGATGAAACCGGGGCAGACCGCCGTCACCCGGATGCCGGACCGCGCGTTCTCCAGCGCGGCGGTCTTGGTCAGGCCGAGGACGGCGTGCTTGGAGGCGACGTACGCCGGAGCGTTGCGAAACCCTACCAGGCCGAGGATCGAGGCGTTGTTGACGATGACGCCCGACCCCTGCGCCCGCATCTGGAGCAACTCGTGCTTCATGCAGAGCCAGACGCCCGTCAGGTTCACCGAGAGGACACGGTTCCAGTCCTCCAGCGTGTAGTCGGCGGTCGACGCCGACGCGCCACCGACACCGGCGTTGTTGAAGGCGCAGTCCAGGCGGCCGAAGCGCTCGACCACGACGGCCACCATCCGTCGGACGTCCTCCTGGCTGGCCACGTCGGCCCGCAGGAACTCCGCCTGGCCGCCGCCGTCACGGATGGCGCGAGCGACCTCCTCCCCGCCGTCGACGACGTCGGCCGCAACCACGCGCGCGCCCTCGCGTGCGAACGCGAGCGCCGCGGTCCGTCCGATCCCGGAGCCGGCTCCGGTGACGAGCGCAATCTTCCCGTCAAGCAGCCCCACGCGCGCTCCCTCCACATCGCCAGATCGGGACGCAACGCCGGGTACCGGTGTCAGCGGATACCCGGGTCGCTGCTGTCCGGTGAGCCACTCCCGTGGCGCGCCCGCGAGAGCGCCGCCACGAGGTCGGGATCGACCCCCTTTGGCAGGCGGAAACTCTCGGCGTCGCCCGGAAAGTTCCCCGACTGTACGTCGGCCGCGAATCGCGACACGGCGTCCCGCATCAGCTCGCCCAGCTCGGCGTAGGCGCGCGCGTGCTTGGGGATGCGGCCGGGGATCAGGTGCAGGAGATCGCTGACGATCTGAACCTGCGCGTCACAGTCCGGCCCGGCCCCGATACCGATGGTCGGGACGTCGAGTGACTCGGTCACGACCTTTGCCACCGGCGCCGGCACCGTTTCCAGGACCAGCGCGAAGATGCCGGCCTGCTGAAGCTCGAGCGCGTCGCTGAGCAGCCGCTCGATCGAATCCATGCTCCTGGCCTGCACCTTGAAGCCACCGAGCTGGTGGACGGACTGCGGCGTCAGCCCGAGGTGGCCCATGACCGGAATGCCGGCCTCGACCAGGCGCCGCACAGTCGGGGCGATGGTCGTCCCGCCCTCGAGCTTGACGCCCTGGGCGCCCCCCTGCTGAACAAGGCGGCCGGCGTTTCGCAGCGCCTCCTCGGGGCTGACCTGGTAACTCAGGAATGGCATGTCCGCCACGACGAAGGCGCGCTCCGCGCCGCGCACGACCGCCTGCGTATGGTGCAGGATCACGTCGACCGTCACCGGCAACGTCGTCTCGTAGCCCAGCACGACCATGCCCAGCGAGTCCCCGACCAGAAGGATCGGGATGCCGGCCTCGTCGAGCGCCCGGGCGGTGGCGAAGTCGTAGGCGGTCAGCATCGCGAAGCGCTCGCCCCGCCGCTTGAAGTCGCGCAGGTCCTGAACGGTCACCCGCATGACGCGGTCATCCTCTCTGGTCGGTACGACCCAGCGCGCCGGCAAGCGCGCGCACCACGTCGGCATCCTGGTCGGGCAGCACCGTGCGCGCGTCGACGAGGAGTCGCCCCTCCTCGACGTGCGGCATCAGCGCCGGGCTCCCAGAGCGCAGCCGCGCCGCGAGTGCGTCGAGCCGCAGGCCATGGCGTGCCGCGGTCGCGACGTCGATCGCCAGCGCCCGGCTCTCCAGCGTCTCGCCGGGCAGCGAGCCGCCGCCGACGGCCGCCTGAGACACGACCACCTCGAGCGGGCCCACGTCGCCGAGCGCCTCCGCCCAGGCGCGGCAGCGCGCCGCGAGCGCGTCGGTGCCGGCGGCGATCATGCGCCAGATCGGTACCGTCTCGGTGACGTCACCCCGAAGGTAGTGGCGCAGCGTCGCCGCGACCCCCGCCAGCGCCGTCTTGTCGGCCCGCACCGCCCGCGCCAGCGGGTGCGCCGCCACGCGCCGCACCAGGTCCTCCCGCCCGGCCACGATCCCGGCCTGCGGCCCGCCGAGCAGCTTGTCGCCAGAGAAGCAGATCAGGTCCACGCCCGCCGCCAGGCTCTCGGCAACCGTCGGCTCGTGCGCCAGCCCATACGGCGCCGTGTCGATCAGCGTGCCGCTGCCGAGATCCTCGATCAGCGCCAGCTCGTGCCGTCGGGCCAGCTCCGCGAGCTCGCGGAGCTCGGGCTGGGCGGTGAACCCGATGATGCGGAAATTGCTCCAGTGGACCGTCAGGAGCGCGGCCGTGGACCCGGTGATGGCGGCCTCGTAGTCACGGGCGTAGGTCCGGTTCGTCGTGCCGACCTCGACCAGCCGGGCGCCGCTCTGGGCCATCACGTCCGGGATGCGGAAGCCGCCGCCGATCTCCACCGCCTGGGAGCGTGACAGGATCACCTCGCGTCCGGAGCAGAGGGCGCTCAGCACCAGCAGGACCGCCGCCGCGTTGTTGTTGACGACCAGCGCCGCCTCTGCCCCGGCCAGGGCGCGGAGCAGCCCGGTGACCTCCGCCATGCGACCGCCGCGACGGCCGGACTCGAGCTCGAGTTCGAGCGGCGTGTAGCGAGTGGCCGCCTCCGCCATCGCCAGGGCCGTCTCCGCGCTCACCGGCGAGCGGCCGAGGTTGGTGTGGACGATCACGCCGGTCGCGTTGATCACGGTCGCGAGGCGGGGACGCTCGAGTGCCAGCAGGGCGCGCCGTACGTCCGCGACAATCGTCGCGGCACGTGCGTCGCCGTCTCCCGCGAGTAGCGCAGCCCTGGACCGCTCGACGACCTCCTGGGCGATTGCGGTGACGATCTCCGGCCGGATGCCGTCCGCGGCCGCGACCACGTCCGGATGGGTCGCGACCGCCGCGATCGACGGCAGGCGGCGCAACGCCTCCCGGTTGGCGACTCCATTGCGCTCGGTCACGCGGACGACTCCTCCCCTCGGGTCCGTGCGCGGCATCATAGCACCGGCGCCGACGGCCGCCGGGGGTACGGTCGAGCCGGCGCACGACGAAACGAGGGGCGGCCGCAGCCGCCCCTCGAACCTGGTCGGGGAGAGAGGATTTGAACCTCCGACCTCCGCGTCCCGAACGCGGCGCGCTAACCGGGCTGCGCCACTCCCCGAACGCGCAGAGTGTACCAGACCGCTGCTCCCGGTGCAACCGCGACGACAGTTCGATTGTGCCGCCGGGTCACGGCCGTAGAACGTCCCGGTGACCCATGGTAGACTTTGCCGCGGGCCACCTGCCTCAGGCCTCGCGATCGTGCCCGCGTAGCTCAGGGGATAGAGCCGGGGCGTCCTAAGCCCTGTGGTCGGGGGTTCGAGTCCCTCCGCGGGCGCCACGGGCCTGCCGCGTGCGAGGTCATCCCCGACCTCCCGCAGTGGGGTAGTTGAAGGAGGCAGCGATGGACGTCCAGATCAAGACCAAGAACCTGCGCCTGACCGACTCCCTCGAGGCCTATATCCGCGGCCGCGTCGCCAAGCTCGACCGAGTCGAGGAGCGCGTGGTCGATGCCAAGTTTGAGGTTCACCCCGAGCACAACCGCACCGGCGGCGAGCAAATGGTCGCGCAGTTCACCATCGCCACCAGGGACTCCATCCTGCGGA
>DASSZN010000308.1:0-5845 GCA_035702805.1 Thermomicrobiaceae bacterium | reverse complement strand
TTGCCTGGCTGGCCGGTCGCGTGGCGTCCGAGCATCCCGTGTGGGGCACCGGCGCGGCCGTCGCGATCTTCGTCGCCGCAGGCCTCTACCAGCTCGCCCCGCTCAAGCACCGCTGCCTGCGGCACTGTCGGTCACCGCTCGCGCACCTGATGCACTACGGCAGCTATCGCGGCCGGTGGCGGGATCTCCGCGCGGGGGCACATCACGGCGGCTACTGCCTGGCGTGCTGCTGGGCGCTGATGGCGCTGCTGGTGGCGTTCGGAGTCATGAACGTCGGCGCGATGGTCGTGCTCGCCGCGGTCGTCGCGGTCGAGAAGCAGTGGTCGCATGGCGAGGGCTTTGCTCGGCTGGCCGGCATCGCCGCGCTCGGACTGGCCGTCCTCGTCGTCTTCCACCCGGGCCTTGCGCCCGGGCTCCACGCCGCGCCGATGGCGTCCATGGGGATGTGAGGGGCGCCAGTATCGTCGCGGTCGAACCGGAGCAAAACGTGACGCGGGGCCGGACGTTCAGCACGGCGGCCCCGCGTATGTTGGTGACGGCGTACGAGGGAATCGCCCGCGGGTGGCGTCAGTGCGCCTGGATCGCCGGGACGTCCTGGAAGAGCGCGGTGGACAGGTAGCGCTCGGCGAGGTCCGGGAAGAGCGCGACGATGACCTTGTCGCGGTTCTCCGGTCGCCCGGCGAGCCGCGCGGCGGCGACGGCCGCGGCGCCGCTCGAGATGCCGACCAGCAGCCCTTCCTCGCGCATCAGTCGCTTCGCCATCTCGATGGCGTCCGCCGTGGAGACCGAGGCGACCTCGTCGATGACGTCCCGGTCGAGGACCTCCGGGACGAAGCCGGGCGAGATGCCCTGGATGCCGTGGGGACCGCCGTGCCCCTCCGCCAGAACGGGGGACTCGGCGGGCTCGACAACCACGATCGTGATGGCCGGGTTGCGCTCCTTGAGCCCCTCACCGACGCCCGTGATCGTCCCGCCGGTGCCGGCCCCGGCGACGAAGACGTCGACCTTGCCGTCGGTGTCGTCCCAGATCTCGACGGCCGTGGTCTGCCGGTGGGCGCCGGGGTTGGCGGGGTTCCAGTGCTGGCGCGGCTTCCAGACCCTGGGGAGCGTCTCGGCGATGCGGTTGGCCTCGTCGATCGCGCCGGGCGTGCCCTTGTCGGCCGGAGTCAGCACGACCTCGGCGCCGAGCGCGCGCAGCAGGGTCACCCGCTCCGGGCTGTTGCGGGCGGACATCGTGATGATGATGCGGTAGCCGCGAATCGCGGCGACCCAGGCCAGGCCGATGCCGGTGTTGCCGCTGGTCGCCTCCACGATGACGGTGTCGGGGGTGAGCACGCCGCGCTGCTCGGCGTCCTCGACCATGTTCAAGGCGATGCGGTCCTTGACCGAGAACCCGGGGTTGAACATCTCGAGCTTGGCGTAGACGGTGGCTCCGTCCGCCGGGACGACCTTGTTCAGCCGGACCAGCGGGGTATGGCCGACCAGTTCCGTCGCGTCACGTGCGATCCGCATGCGTCCTGGATCCTCTCGCGGAGACTTCTGCTGCCGGTCTGCACCTGACTGCAACGTCGGTCCGCGAGCGGCTATTTCCCGGTAGGCGCTCGGCGCCGGGTCGCGCTCAGGCGCCGGCAGGCTCCCCGGCCTCGATCGGGGTGTCGTCGCGGTTGCCCCACTCGGCCCAGCTGCCATCGTAGACGCGGACGTTGCGGTAGCCGGCGATCCAGAGGGCGAGCGCGGCGTGCGCGGCGCGGACTCCGCCCTGGCAGTAGGTGATGATCGGAGTGTCGGGCGAGAGGCCCGCGGCCTCGTGGCGCGCGCGGATCGTCGCCTCCGGCGCGAGGGTGCGATCGGCGTCCCAGTTGAGGTTGCCCTGCCAGAGGAGGTGAGTGGCGCCCGGGATGCGGCCGCCACGCCGCGCGCGGACCTCCTCGCCGGTGTATTCGGAGCGACGTCGCACGTCGAGGAGGCGGGCGCTGCCGGTCCGGTGGGCGGCGAGCACGTCGTCGAGCGATGCGACCAGGTCGGGGCGCCCCGCCGCGAGGTCGACGGCGAAAGACGCCGGGGCTACCCGGGGAACGTCGGTTGCGACCGGCCGTCCCTCCCGGGTCCACTTGGTCCAGCCGCCCTCGAGGATGCGGACCTGCGCGCTGTGGCCGTAGCGCGCCATGATCAGCCAGAGCCGCGACGAGTAGTGGCCGCCCTCGTCATCGTAGGCGACGACGAGCGTGCCGGCGCCCACGCCGAGGCTGCCCATGACGGACGCGACCTGGGCCGGCGGCGCGATCATGAAGTCGACGGGCAGGTCGGGGTCGCTGAGCGCCTCGGCCCAGTTCAGGTGGACCGCGCCCGGGATGTGGCCGCGGTCGTACTCATCCCGCCCGGAGCGGTCGAAGTAGTAGCGGCAGTCGAGCACCCGGATCCCGGGATCGTCGAGGTGGTCGGCCAGCCAGGCCGTGCTGACGAGCACCTGGTCGCGCCGCACACTGAAGCTCATCGTCATCCCCTCCGCCGCGTCGTGCCTGCCTGGCCTCACGAGTACCGCCGAGGAGTATACGGCCGGCCCGGACGAGGAGGGTACGGCTCCTGCGTTAAGGCGTGGTCGATCGGTTGCGCATGCGCGGGCACGGACGCCGACTTGGTGGCCCCGCGCGCTGCCAGAGGGGTGGGGCGTGCGAGACGTGCTCGAGGTGCGGATTTCGGCGAGGGCGGCGCTGGCAGCGGTCCTGACGCTGGCGCTGCTGTGGTTCGTCGTGGTGTTCCCGGACGTGGTCGTGACGCTGTTCCTGGCGGTCGTGCTCGCGGTGGCCATGGCCCCACTGGCGTCGCGGCTGGAGGCGCGTGGGGTGCCGAGGGTGCTGGGGCTGCTGGTCGTCTACGGGCTCGTCCTGGGGGTGCTGGCGGCGGCTGGCGCGCTGCTCGTCCCGGTCATCGTCGCGGAAGCACGCCAGCTACAGGCGGCGCTGCCGGGCTACCTCGCCCGCCTCGCGTCACACGGCATCTACGTCGCGAACCCGCTCCAGCCCGGAGCGCTCGCGAGCCATGCGGCGGGCCTGGCCGGACCGGCGGCGACCATCGCGGCGCGGCTGGGCGACCTGCTGGTGTCGGCCGCGGCCGTGCTGGTGATCTCCTTCTTCATGGCGTCGGACGAGCGGTTTGCGTCGCGGGTGATCCGGCGGCTGGTTCCCCGGACGCATCAGGAACGGGTCGCGACGCTGGCGGAGCAGACATCGGAGCGGCTCGGGCACTGGGTGCGCGGCCAGGTACTGGTGGCGGCCACGTTCGGCGCCGGCATGACGGTCGGTCTGCTGGTGATGGGCGTCCCGTTCGCGCTGACGATCGGGCTGGTGGGGGCGATCATCGAGATCGTGCCGTACGTGGGCGGCCTGGTCACGCTGGCGCTGGCCACGCTGATGGCGCTGACCGTCAACGTCTGGCTGGTGCCGGCAGTCGTCCTCTGGTGGGTCGTCGTGACCAACATCGAGGCACACGTGCTGCTGCCGTCGGTGATGGGGCGACTGGTCGGGATTCAGCCGGTCGTCGTGGTGATCGCGCTGTTCGTCGGTGCCCGCCTGCTCGGGCTGGCCGGGGCACTGGTGGCCGTGCCGCTGGCGGTCGTCGTCCAGGTGCTCGTCGACGAACTCTACGGCAACGAGCCGGAGCCCGCGATCGAGGTGACGCCGATGACCTCACCCGAGACCCGGCGCCGGCGGGCGTCCCGGCTGGCAACGGCCATCGTGCGCGGCGCGCTGTTGACCAGGCCCGCGGGGCCGAACGCCCCGCTGAGGGCTCGGCGAGCGTCGACGCTAGAGTGAGGTCGAACCGGTGGGCTCACCGGCGTGCGCGCGACGCCAGCGGAGGAAGCTCAAGAACTCGGCGACGGCGGCGACGTCCGTCTCGTCGAGCTCGTCGAGACCCGTGAGTCCGCGCTCGCGCGGCCGCGCCTCGCTCTCGAGGGCCTGGCGCTCCGCTCGCTCCTGGAGGGTGAAGGCGACGCGGGTCAAGAAGCCGGGCAGCGGCAGGTCGAACGCGCGTGCCAGCTGGGCCAGCACGGCCCCCGACGGCTCCTTTCGGCCACGCTCGATCTCGCTGAGGTAGGGCACCGACACGCCGGACCGCGCGCTGGCCTCGCGCAGCGACCAGCCGCGCTCGGCGCGGAGCGCGCGCGCGACCTGTCCTACCGCCTCGCGATACTCAGCCCCATCGTCCACGGTGGTCTCCGTCGTCCGGTCCGGCGCGCCGTGCCCGTGGCGCGCGCGGCGCCCGTCCACGTCCGGACGCGCGAGAGTGGCCTGCCCGCCCGGGAGGCGAGGACGAGATCGGGGCGAGTGCGTCTTCCAGGTCGCCGGGCCGGCTGCTGACCACGAAGACCTCCTGGACCGACGAGCCGCGGCGGGCGATCAACTTGGCCCCGGTAGGGGTGCGCGCGCTGACGCGGACGACCAGGCTGCCGCCGGGGCGGCCGCGCGTCGCGTAGATGCGGCCGGGCACAATCGCATCGACGTGCTCGAGCGCCGCCAGCTCGAGGAGCACCTCCTTGAGCCCGGGAAGGATCCCGTGCTCGATCTTCAGGATGCCCTCGCGACCCTCGCGGTAGCGCACGTCGACGGCTCCTCGCCGGTCTGGCCGCACGGACGCGACCGATCAACTGTTGCCGGGCGAGCCACCCGCGGCGACCACGACGGCCGCGGCGGCACGCTCGTCCTCCCAGCCATCAATGGTAGACCACGCGGCGAACCAGCGCTCGACCGCGGCCAGGTCATTCCGGGGAACGTCGGACAGTCGCCGGAGGTGGCCGTAGGCTGGATCATCGAGGGCCACCGCGAGCGCCTTGTGGTCCCCGTCGGGCCGGGGCAGCAGCCCGACCACGCGCACCGCGAGGCGCGTGCCCGTGGCCAGGGTTCGCGTTGCCAGGACCATGACGTCCAGCGGGTCACCGTCGGCCGGATTGTGGGTGTCCTCGAGGAAGCCGTAGCTGACCGGCCAGGGGGCGCGGGCGTGCGGGTGCTCCCACTCGCGCCAGACGCCCGCGTCCGGATCCCAGGCGTGGCGCCGGGTAGAGCCGCGCGGGTCCTCGATGACGGCGTGGAGGCTCACATCAACCCGCTGCGGCGACCCGCGCGAGCGGCGCGAGTGGGTAGGTAGTGTCGGCTCCCCACTGTGCCCAGGAGCCGTCGTAGACGCGGACGGAGCGGTAGCCCAGCAACCTCAGCGCCACGTAGGTCTGTGCCGCGTCGACGCCGTCCAGGCCGTAGACCACCACCGGGCGGTTCGAGTTCAGATGCGCCGGGGCGAAGGCGGCGGAGAGCGCCGCCGGGCTCGCGTAGTAGGGAACCGAGCCGGCCTGCAGCACCGCGGTCCACGGCACGTCGACGGCGCCGGGGATTCGGCCGACGCGCAGGTGGCCGGACCAGGTCTGCTGCTGCTCGGCGGGCGTCCGGTTGTCGACGATCGCGAGGGTGCCGTCGGTCAGGTGCTGACGGATCTCGGCGTCGCCGATGAGGACGTTGTAGTTCAGTTGCTGGGTGAGGGAGCCGGGCGACGGGGACGTCACCCGGGTGGTGAGCGCCCGGCCGCTGGCCTGCCAGGCCTGCCGGCCGCCGTTGAGCACCATCACGCGGTCGAAGCCGATCGCGTTGAGCATCCAGAGGACGCGCGCCGCGTAGCGCCCGCCGCTGGCGTCGTAGACGACCACGGTCGAGGCGGGCGTGATGCCGGCCTCGCGGATGATGCGTGCCCGCTCGGGTGTCCCGGCGAGCATGCCGTAGACGTCGTTGTTGACCTCGATCGTGTCCTGCCACCAGACGTGGACGGCGCCGGGGATGTGTCCGGCGTTGTAGTCGGCGAG
>DASSZN010000124.1:0-9201 GCA_035702805.1 Thermomicrobiaceae bacterium | reverse complement strand
GTTCCTCCACCGCGAGCAGGTCGTCGCCGCCGCCCAGGCCGGCAAGCACATCCACTGTGAGAAGCCGATGGCCTCCTCGGTCGCGGAGTGCGACGCCATGATCGCGGCGGCGCGGGCGGCCGGGGTCAAGCTGATGGTCGGGCACAGCCGGCGCTTCACCCGGCGCTACCAGCTGATCCGGGAGGCGATCGCGCGGGGGGAGATCGGCGAGGTCCGCCTCGTCCGCGAGAACGAGCGGCGCGCCTACGCGCGGACGCCCCGGCCCGGCAGCGTCGGCCACTGGAACCCCGAGGGTGACCGCCCCTGGCTGGCCAAGTCCGGCTACACGCTGGGCGCGGCGATGACGAACGCGGTGCACGAGACGGACCTGGCGCGCTGGTTCGTCGGCCAGGACGCCGCCTCAGTCTATGCCGCCGAGCGCATCAACGACCCCGAGAGCGAGGTGCCCGACTTCATCAGCTACACCGTCACCTTCCGCAACGGCGCGGTCGGCGCGGCGGAGATCGTCAACACGCTCCCCGTGGGCTACCCGTACTACCACATGATGGAGGTGTTCGGGACCGCGGGGATGATCCGGGCCACCGACCCGCCGATGTCGACCCTCGAGGTCTGGACCACCGGGCAGATGGCCCACCCTCTCAACGTGCGCACGTTCCTGAGCGTGCCGGACGCCTACGCCGGTGAACTGGCGGCCTTCGCGAAGGCGGTGCGCGAAGACACGCCGGTGTCGCTCGATCCCTGGAACGCGCGCCAGGCGCTGGCGATCTCGGTCGCGGCCGTCGAGTCGAGCCGCACCGGCCGGCCGGTGTCGCTCCCGGAGGAGCCGGCGTCGGCGGCCGACTGACGGCCGCCGACGTGTCCCGACAAAGAGGGCGGAGTCGGAGTTGAGGTCAGCGCCGCGAGCCCGCGGCGGCCGCCGCGACCGGCGCCGGCTCGAGCCCGACCAGACGCTTCAGCGGCGCGGGGATCAGCTTGATCACGATCGGGGCGATTGGCAGCGCGATGGCGCCCATCACCAGCGCGATGAGGGCGGTGCCCAGGATGTCGCTCGGCCAGTGCACGGCCGTGGCGACGCGGGCGAAGCCGACGACCAGGGCGAAGATCGCCAGCACGTAGCCGAGGGGGCGCCGGCTCCAGAGCAGCGGCGCGGCGATCGCCATGCCCAGCAGCTCGTGGTCGCTCGGGAAGGACGAGTCGGCGCCGTGGGCGAAGAGCGGCGTCATGTGGAGCACCACGAACGGGCGCGGGTGGTGGACCGTCGCCGCCAGGATCAGCAGCACGACCCCGTTGAGCGCGCAGGAGACGCCCACCGCGACCAGCAGGCGGCGCCGGGACTGGGCGTTCTTGCCCGGCCAGAACCAGGCAATCACGGCCACGACCGGGATGACGAAGATCATCCGCTCGGCGAAGAGGAGCGTGACCTTATCGGCCAGCCCGGAACTGGAGGCCCACTCGTAGAGCCGTCGCACGGTGTCGGCATTGAGCGTGTTGAGGGCGTTCATCGCTCCCTAACCTTGATAGACCCACAGCCATGCACCCATGCCGGAGGCGGCGAGGCGCGTCCCCGGATTGACTCACGGTCCGCGGTGAACTCTCGCCGAGCCGGGCCCGGTGCTGCCGTGGAGCCGCTGAGGGTGACCTCCCAGACTTTAACACTTCCTCACGGGCTGACCCACCTCGCGGTGTAGCGAGCCCGCGCCGGATTGCTCGGGACGCGTCGCCGTGGTTCCCTTCCCAGCACGGCGTGTGCCGGCGGGCGGGTCATCCGGCCGCGCGGGGAGGACGGGGTTGGTGGGGGAGCCGGGTCGGGCCGCGCCCGCGTCGCGATTGGGGACCGGGTCCCGGCTGGCGGTGCTGCGCCACCATGACTTTCGCCTGCTCTGGGGCGGCGAGCTCCTCTCCACGGTCGGCTCGCAGATGCAGCTCTTCGCCGTCAACTGGCAGGTGCTCCAGCTGGCGGGCAGCCGCAGCCTCACCCTCTCCCTCGCCGGCATCCAGCTCGGGCTGCGCGCCGACGCGCTGGCCCTCGGCACGCTCGGCTTCGTGCGCGTGCTGCCGACGCTGCTGCTGGCGCTCCTCGGCGGCGCACTGGCCGACACGCGCGACCGGCGCGCCGTCGTCACCGCCGCCCAGCTTGCCGCGGCGGCGGTCGCCGGGACGCTGGCTGCCGTCTCCCTGACGGGCCACGCCGGCATCGGCGCCCTCTACCTGCTGTCGGCCGCCGGGACGGCCGCGGCGGCCCTCGCCCAGCCCGCGCAGCAGGCGCTGGTGCCGCGGCTCGTCGAGCGGGCGGAGCTGGCCAACGCCTACAGCCTCTACGCGCTCCTCTGGCAGGTCGGCGCACTGGCCGGCCCGCCGCTGGCCGCGCTGGCGATCGCCGGTGCCGGCTTCGGCGTGGTCTACGCGGTCAACGCCGTGTCCTTCCTCGCCGTGGTGGCCGCCGTGCGGGTTATGCGCGTGCGCGGCGCCGTCGCGTCGCCGGCCGACGGAGCCCTCCGCCGGGGCTCGCTCGGCGAGGGCTGGCGCTTCGCCCGGACCACGCCGCTGATCCGGCAGACGCTGCTGATCGACCTCTACGCCACGTTCTTCGGCTCGGCCCGCGGCATGGTGCCCCTGGTCGCCGTGCGGGTGCTCCACCTGGGCGTTCGCGGCTACGGGGTGCTCGCGACCGCCCAGCCGGTGGGCGCCTTCCTGACCGGGACGGTCCTGACGCTGCGGCGCGAGATCCGCCACCAGGGACGGGTCCTCCTTGCCTGCGTGGGCCTGTTCGGCGCGGCCTGGGCGGCCTTCGGGCTGGTCGACGTCCTCGCCCTCTCCTACCTGGCCTACGCCGTGACCGGCGCGGCCGACACCGTCTCCTACGTGATCCGCACCACCATCCGCCAGACCATGACCCCGGACGCGCTGCGGGGGCGCGTGGTCGGCGTCCACCTGGTGCTCGGGGACGCCGGGCCGGAGTTCGGCGAACTGGAGGCGGGACTGGTCGCCGCGCTGGCCGGGGCGCCGGCCGCGATCGTCGTGGGCGGGCTGGCGACGGTGATCGCGACCGGGCTGGGGGCCTGGCGCTGGCCGGAGCTGCGCGGGTACCGGGAGCCGGCGATGGAAGAGCAGGCCGGATCGCTTCGCCCCGCGATCTGATCCGGCAGCCTGTCGATCCGGGCCGATCCCGTTCGTCTAGAGGGTGAGCGCCGGCAGGAGGCTGGCGGAGACACCGAGGAGGCGGGACCATGAAGCAGTACCTGCTCAGCGTCTACCAGCCCGACGGCGGCGCGCCGCCGCCGGAGGTGCTCGAGCCGATCGCGCGCGACCTCGAGGCCTTGCGGCAGGAGATGGGGGCCGCCGGGGCCTGGGTCTTCTCCGGCGGGCTGCACGCCGCGAGCAGCGCCACCGTGGTGCGCGCCCGCGCGGGCGACGTGCTGATCACCGACGGCCCGTATGTGGAGGGCAAGGAGCACCTCGGCGGCTTCACCATCATCAAGGCGCCCGACCTCGACGCCGCGCTCGCGTGGGGCCGCAAGCTCGCACGGGCCACGACCCTGCCGATCGAGGTACGGCCGTTCCAGGGCGAGGTCGACTGATGTCCGTCCCCGGCGAGCCGGCCGTGACCGCCGCGGAGATCGAGCAGGTCTTCCGGGCCGAGTACGGCCGGGCGGTGGCGGTCCTGGTGCACGCCTTCGGCGACATCGACCTCGCCGAGCAGGCGGTGCAGGACGCCTTCGCGATCGCGGTCCAGCGCTGGCCGGCCGGCGGGCTGCCGCCGAGTCCGGCCGGCTGGATCATCACCACCGCGCGCCGCCGGGTGATCGACCGCCTGCGCCGCGAGGCGACGCGCGACGAGCGGCAGGTACAGGCCACCCGGTTGTCGGCACCCGACGAGCCGGCCGAGGAGGGTGCCGTGGAGGACGACCGCCTGCGTCTGATCTTCACCTGCTGCCATCCCGCGCTGGCCGTCGAGGCACAGGTCGCCCTGACCCTCCGCCTGCTCGGCGGGCTCGCCACGGCCGAGATCGCCCGCGCCTTCCTGATGCCGGAGCCGACCATGGCGCAGCGGCTGGTGCGAGCCAAGGACAAGATCCGCGACGCCCGCATCCCCTACCGGGTGCCGGACGAGGCCGATCTGCCGACGCGCCTGTGCTCGGTGCTGGCCGTGATCTACCTCATCTTCAACGAGGGCTATGTCGCCAGCACCGGCGAGCGTCTGGTCCGCGAGGATCTCTGCGCCGAGGCCATCCGGCTGGGCCGGCTCCTCGTGCGGCTCATGCCGGACGAGCCGGAGGTGATGGGCCTGCTGGCGCTGATGCTCCTGGTCGAGTCGCGCCGGGCCGCCCGGGTCTCCGCGGACGGCGACCTGGTGCTGCTCGCCGGGCAGGACCGCGGCCGCTGGGACCGCGGCCTGATCGCCGAGGGCCAGGCGCTCGTCCGCCGCTGCCTGCGCATCGACCGTCCCGGCCCGTACCAGATCCAGGCGGCCATCAACGCCGTCCACAGCGACGCGCCGGTCGCCCCCGCCACCGACTGGGAGCAGATCGTCGCGCTCTACGACCAGCTCATGGCGGTCGCGCCGAGCCCGGTGGTCGCGCTCAACCGGGCGATCGCGGTGGCCGAGGTTGCCGGACCGGCAGCGGCGCTCGTTCTGGTCGACGGGCTGGACCTCGACGGCTACTACCTCTTTCACGCCGTGCGCGCCGACCTGCTGCGCCGGCTGGGCCGCGACGCCGAGGCCGTGGCCGCCTACGACGCCGCGCTCGACCGCGCCGGGAACGCGGCGGAGCGCGCCCTCCTCGAGCGCCGGCGCCGGTCCCTCTCCGGCGCCTGACATCTCGCGACGACGATTCGTTCGACGCCGAAGCGTCGTCCCCGGGAGCGCTCTATACTTCCCCCATGGGTACGAAGAGTCTGCCGCACACGCAGCCGAACCTGGCGCCGATCGCGAACCTGATCGGCGAGCCGACCCGCGCGGCGATGCTGTCGGAACTGCTCGACGGCGGGGTGCTGACGGCGACGGAGCTCGCGGCGCGGGCCGGCGTGGCGCCCTCGACGGCCAGCGAGCACCTGGCACGGCTCGCCGCGGGCGGGCTGCTGCGAGTCGAGGCGTGGGGGCGGCACCGCTACTACGGACTGGCCGGGCCGGAGGTCGCCCGGGCGCTCGAGGCGCTGGCCGCGCTCAGCCGGCCCTCCGCCTGCGCCGACCCGTTCGAGCGCGAGGTGCTCGACGGGCTCCGCTTCGGCCGCACCTGCTACGACCACCTGGCCGGCCGGCTGGGAGTGACGGTGCGGGATGCCCTGATCGCGCGGGGCGTGCTGGTCGAGGACGGCCCCGAGCACGCCGTCACGCCGGTCGGCGAGGCATGGCTCGCCGGCTTCGGCATCGAGCTGCCGGCCGTGCGACGGACGCGGCGCTCCTTTGCGCGCGCCTGCCTGGACTGGAGCGAGCGCCGGCCCCACCTGGCCGGGGCGCTCGGCGCGGCCCTGCTCGACCGCCTGGTAGCGCTGGGCTGGATCGTGCGCGAGCCGGGCGAGCGCGCGGTGAGCCTCACCCAGGCGGGACGGCTCGGCCTGGCGCGCGACCTCAACCTCGACCTCCCGCCGACGCCCGGCCCCTGAGCCGCCCGCTGACCACGCCGCCCAGGTCACCCCCGTGGTGGGGTACGCTTCGACCACGGCGAAGGCATGCGGCGCGGGCTCCCCGCCGCGACCGGATTGGACGGAACAGGGATGGCCGGACGACGCTGGCTGGTGCTACTTGGCGCGGCGGGCGGAGCCGTGCTCCTCTACCGGAGTCGCCGCGGCGGCTCCAGCGGAGGCGACCGGCCGTTGACCCAGGTCGGATTCAGCGGGCCGGTGCCCTGGATCTACGACCATGTCTACGCGTCGATCATCGCCGGCTTCTACGCCGGCGTCGCCCGGCGGGTGACGGCGGACACGACCGGCGGGGAGGTACTCGACGTCGGCTGCGGTCCCGGGCACCTCCCCATCGAGATCGCGCGCCAGGCGCACGCCCTCCGCGTCACCGGCATCGACGTATCGCCCGGCATGATCGAGCAGGCGCGGCGGCGCGCGGCGGTCGAGGGGCTGGCGACCCGGGTGCGCTTCGAGGTGGCGGACGTGGCGGCGCTCCCCTTCCCCGACGGGCAGTTCGACGCGGTGGTGAGCACGCTGTCGCTCCACCACTGGCCGGACCCGGTCCGCGGAGTCGCCGAGATCCACCGGGTGCTGAAGCCCGGCGGCCGGGCCTACATCTTCGACCTGGCCGACTGGATCTTCCGCGGCACGCGCGGCGGCACGATGGAGACGGCGCTGGCCGACAGCCCGTTCCCACGCGAGGCGCTCGAGCCCGCCGGGACGATCGGGCCGGTACCCCTGGTGACCGGTTTCGCCCTGCGTCGCTGACACGGCGCTAGGCCGCCTGCATCGCTCCGTCCGGGGGCTGCTGCTCCGCGTAGCCCATGGTGCGCTTGATCTCCTCGACCATGCCGCGGGTGAACCGCCGGTAGCCGGTCGGGGTCTTCAGACAGGGGACCCTGCCCTGATCGCACCAGCGCCGCAGGGTGTTCGGCGCGACCCCCAGTTCCCGGGCCACGGCCGAGATACCGAGCAACTTGCCGCTCGCCAACGCGACCTCCGATCAGACGCTCGGGAAAGGCTCGACGTCTCGCGGCGGTTCCGCCTGGCCCGCGACCGCCGCTACCAGCACCTCGAGGTCGAAGGGCTTGGCGACGATCGCGTCGACCGCCAGCCTTTCTTGCTCGACCCGGTCGACCGTCCCCGAGCAGACGACGATGCGGATCGCGCGCGTGGCCGGGTCCTGGCGAAGCTGCCGGATCGCCTCGACCCCGTCGATGCCCGGCATCGAGAGGTCGGTGACCAGCACGTCCGGCTGCCACGTCCGGGCAGTCGCGAGCGCGTCGGCGCCGTCGGTCGCCTCCCGCACCACGTAGCCCGCCAGGCTCAGCGCGTCGGCCAGCACGCGCAAGACCGCGGAGTCGTCATCCACCACGAGGACCCGGAGCACCGGCCCGCCACCTTTCGTCCGCCGACCCGTCCGAGCCCACACTCGCGACGATTGACTGGACGGTGGCTAGGCATGGCCCGTGCCAGGAATCCCAAAGTCTCCCAACCGGCTCCGTGCCCCGTCCGCTCGCGGGCCCGGTCGCGCGGCCGGCCGGCCCGCCGGTGGATCAGCAGGACTGGAGGTAGCGGGCGCGCGCCCAGTCGCCGACGTGCTGGCGCGCGGCGTCCCAGTCGCGCTGCTGCGCCTCGACCAGCCGGCTGAAGACGTGGTCGCCGAGTGCCTCGCGCACGACCTCGTCCCGCTCCATCTCGAGGATGGCCTCGCCGAGCGTGCCCGGCAGCGACGCCACGCCGCGGGACTCGAGCTCGTCCGGGGTGAACTCGTAGAGGTTCTCCTCGACCGGTCTGGGCAGCGGCAGGTCCCGCTCGATGCCGTCGATCCCGGCCGCCAGCATGACGGCGAAGGCCAGGTAGGGGTTGCAGGACGGGTCCGGGCAGCGCAGCTCGACGCGCGTCGACTGCGCCTTGTGTGGCCGCACCGCCGGGACGCGGATCAGCGCCGACCGGTTGGTGCGCGCCCAGCTGATGTAAACCGGCGCCTCGTAGCCCGCGACCAGCCGCTGGTAGGAGTTGCTGATCGGCGCCAGCACGGCGGCCATGCCGCGCGCGTGGTGGAGCTGCCCGGCGATGAACCGCCGCGCGACCGTCGACAGTCCGAAGTCGTCGCGCTCGTCGACGAAGGCGTTGCCGCCGTCGTCGAGCCGGTAGAGACTCTGGTGAACGTGCATGCCCGAGCCGCTGATCCCCTCGACCGGCTTGGGCATGAAGGTCGCAAGCAGGCCGTGGCGTCCGGCGACCTCCTTGATGGCGTACTTGAAGGTGATGACGTGGTCCGCCGTGGCCAGCGCGTTGCCGTAGCGGAAGTCGATCTCGTGCTGGCCGCTGGCGACCTCGTGATGCGCCTGCTCGACCGTGATGCCAAGCTCGGCGAGGGTCAGGACCATGTCCTTGCGGACGCGCGAGGCCACGTCGGCCGACACGTCGAAGTAGCTGGCGCGGTCGTAGGGCAGGGACGCGATGCGGCCGCCCTCGGTCTCGAAGAGGAAGAACTCGACCTCCGGCCCGGTGTTGTAGCCGTAGCCGAGCGCGGCCAGCCGGTCGAGCTGGCGCTGCAGGACGGCGCGCGGGTCGCCGGGGAAGGTAGCGCCGGCCGGCGTGAAGACGTCGCCGATGAGGCGCGCTGTCCGGTGCGCCCCCTCCTCCCAGGGGATGACGCCGTAGGTCGAGCGGTCCGGCATCAGGAACATGTCGCTCTCGGCGATGCGGGCGAAGCCGTCGATCGACGACCCGTCGAACCACACGCCGTTGGTGAGCGCCTCGTCGAGCTCCCCGACGGGCAGGGTCACCGCCTTGAGCCCCCCGGTGATGTCGGTGAACTGGATGTTGACGAAGCCGACGTGGTCCTCCTCGGCCCACGACAGCACCTCGCGCACGCTCGGCTTCGCGACGTCCCGGCTCGCCACCTGACCGGCCCTCCTCCTGCATGCTGCGGCACCCGCGACCCGGCCCCGCACTGGGCCTGCCGAACAGCATAGGGACGGCAGCGAGGCGGCGACAGGTGCTGCGGCACGGAATCGGCAGTCACGAATTGTGCGAACCGCACAGAGCTATCGGCACGAACTTCCCGACCAGCGTCCACCTCGTACTCGAGCACAGCATTCGGCACCCTGCCGCGTCGGCGCCCACCCACGGGGTGGGTGCCGGTCGCCGAGCGTGCAACCTGCGGCGGTCCGGGATGCCGCGTGCCGTCGCTGGCGGGTGACCGCGAGGCCGGGTAAGGTAGACTGCGGCAGGCGGCGGCACGGGCACGGCGCGTTTGAGCGCGACGACCCGGCGCCGGGCAGGTGACCAACCGCGTCGGCTCCGCGAGCACGCCGGGCCGGAGGATGCGCGACGACCCGGCGCCGAGCACGTCGACCCGCGCGACCACGGTCTCCAGGGTCCGGGGCGCGGCAGCCCCGCGCCGCCGCCGACGGTGCGGGGATAGCATCCCCGTGGAGGAGGAGATCGTGCGCCTGAACCGCTACGCGCTCGTGCTCGTCGTGCTGCTCGTGGCCGCCCCGCTCGCCGCCTGCGGCGGCTCCTCCGCCCCCGGTACGACCAGCACCGCGTCGACCGCCACCACTGCGG
>DASSZN010000050.1:0-14556 GCA_035702805.1 Thermomicrobiaceae bacterium | reverse complement strand
CCCCTTGCATTCCACCCCGGCAACCTGCTACGGTAGAATCACTGACCAGAATGTCCCTTCTGTGAAGTGACCGTACACCATGGCGCGCCAAAACGGGTCTCCGACCCTCCGCTATCTCCCGCAGTTCACTGCACGAAAGGTGCAGGCCCTCCCCGGGGGTCTGGCGCCGGACCTCCCCGACTCCCTCGCGGCCTGGGCCACGCGCTACCTGGCCCTGGCCGTCGTCGGCGTGCGCTCCCCCGCCGTCGCCCAGAAGATCGCTCTGCACCTCGACCGCTTCGTCGCCTTCTTCGTCGAGGGCTACGGCCACGACCGCCTCACGGTCTGCCTCAAGCGCGACGTGGTCGCCTGGCAGCGGGCGCTGCTCGACCAGGGCCTGGCCGCGGCCACGGTCAACAACCACCTGGCCTCGCTCTCCGGCTGCACCAGCTGGGTGGCGGCTCAGGCGCCGGCGCTCTTCCCCCTCGGCGATCCGGCTAAGGGCATCGGCGAGCTGGGGCTGCCGCCGCTGGAGCCGCGCGCCCTCACCCCCGCCCAGGTCCGCTCGCTCAAGAACGTCTGCGAGCGCCTGGCGCGCTTCCATGGGAAGAAGGGCCAGCGCTGGAGCACGGGCTCGGCTCCGCTGCGCGCCCACGCCCGGCCCTGGCGCGACCGGGCCATCGTCTACGTGCTCCTCTCGACCGGGCTGCGCCGCGAAGAACTGGTGCAGCTGGACCTGGATCAGGTCAGCCCCAACACGGTGGACGAACTGCGTCGGGCCCGTCAGGGGCGCGTCACCCGGGTGCGCGGCAAGGGCGGCACCGAGCGCACCGTCTTCCTCTCGGCCGACGCCCGCCAGGCGCTGGCCGACTACCTGGAGCGGGAGCGCCCCGGCGACGCCAGCCCGGAGGCGACGGCCCTCTTCCTCTCCGCGCGCGGCATCCCGGCCCGCGCCGCCGACGGACGCCTATCCGCCCGGGCGATCAATCTGCTCTTGGCCCAGATCGGTCGCTGGCACGACGCCGAGTTCCCGGACCCGGCCCGGCGCCTCTCGCCGCTGCGGCCCCACGACCTGCGCCACACGTTTGCCTTCCACCTGGCCCGGGTCACCGGCGCCGACGCCTACGAGCTCGAGCGGCGCCTGGGCCACCGCTCGCAGCGCTACATCCAGCGCTACACCAATCCCCCCGAGGAGGTGGCGGCCGCCTACGTCGAGGAGTTCTAGCAGTGGCTGCGTCAACCGCCCTCAGCGCGCTCACCGACGCGCAACGGGATCAGGCCCTCCGGCGCTACACCCTGCTCCGGCCGCACCTCGAGGAGGGCGTCCCGCTGCCGGCTCTCGCCCGGGAACACGGCGTGTCGCTTCGCACCCTCGAACGCTGGCTCCGCGGCTACCGGCGTGCCGGGCTCGCCGGCCTCGTCCGGCAACCACGCGCCGACGGCGGGTCTCGGCGTTTCCCGGACACGCTCGTGCAGCTCATCGAGGGGCTGGCCCTACGCCGGCCGGCGCCGACGCTGGCGACCGTCCACCGCCAAGCGGCCCGCGTCGCCGCGCGCGAGGGCTGGCCCGCCCCCAGCTACAGCACGGTCTACGCGATCGTGCGCGCCCTCCCGCCAGCGCTGGTGACGCTGGCCCACGACGGCACCAAGGCCTACCGCGAGCAGTTCGACTTGCTCTACCGCCAGGAGGCCGACGGCCCCAACGCCACCTGGCAGGCCGACCACACCCCGCTCGATCTCTGGGTGCGCGATGAGCACGACCGCCCGGTCAAACCCTGGCTGACCGTCATCCTCGACGACTACAGCCGCGCGGTGGCGGGTTACCGCCTCAGCCTAGCCGACCCGACGGCGCTGCACACGGCGCTGGCGCTGCGCGACGGCATCTGGCGCAAGGCCGAGCCGTCCTGGCACGTCTGCGGCATCCCCGACGTCTTCTACACCGACCACGGCAGCGACTTCACTTCGCACCACCTGGAGCAGGTGGCACTGGATCTCCGAATGGAGCTGGTCTTCTCGACGGTCGGCATGCCGCGCGGCCGGGGCACGATCGAGCGCTTCTTCGCCACGGTCGACCAGCTCTTCCTGGCGACGCAGCCGGGCTACACACCGGCGGGGACGGCACCCCCGCCCGTGACCGGGCTGCTGATGCTGCCGGAGCTCGACGCGCGGCTGCGGATCTTCCTGGTCGAGGACTACCATCAACGCCGCCACAGCGAGACGGGCATGGCTCCGCAGGCGCGCTGGGACGCCGGCGGCTTCCTGCCGCGGCTGCCGGAGTCGCTCGAGCAGCTCGACCTGCTGCTCCTGACCGTGGCCAAGCCGCGGGTGGTCCACCCCGACGGCATCCACTTCCAGGGACTGCGCTACCTCGACCCGACGCTGGCGGCCTACGTCGGCGACCCGGTGACGATCCGCTACGACCTGCGCGACCTGGCCGAGATCCGCGTCTTCCACCACGACCGCTTCCTCTGCCGGGCCATCTGCCCGGAGCTGGCCGGGACGACCATCTCCTTGAAGGACATCGTCCAGGCCCGGCAGGCCCGGCAGCGGGCGCTGGCCGCGGACCTGCGCACCCGGCAGTCACTGGTCGACGCGCTGCTGACGCGGGTGGCGGAGACGACACCGGTCACGACGCCGGAGGTGTCCATCGACGACGACGTGCCCGACCGTGCCGGCCCGCGCCTGAAGCGGTACCGCGATGAGTAGCCCGCCGACGCCGTCGCCGACCGCGTCGAGGCGGTCTACGCGAACGTCGCGCGGCTGATCAACGCCGCGACCGACGAGATCGCCGTCGTCGAGAACGCCACCCGCGCCTGGGACATGGCCTTCTACAGCGTGCCGCTGTGGGCGGGCGACCGCGTCCTCACGTCGATGGCCGAGTACGCCAGCAACGTGATCAGCTTCCTCCAGGTCGCCCGGCGCACCGGGGCCCGCGTCGAGGTCGTGCCCAACGACGAGCGGGGGCAGCTCTCGGTGGAGGCGCTGCGCGGCATGATCGACGACCGGGTCCGCCTCATCGCCGTCAGCCACATCCCCACCAACGGCGGGCTGGTCCAGCCCGTCGCGGCGATCGGCCGGGTCGCCCGCGAGGCCGGCGTCCTCTTCCTGGTGGACGCCTGCCAGTCGGTTGGCCAGGTGCCGGTCGACGTCGCGGCCATCGGCTGCGACATGCTCTCGGCGACCAGCCGCAAGTACCTGCGGGGGCCGCGGGGCGTCGGCTTCCTCTACGTCCGGCGGGAAGTCGGCGAGCGCCTCGAGCCGCCCTTCCTCGACCTGCACGCCGCGACCTGGGTCGCCCCCGACCGCTACGAGGTGCGACGCGACGCCCGCCGCTTCGAGAACTGGGAGTCGAACGTGGCCGGCAAGCTCGGCATGGGGGTCGCCGCGGCCTACGCCATGGCCATCGGCGTCGAGGCCGGCTCCGTCCGGCTGCGGGCGCTGGCCGAGCGGCTGCGCGAGCGCGTCCGCGCCATCCCGGGCGGTCGGGTGCACGACCTGGGGGCGGTACGGGGCGGGCTGGTCACCTTCACCCTGGACGGCCTCGACGCCAACGAGATCCAGGAGCGGCTCGCCGCCGAGCGCATCAACGTCACGGTGTCGAGCGTCTTCTCGGCCCGCTTCGACATGACCGCGCGCGGACTCGAACGCGTGGTGCGCGCCTCGCCCCACTACTACAACACCGAGGAGGAGGTTGACCGGCTGGCCGACACGCTCGCCCGCATGGCATGACCCGCCGCTCGACATGACAAGTCGGCCAGGTTGACTTGCCCTCGTTGCCTGGGTATAACGACGGGTGTACCTGGGGGAGGGCAAGGATGAGCGAGCTTCGGGGCGGACCGGTCCCACTCTACCAGCAACTGGCCCAGCGGCTCCGCCGCCAGATCACCGAGGGAGTCTACGGCCAGGGTGAGCGGCTCCCCTCCGAGGCCGACCTGTGCGTCCAGTTCGGCGTCAGCCGCATCACCGTCCGCGCCGCCCTCGACCAGCTGGTGGACGCCGGCCTCCTCTGGCGCCAGCGCGGCAAGGGGACCTTCGTCACCGCGCCGCTGGTCGAGCACGAGCTGATCCGGCTGACCGACTTCGTCGAGGACATGGCCGGCGCCGGCATCCGCCCGGCCTCGCGCATCACCCACATCGGCGAGGAGCCCGCCGCCAGCGAGGTGGCGCAGGAGCTCGACCTGTCCCCGCACACCCCGGTCGTGCGGCTCGACCGGCTGCGCCTGGCCGACGGGCGGCCGATCGCCTTCGACGTCACCTACCTGCCGCTGCGCTTCGGACGGCTGCTCAACCACCAGGCGCTGGACAGCGAGACGATCTACCACCAGCTCGAGCAGCAGTACCAGATCCCGGTCGTCTCCGGCACCTTCCTCATCGAGGCCGGGCGCGCCACCGGTGAGCTGGGCGAGGCCCTGGAGATCGAGCGCGGGGCTCCCCTGCTGGTGATCCGGCGCACCTCCTACACGGAGGGCCGCGACCCGATCTACTACCAGCAGCGCTACTACCGCGCCGACCGCGTGCGCTACCGCGTGGAGCTCGACCGCCGCTTCCCCGGCGACCGATCCCACCTGACCGAGTTCGTCCCGGTCTTCGACCCCCAGAACTGAACGCGGCCCGGCGCGCCGGGCCGCTCTGGTATCCTCGACGCGTCGGACCGGGTGACGCGGGTTCGGGTCCTGTCCACGGGCAGGGGTCGTGCCGACGCTGGAGGGACGCGGGCATGGCGGGCGAGCGGATCGGGTTCATCGGCGTCGGCGCGATGGGGATGCCGATGGCGCGCCGGCTCGTCGCCCAGGGCCACCCGGTCGCCTTCACCAGCCGCCGGCCGGACGCCATCGAGCGCCTGGCGGCGGACGGCGCCACTCCCCTGCCCACGCCGCTGATCGTGGCCGACCAGAGCGACGTGGTGATGAGCTGCCTGCCCGCCGACGACGAGCTGTTCCAGGTCTTCCTCGGCCCCGAGGGCGTCGTCGAGCACCTGCACCCGGGGGCCACCATCGTCGACTTCAGCACCGCCTCGCCGATGATCATGCAGCGCATCGACGCCGAGGCCCGGGCGCGCCAGATCCGGGTGGTCGACGCCCCGGTCAGCGGCGGCGTCTTCGGCGCGGAGCACGGCACCCTGACGATCATGGCGGGCTGCGACGCGGCGGTATTCGACGAGGTCCGCCCGCTTCTGGAGGTACTGGGCGACAGGGTCTACCGCGTCGGAGACGTCGGGCTGGGCAAGGTCTTCAAGCTGGTCAACAACCTGCTCAACGGGACGGCGCTGGTGCTGGCCGGCGAGGCGCTGTCGCTGGCCGCCAAGGCGGGGGCCGACCTGGCGCTGCTCGGCGAGGTGGTCGGGAGCAGCTCCGGCAGCTCGGCGGCCTGGACGGACGCCGTGCCCAAGCTGCTGCGCGACGCCGACAGCCCGGTCGGGTTCAAGCTGGAGCTGATGCGCAAGGACCTGGGGCTGGCCGCGGCGCTCGGCGCCGACCTCGGCACGCCGATGGCCCTGACCACGCTCGCGCTGCAGTTCTACACGGCGGCCTGCGCGCGGGGGCTGGGCAAGCAGGGGCCGCACGAGGTCGCGCGCCTCGTCGCCCGCCTGGCCGACGCCGACCTCACCGCTGGCGCCGAGCGCGCGGGCTGACGGGTCAGCCGAGCGAGCAGCCCAGGATGAGGTACTCGGGGGTGCCGGGCGCGAACCGCATCGACGCGACCAGCGTCTGCCAGCCCTCGGCCGCGTAGAGCGCCCGGCCGGCCGCGTTGTCGCGCTCGGTCGAGAGGGCGGCGCGCGCCTCCGGCCGGTCCCGCAGGATCTCCCGCAGCAGGGCCCGTCCCACCCCGCGACGCCGGTAGCTGCCGCGCACCGCCAGCTCCACCACCACCAGGCAGTCGTCCAGCCAGTCGGCGTACTCCGGTGGCAGCGTCGGCGCCACCCGGTCGTGCCACCACTGGCCGGGACGGCTGGTGTGGCCGTAGACCATCCCCAGCACCGGCCCGTCGGCGCCGCTCCGGGCGAGCAGGCCGCGGAAGGCCGGGTAGCGGGAATGCCGCGAGATATTGGTGACCGCGTCGACGTAGGACAGGCCATCCACCTCGCCCCAGACCATGTAGTAGACGCGGGCGGCCGCCAGCAGCTCCGGCGTGTCGGCGGCGAACGGCTCGATCGCGAGGTCCGGCTCCATGCCCCACGCCCTCCCGGCCGCGGCTAGCGCACCGCGATCCCCTCGGCCATCGGCACCAGGATCGGCAACGTCGGGTTCGGCTTGTAGACCTCGAGCTCGGCCAGCCGGAAGCCCGCCGCCGCGATGCCGGCCACGCTGTCGCGGTTGGGCCGGCAGCCCGCCACCATGGCCGACCAGACCGGCTGGGCCGCGTCCTGCAGCCGGCCGCGCCAGCCGGTCCCCCGGACGTGCTCGAAGAAGAGGAGCCGCCCACCGGGCCTGAGCACCCGGCGCGCCTCGCCGAGGGCCGTACCCAGGTCGTCGACCGAGCAGAGCACCAGCGTGGCCACCAGGGTGTCGAAGCTCGCGTCGGGGAAGGGGAGCGCCTCCGCCCGCGCCGCGCCGACCGCGACGGCGCGCGGCAGCCCGGCGGCGCGCTCGGTGAGGCGCCGCCGCATGGCGGCGTCGGGCTCGGTCACCACCAGCCGGCGCACCGCCGGCCCGTAGAGCGAGAGGTTGGCGCCGGTGCCGCCACCGATCTCCAGCACGTCGCCGCGGGCCCGCGCGACGACGGCCGCGCGCCGCCGGCCAAGCCAGCCGCGCTCCGCCGGCTCCATGACCGGCCCGTAGAGCGCGGCGATGAACGGATGATCGCGTCCCACCCCGGTACTCCTCCCCGCGGCCACGGACATGGCCGCGGTCGCGGCAATCCTATCGCGACGGCCCGCGCCGCGCGGCCGTCCGGACGCCGCCGGAGCACGCCCGCGCCGCCGGTCGCCGACCCATGTTGTCATGATATCTTGACAGGCTGCCGTCGGGTTGCTAGCGTGGGGATACAGGATCCAGCGCGCCGTCGAGCGGGACCGTTGGCGGCCAGGCCGCGCGCCGGAGCTCGCGGGCGGCGCGGGCGAAGGTGGTATGCTGCCGGACGGGCGAGCGCCGGCGGTCGCGCCGGTGCCGGCCAATCCAGCCAACCCGAAGAGCAGCGCCCGCGGCCGCGCACTCGGCGACCGAGGGACCGTGCGGCCCGGAGACCGGCGACGGCGTCACGACGCAGCGGCGAGGGGGATGCGCGCCAGATGAGATACGGGTTCGCGATCGACCACCGCAAGTGCATCGGCTGTCACGCGTGCACGGTGGCCTGCAAGTCGGAGAACGAGGTCCCGCTCGGCGTCTACCGGACGTGGGTCAAGTACATCGAGAAGGGGCAGTTCCCGAACACCCGCCGCTACTTCACGGTGCTGCGCTGCAACCACTGCGAGGACGCGCCCTGCGTCACCGTCTGCCCGACCGGGGCCCTGTTCAAGCGGCCGGACGGAATCGTCGACTTCAACTCCGCGGCCTGTATCGGCTGCAAGTCGTGCATGCAGGCCTGCCCGTACGACGCGCTCTACATCGACCCGCACCAGCACACGGCCGCCAAGTGCAACTACTGCGCCCACCGGGTCGACCAGGGGCTGCTGCCCGCCTGCGTCGTGGTCTGCCCGGAGAAAGCGATCATCGCCGGGGACCTGGACGACCCCTTCAGCGAGCTGGCCCAGCTCGTCTCGCGCGAGCAGGTGAGCGTGCGCAAGCCCGAGCAGGGCACCCGGCCCAAGGTCTTCTACCTCGGGGCCGACGACGCCGGGCTGACGCCCGAGGCGGTCACGCGCGGCACCGGCTACCTGTGGGGCGAGGTGCGGGCCGACGGCCGGCCGGCCGAGGCGGTACGGGCCGACGGGCTGATCGCCGGGCCGGTCGAGCCGACGGTGGCCTACGACGTCCACCACCCGAAGCCGTGGGGCTGGAAGGTGGCGACCTACCTCTGGACCAAGTCGATCGCCGCCGGGGCGCTGGCGATCGCGGCGGTGCTGCTCCTGTTCGGCTGGGGCGCCAGCCACGCGACCTTCGCCGTGGCCGCGCCGGTGATCGGGATGGCCTTCCTGCTGGTGACCGCCGTGCTGCTGGTGGTCGACCTCAAGCGGCCCGACCGCTTCTATTACCTGCTGACGCGGCCGAACCGCACCTCGTGGCTCGTCTGGGGCGGCTACATCCTGTCGGCGGCCGGGGCGATCGCCTTCCTCTGGCTGCTGGCGGCGGCGCTCGGCCTGGGCGGGCTGCAGACGGCGATGATGGTGATCGGGATCCCGCTGGCGGCGGCCACGGCGGGCTACACGGCCCTCCTGTTCGCCCAGGCTGAGGGGCGCGACTTCTGGCAGAGCCCGCTGCTGCTGCCGCACCTGCTGGCCCAGGCGACGGTCGCCGGAGCGTCGGCGCTGCTGCTGGTCGGCGCGGCGGCCGGCGCGCCGGTGCACGACCTGAAGGTGCTGGCCGGGGTGCTGGCCGGCGGGCTGCTGGTCGCGGCGGGTCTGCTGGCGACGGAGCTGACGGTGCCGCACGTCAACAGCCAGGTGCGCCGCACGGTAGAGCTGATCACGGCGGGGCCGTACCGCGGCGCGCTCTGGGGCGCGGTGCTGCTGCTCGGGACGCTGGTGCCGCTGGCGCTGGTCGCGCTGCTGTTCGGCAGCGGCACCGTGGTGGCGCCGGGGGTGCTGGCGGCGCTGGCGGCGCTGGCCGGCCTGTGGTCGTACGAGCGGATCTGGGTCAGCGCCGGCCAGGACGTGCCGCTGAGCTGAGGGGCGCGGATGATCGCGGCCGGGTCTCGACCGAGGGAAACGCAGGGCAATCCGGCATCGGACGTGAGAGAGGGAGCGCCGAGCTGATGGTGAGCACCGAGCGCGGGAGACGCAAGGGGTCCGCGGTGGCGCCGCCGGCCGTCGAGCCGGAGGTCGCGCCGGGCACGGAGCCCGGCACGCGCCGGCCGAGCGGGCCGCGAACCGTCGAGGAGCCGTTCCGGCCTGAGCGCACCAGCGGGCTCGCCTCCTACCCGCCACCCGAGCGCTGGGACGACTGGGTCGAGCTCGACCCGCAGGCCTGGCCGGAGCGGCGCGAGCGCCGCTACATGATCGTCCCCACCACCTGCTTCAACTGCGAGTCCGCCTGCGGACTGCTCGCCTACGTGGACCGAGAGACCCTCAAGATCCGCAAGCTGGAGGGGAACCCGTTCCACCCCGGCAGCCGTGGCCGCAACTGCGCCAAGGGGCCGGCCACCATCAACCAGGTCAACGACCCCGAGCGCATCCTCTACCCGCTGAAGCGGGTGGGCGCGCGCGGGGCCGGCCAGTGGGAGCGCACCACCTGGGACGAGGCGCTCGACGCCATCGCCGCCAAGATCCGCGGCGCGCTGGTCGACGGCCGCCCCAACGAGGTGATGTACCACGTCGGCCGCCCCGGCGAGGACGGCTACATGGAGCGCGTGCTCCAGTCCTGGGGCATCGACGGCCACAACTCGCACACCAACATCTGCTCCTCGGGCGGGCGCTTCGGCTACGCGATGTGGATGGGGATCGACCGGCCCTCGCCGGACTACGCCAACGCCCGCTTCATCCTGCTCATCAGCGCGCACCTGGAGAGCGGGCACTACTTCAACCCGCACGCGCAGCGGATCATCGAGGCCAAGAGCCGCGGCGCGAAGATCGCGGTGATGGACCCGCGCCTGTCCAACACCGCCTCGATGGCCAACTACTGGCTGCCGACGCGGCCGGGCACCGAGGCCGCCGCGCTCCTCGCGATGGCGAACGTCCTCCTGGAGGAGGACCTGTTCGACCGGGAGTTCGTCCGCCGCTGGACCAACTGGGACGAGTACCTGCGGGTCGTCCACCCGGGGGAGCCGGTGACCTTCGAGCGCTTCGTCGCGGCGCTGCGCGCGGAGTACGGGCGCTACACGCCGGAGTACGCGGCGGCCGAGAGCGGCATCCCGGCGGAGACGATCGTCGAGATCGCCCACGAGATCGGCCGGGCCGGCTCGGGCTTCGCCAGCCACAACTGGCGGGCGGCGGCGGCGGGCCACCTGGGCGGCTGGGCCGTGCCGCGCGCGCTCTTCTTCCTGAACGTGCTGACGGGCAGCGTCGGCACCGAGGGGGGCGTCGCGCCGAACGTGTGGGACAAGTTCGTGCCGCGGCCCTTCGCCGAGCCGCCCAAGCAGACCGTCTGGAACGAGCTGACCTGGCCGCTGGAGTTCCCGCTGACGCACCACGAGATGAGCATCCTGCTGCCCTACTTCCTCAAGGAGGGGCGGGGCAAGCTCGCGGCCTACTTCACCCGCGTCTACAACCCGGTCTGGACCAACCCGGACGGGTTCGCCTGGATCGAGGCGCTCAAGGACGAGTCGAAGGTCGAGCTCTTCACGGCGCTGACGCCGACCTGGAGCGAGAGCGCCTGGTTCGCCGACTACGTGCTGCCGATGGGCCACAGCCCCGAGCGGCACGACACCTTCTCCTACGAGACGCACGCGGCCAAGTGGATCGGCTTCCGCCAGCCGGTGGTGCGGGTGGCGATGGAGAAGCTCGGCCAGAAGGTCGCCACGACGCGCGAGGCGAACCCGGGCGAGGTCTGGGAGGAGAACGAGTTCTGGATCGAGCTCTCCTGGCGCATCGATCCGGACGGCTCGCTCGGCATCCGCCGGTTCTACGAGTCGCCCTACCGGCCGGGCGAGAAGGTCACGGTCGACGAGTACTACGCCTGGATCTTCGAGCACTCGGTGCCGGGGCTGCCGGAGGCGGCCGCCGCCGAGGGGCTGACGCCGCTCGGCTACATGCGCAAGTACGGCGCGTTCGAGATCACCCGGCAGCCGATGCGCCAGTACGACGACCCGGTACCGGAGGCGGAGCTGGCCGGGGCGCGGGTCGAGCCCGAGACGGGGGTGATCGTCAGCCCGAGCCCGCGGCCACACGGGCCGGAGATCACGCCGGTGCCGGCGCCGACGGCGGTGGACGGCCGGCCGGTCGGGGTGATGGTGGACGGGCAGGCGCTGCGGGGGATGCCGACCCCCTCGGGCAAGCTCGAGTTCTTCTCGCGCACGCTCTGGGACTGGGGCTGGCCGGAGTACGCCATCCCGACCTACCTGGAGAGCCACGTCGGGCCGTCGCGGATCGACGCGTCGGCGGGCGAGATGGTGCTGCTGCCGAACTACCGCATCCCGACGCTGATCCACACGCGGAGCGGCAACGCGAAGTGGCTGAACGAGATCAGCCACACCAACCCGCTCTGGCTGCACCCGAGCGACGCGGCGCGCATCGGGGTGACGACCGGCGACCTGGTGCGGGTGGAGACGGAGATCGGGCACTTCGTCGACCGGGTCTGGGTGACGGAG
The DNA here is from genome assembly GCA_035702805.1 of Thermomicrobiaceae bacterium. Lineage (GTDB taxonomy): Bacteria > Chloroflexota > Chloroflexia > Thermomicrobiales > Thermomicrobiaceae > DASSZN01. The sequence continues at coordinate 3,237 of DASSZN010000050.1, read as the reverse complement.
GGGCTGCGGCCGGGGGTGGCGGCCTGCTCGCACCACCTGGGTCGCTGGCGGCTGGAGGAGGGGGCGGGGAACGAGCGCTGGTCGTCGGCGGTGGTCAAGATCGAGACGCCGGCCGACGGGGTGTACCGGATGCGGCAGATCGAGGGGATCCGGCCGTTCGCGAGCGACGACCCCGACTCGTCGACGATCTGGTGGAGCGACTCCGGGGTGCACCAGAACCTGACCTTCCCGGTGCAGCCGGACCCGATCAGCGGCTCGCACGCCTGGCATCAGAAGGTGAAGGTGGTCAAGGCGGGTGCGGAGGACCGCTACGGGGACGTCGTGGTCGACACGGCGAAGTCGTACGCGGCGTACCGGCGCTGGATGGGGATGACGCGCCCGGCGCCGGGGCCGGACAACCTGCGGCGGCCGATGTGGCTGCTGCGCCCGTACAAGCCGGACCCGAGCGCGTTCCAGGTGGGAGGACCGACGGGGCGGTAGGGAGAGGGGGGACCCTCCGACGGAAGGAAACCGAGGGCTCATTCCGGCCCTGGGTGTGTGGTGATGCCGCAGGATCCCTGTTTGCTCGACGACCCGCGAGGAAATACTGGAGCCGCGGATGGCTTCGTTTGAAGCCATCTTCCAGAGTGACAACCGGGCCCGGGACAAGTTTCTGTCCCGGTACTTCGGCCTTCTGAGCGAAGACCTGGTGCGGCAGTGGTGCCGGCGCACCGAAGCGGTGTACGAAGACCTGGGGCGGCCAACGCTGTACGCGCCGGGAGAGCAACGCGGGTCAACGCTGGATTTCACGCTTCGCCACCGCGCGACCGGCAAGACGTTCGTGGCCGAACTGAAGTGTGAACTGGAATATGAGAACTACCGGTATTTGCGATTATCCGAGCCAGGCCAACTGGGGCACCACACCTCGACCGCCTTCAAGAAACTCCTGACCGTGGCGAGCCATCCCCACGCACTCGAAAGCAGGGTTGCCGCCAAGCCGATCCACGTCGACGGTGCGATCCTGATCTGGGGCGCGACGACTCCACAAGGGCGGGAAGCGGTGATGCACGATCATGGCTTCGCCGATGTGCTGTCCGTGGAGGAGATGCTCGTCGACCTGCATCGATGGGGCGATTCGCACTGGCAGCAGCGAGTGGCGGAGGTTCGCGTCTGGACCGAGCACCTGCTAACCCATCTAAGTTAGGCGAGTACGGCCCAACTACGCCAGATCCCGCTGCGGTCAGGCAGCATAGAGCGTCACCCGGCCGACGCTGATCGCCTGGGGAAAATGGGTTGCGTACGGCCGAGGGGACGACGAGGTCGACCCGGCGCCCGAAGAGGTCCTCCAGCGACTCGAGCAGGCCGAAGTAGGCGTCGTCGTAGGCGACCGGCTCCAGGTCCTCGAGCTCGACCAGGAAGTCGAGGTCGCTCGTCGCCGGGTCGAAGTCCGCCCGGGCCGCCGAGCCGAACAACTCCAATCGCCGCGCCCGGAACCGGCGGCACAACTCCTCCAGCTCGTGACGCTGCTGCTCGATCAACGGGTTCTCGCCTACACCCCCCATCGCGACGGCGCGGGTCTCAGACGACCCGGAGTCACCCAAAGTCGTCAGCTCGACCGGCGCCGTGGCCAACGGCTGCCCAAATCAACCCGGAAACGGCGGCCGGCCGCGAGGACCCTGGCCTGCTGCGGCCGGCAGCACCTCGCAACTCCGCGCGACGGCGGCCGCGTTCCGGTGTAGCATCGACCCGGCATCCCCGACCTCGCGCCGTGACGACGCGCCTCCTCGGAAAGGAGCCCCAGCATGTGCACCGGGTCGCTGCACCACGTCTACCGCGCGATGACGCCGTTCTTCCCGTCGGTCGCGGAGGCGACGCACCTGGCCGCGGCCGCGCCGGCCGCCGAGCGCGTCGCGCTGGACCCGGTCGACCGGGTCGAGGTGACGATCGTCGTCGACAACAGCATCGACGCGCTGGCGGCCGGCACCGACCTGGCGCGCCGGCCGCCGTCGCGCTGGGACGGCTTCGAGCGCGACCACCTGCGGGCCGAACACGGCTACTGCCTGCTCGTGACCATCGAGCGTGCCGGCCGGCGCGACACGATCCTCTACGACGGCGGGCTGGGGCGCGACACGACCGTCCACAACCTCGACGTGCTGGGCGTGGACTACACCGGCATCCGCACCATGGTGCTGTCGCACGGCCACACCGACCACCACGGCGGGCTGGAGGGGCTGTTCCGGCGGCTGGGTCGCGGGATGCCGCTGGTGCTGCACCCCGACGCCTGGCGCGACCGCAAGGTCGTCTTCCCGACCGGCACCGAGGTGCACCTGCCGCCGCCCAGCCACCAGGACCTCGACCGCGAGGGCTGGCAGGTGGTGGAGGAGCGCGGGCCGTCGCTGCTGCTCGAGGGCGCGGTGCTGGTGACCGGCCAGGTGTCGCGGGTGACCGACTTCGAGCGCGGCTTCCCGATCCAGCAGGGGCGCAGCGGCCCGGACGACGGCTGGGAGCCGGACGTCTGGATCTGGGACGATCAGGCGGTCGTGGTGAACGTGCGGGGGCGCGGGCTGGTGGTCCTCTCGGCCTGCAGCCACGCCGGGGCGATCAACGTGATGCTCCACGCGCGGCGACTGACCGGCATCGACGAGGTGTACGCCTTCGTCGGCGGACTGCACCTGACGGGCGGGCTGTTCGAGGGGATCATCCCGGCGACGGTACGCGAACTGGCGGTGATCGGGCCGGCGGTGGTGGTCCCCGGCCACTGCAGCGGCTGGCGAGCGACCCACCAGATCGCGGCGACGCTGCCGGAGGCCTTCGTGCCGAGCAACGTCGGCACCACCCTGCACTTCGCGGCACCGGCCGCCTGACCGGCCACCGTACCGGCTCAGTGGGCGCCGAGACGCTCGGTGAGGGTAACGCCGCTCGGCGGCCGGCCGGTGCGCTCGGCGATGCGGTCGAGCCGCGCGTAGCCGGACTGGACATAACGCACACCGAGCCAGCGCAGCGGCTCCGGCTCCCAGTCAGGGGAGCGGTGGTTGACCGTCGGCAAGTGGGTGAGGGGCGTGTCGGCGCCGGTGATGAGGTCCGCCAGGACCCGGCCGGCGAGGTTGGTGGTGGAGACGCCCTGGCCGGTGTAACCGCGGGCCGAGGCGATCCCGGTGGCGGGGTCGTAGGAGGTGGTCGGCATCCAGTCGCGCGGCGCGCCGAGCGGGCCGCCCCAGGCGTGGGTGAACTGGATCCCCCGGAGCATCGGGAACCAGC
>DASSZN010000379.1:0-2948 GCA_035702805.1 Thermomicrobiaceae bacterium | reverse complement strand
TCGTCTACCCGCCCGCCTTCGTGGGGGTCTGACGCCTACTGTCTGCCGCGCGGCTGCCGGGTGCAGCGGAACCGCTCGACGCCCGGGTACCGCTCGCCCAGGGACTCGACGGCGAAGCCGCACCGACGGTAGAAACCGACGGCCTCCCCATCAGTCTCCGCGACGAACCAGCGCGACGGCTCCTGCTCGCCGAGCGCCGCCAGCAGCGCGCGCCCGATCCCTTGCCGCCGGCATGCCGGGGTCACCGCGATGTGACGGATGACCAGGCAGTCGCGCCCGGCACGCTCGACCCCGACGCAGCCGACGCCATACTCGGCATGGCCGAGGAGCGTCCAGTTGGGCTCGCAGCGATAGCGCTCGCCGAGCGCCGCGAGAGTCTCCGCGCTCGGCTGTCCCATGGCGAGCGCGAGCAGGCCCCGGATCGCCGGGTCGTCCAGCCGGTCGGTGAGATCGACGAGCGTCACACCATCCACCCGCCCGCGCCTCAGTAGAGCCAGGGGACCAGCCGCCAGGTGCGCGCCATGTAGGCACGGTACTCCGCGCCGAAGGAGTCGGCCAGCATCGCCTCCTCCGAGCCGATGCGGTAGCCGTAGGCGGCGAGCATCAGCAGCCCGACGGCGGCGGTCGCCAGCCAGTTCGCCGCCGCCAGCGCGGCGCCCACCCAGACCAGGATCGTGCCGAGGTAGCCGGGGTGCCGCACCAGCCGGTACGGCCCGCGGTCGACGATCCGCTGCCCGGACGCGACCAGCAGGGTGCGGGTGTAGAACGCCCCGAGCGTGCGCATCGCCCAGCCGCGCAGCACCAGTCCGGCCAGCATCGTGGCGAGCCCGAGCATGCCGACCGCCCGGCGCTCGACGCGGCCGATCCGTCGCCGGTTCAGCAGCGGCGCCACGACGGTGGCCAGGCTGAGAGCACCCGCGATCAGCAGGGAACTGCCGCGGTCCGACGGGCGGTCCGGCTCGACGCGCCGGGCCTGCTCACCGCGCCGGAGGAAGCGCTCCAGACCGAAGAACGCCCCGAGCAGGGCGTAGGAGAACACCCGCGTGATCATCGCGCCTCCTCTGCGAGCCGGCCGGGCGCCGCCCGCTCCCAGCGCAGCAGGCTGCCCGCCACGCCGGCCCGCGCCATCCCCAGCCGCTCCAGCACCCGGATCGACCCGACGTTGTCCGCCTCGCACTCGGCCACAACCCGCGCCACGCCCGGCCGGCCGAAGGCCCAGCCCACGAGCCCCCGGGCCGCCTCGGTCGCGTAGCCGCGCCGCCGGTACGCCGGCAGGATGCCGTAGCCGATCTCGACCGTCCTCGCGGCGTCAGGCTCACCGTGGAACCCGGCGTCGCCGACGACGACGCGACCGGCCGCCTCGACGATCACCCAGGGTCCCCAGCCGAGCAGGTCGGAGTCCGCCGCGACGTCGCGCAGGTAGCCGGGGAGGATGTCCCGCAGGTCGTTGCTGGGCCAGCCGGCCGGTACGCGCACCCCGAGCAGCCGTCCCACCTCCGCCGGATCCGCCAGCGCGGCCTCCGTCACCGTGGCCGTGCAGGCGATCAACTCCAGCCGCTCCGTCCGCAGCTCCATCGTCCTTCTACCCTCACCGGTGACGTTCGCCTCGACCGCCGGCCCGGGGCCGTCCCTCACGCGTAGACCCGGCCCTCGAGCGCGTAGCGCGGGCCCGCGCCCGGGAAGTCCGGCGCCGCGAGGGCGCGAGCGGTCGCCAGGGCCGCGATCAGGGCATCGAGCGCGTCGCCGCCCGGGTCCGCGACCGCCCGCTCGCGGATCTCCTCCGACACCGCCAGGTCCCCCGCCGCCCCGAGCGCGGCCAGGATCTCCGCCCGCGCCGCCCAGCGCTCCGGCCCCGACCCCTTGTAGGGCCGGTAGAGCCCGGCGCGCTTCAGGGTCGAGGCCGGGCAGACCTCGAGCAGCCAGGGTACCGCCGGCCGGAGCGGCTGCATCGGTACGGCGACGGCCCCGGCCCGCACCAGCGGCGCCAGCAGGTCCACGATGCCCGTCCAGGTCTGCCGGTAGAGGCGCAGGTTGTAGGACGAGAAGGGCGTGCGCGCCTCGCGGTCGGTTGCCCGGCGCAGTTCCCTGCCGCCGTCCGCCGCCCGGCAGGCGTCACGGAAGCGCTCCGGCGTCGGGTAGCGCCCGGCGAAGCCCAGCGCGAACGCCTCCCAGTCCGGCGCGTCGACCAGCAACTCGGGCAGGCCGAAGGGGAAGTCGCAGCCGACGGCGCAGGCGCCGGCTTCCCGGACGAACGCGCGGAGCGCGCCCAGCGCGGCGGCGCGCCCGACCCCGCCGCCCGGCAATTCCGCGGCGCGGCGCAGGTCATCGACCCGGAGCACCCTGCCCTCGACAGACCCACTCGCGACCCAGATGCGCCGCCCGGCGTCGACCGCGCCGCTGAAGTCGACCCCGTGGACCCGCGCGATCGCGCTCACGGCGCGCCCGCTCCGTCCGCCGGGAGCACGTAGGTGCGGCGCCAGTAAACCTCGTCGGTGAAGCCGAGCCGGCGGTAGAGGTCGACCGGCGTGTCCGCCGGGTCGGCGTTGATCAGCACCGCGCCGGCGCCCCGCCCGCGCGCCGCCTCGAGGAGGCGGCCGAGCAGGCAGCGGGCGATGCCGCGACCGCGGAACGGCAGCCGCGTGGCCAGCTGGAAGACGAGCCAGTCCGGCCCGGCGATGGCGCCGAGGATCGCGACCGGCTCGCCGTCAACCCGCGCCAGCAGGAGTTCGCCGTCGCCGGCCAGCTCCGCCCGCCGAACCGCCAGCTCGGCCGCGAGCGCCTCCGACGACGGCTCCGCCTCACTGTCGGCGAAGCCCTTGAGCTTGACCGTCGCGTACGCGACCAGGTTGGCCTCGCCACCCGGCTCGATCGTCAGGCCCCTGACCTCCGGTGTCGCCGGCAGCGGGCCGACGTGCGCCAGGAAGACCTCGGTGGCGCTCCACACGCAG
>DASSZN010000359.1:0-3816 GCA_035702805.1 Thermomicrobiaceae bacterium | reverse complement strand
GCGCAACGTCGTGGCCGAGCGGGAGGAGCCCGGCTCGATACTCTCCCTGAACCGCCGGCTGATCGCGCTGCGGCGCGCGGAGCCCGCGCTCGCGCTCGGCCGCTACGTCCCGGTCCTGTCAGAGGGGGGGCTGCTGGCCTATCGCCGCGAGCACGAGGGAACCGGGTTCCTGGTTGCCCTCAACCTCCGCGGCACCGCCGCGGTCCTGGGGCCGGGTCGAGAGATATTCCATGGGCACGTCGAGGTCTCGACGATGCTCGACCGCGCGGGCGAGCGGGTCGATAGCCCGCTACGGCTGCGTCCGAACGAAGGGGTCGTGATTCGCCTCGACGGGTAGGCCCCTACGGCGTTTACCCGCGGGAAGTCAGGAGAAAAGCACCGAACCATGATCAACAAGGCGTTCACCAAGACCGGACGATCCTGCCGGGTGACCTTCGAGCTTCCGGCAGGAACCGACGCCGGGACCGCCGCGGTCGTCGGGGACTTCAACGGGTGGGACGAGCAGGCCAACGGGATGCGGCGCAGGCGCGACGGCAGCTTCGCGACGACCATCTCCCTCAAGCCGGGCCAGCGCTACCACTTCCGCTACCTCCTCGATGGCGACCACTGGGACAACGACCCGGCTGCCGACTCCTACGCCGCCAACCCCTTCGGTGGCGAGGACTCGGTCCTCGACCTCACCGACCGGTAGCCCGCGCGGGGCCCGCCGGCTCGTTGTATGCTGGCGCGGCGCCGGTCCGCCCGGGGCACGCGCCCGATGCCGTGGCGGTCGTGAGGGAGGGCACAGATGGCCACCGAGTCGATCTTCACCATGGACACCTCGAGCATCAAGTACGGCCCGGGAGCAACCCGGGAGGTCGGCTACGATATGAGCCAGCTCGGGGCGCGGCGCGTGATGGTCGTGACCGACCCACGCGTCGCCCAGACCGAGGCGGTCGCCACCGTGCTCGACTCCCTGCGCGGTGAGGGGATCGACGCCGTACTCTTTGATCGGGTGCGCGTCGAGCCGACCGACGACTCCTTTCGGGAGGCAATCGATTTCGCCACCCAGGGGCACTTCGACGGCTACGTGGCCGTCGGCGGCGGCTCGAGCATGGACACCGCCAAGGCGGCCAACCTGTACGCCACCTATCCCGCCGACTTCCTGGCCTACGTCAACCGCCCGATCGGCGAGGGTCGCCCCGTGCCCGGGCGGCTGCAGCCGCTGATCGCCGTGCCGACCACGGCGGGCACCGGCAGCGAGACGACCGGCGTCGCCATCTTCGACCTGACCGAGATGCACGCCAAGACGGGCATTGCCCATCGCGCGCTGCGCCCGGTGATGGGCATCGTCGACCCCGACAACACCCGCACGCTGCCGCGCATGGTTGCCGCCTGCTCCGGCCTCGACGTCCTCAGCCACGCCCTGGAGTCCTTCACCGCGCTGCCCTACGACCAGCGCGAGGCGCCCGAGATTCCCGCCATGCGCCCGGCCTACCAGGGCGCCAACCCGATCAGCGACATCTGGGCACGACAGGCCATCCAGATGATGTCGGCGAACATCGTGCGCGCCATCGAGGACCCGCAAGACGTCGAGGCGCGCGGTCAGATGCTCCTCGCGGCGGCGTTCGCCGGGATCGGCTTCGGCAACGCCGGCGTCCATCTGCCGCACGGTATGTCCTACCCCGTCTCCGGCATGGTGCGCGACTTCGTCCCCGAGGGCTACCCGCGGGACCACGCCATCATTCCCCATGGCATGTCGGTGATCCTCCACGCCCCGGCCGTCTTCCGCTTCACCGCCCCGGCCAACCCGGCACGCCACCTCGAGGCTGCCCGCCTGATGGGCGTCGACACGGCGGGTGCCGCTCCCGACGACGCCGGCCGGCTCCTCGCCGGGGCGATCGTCGACCTGATGCGGCGTCTCGGCATGCCGAACGGGCTCGCGGCGGTCGGCTTCGAGGCCGACGACGTGCCGGACCTGGTCGCCGGGACGCTGCCCCAGCACCGGGTGACCAAGCTCTCGCCGCGCCCGGCCGGCGAGGAGGACCTGCGCGCGCTCTTCCTCGACTCCATGCGCGCTTGGTAGCCGGCCGCGAGTTCCGCGTGCCCCGCGGTGTGCCGGGCTGCGGCCCGGGTCACGCTGGTGCGCGGTTTGCGGGACGTGAGGTGCCCGCCCGACGTTACCGGCGAGGACGCAGGCGGGACGGTCGCCACGTCCGCCGGCACACGAGGGGTAGGGAACCATGTCGCTGCTCACGCTCGTTCGCGGCCGGGACAACGTCTACGACGTGCCCGTCCACCTGCCCTGGCCCGTCGTCGCCTGGAACCTGACCTCGATCGACTTCCGGATCCGGCCGCTGGGCAGTGTTGACACGCCGAACGAAGCGGGCGATCTGCTCGATCGCTCCACGCGCGTGCCGCCCGGCGGCGTGTCGTACCCGATCGACGGCCGGGTGCGGGTCACCCTCACCGCCGAGGACATCCGCGCCCTGCCCGACAGCCCCGACGGGTTCGACTGGTCGCTCGAGTTCCGTGCGGGCACCGGGAACGTCTTCGTGCTGGCCTTCGGCCGGCTGGCGCTGTCGGCCGACGGGCCAGAGATGGAGGCGCCCCCGATGCCTGAGGCCGAGCACCCGGTGGGCGCCTAGAAGATCCCGGACTGCCGGGCCGTACCCGGCATGACGGCTACCGCCTGCTCACCATGACGATGACCATGTCCATGACCATCGGTCGGTCGTCCGGCGATCGCCGACCTGCTGACACGCGCCCAGGCCGATCGCCCGACGTTGCCGCGGCGGCGCGTGACGTCCGGCCCTGGGCGCACCGCCGCGCGACCAGATCCGTACATCCTCGTTGTGTCTGGGGGTCTGGTCGCCGTGGTTCCGGATCGCTACGCGCAGGCAGCGGCACGCGACGAGCATCTCCGGGAAGGTGGACCGGTCCCAGCACACGCCGCGCATTCCATTCCTCTCCAGCACCCTGACCTTCCAACCGAACCCGCCGACGGGAACACAACCGGGTGAGCCTGCCGGCGGCGCCAATCGTTATCGCTGAAAGAGCCGCACGAGACACGCTGAAGAAGGGAGTGGAGACACGGGGGACCGGTCGCGGCGCGGCGGGTGGTCGCTGGTGGTCGACTGCCGACGAGCCGCCGACCGGGAGGACGGTTCCCGGCAATGGGGACCTGGGTTACCGTCGAGAGGAGTCCATGCATGTCGCGAGTGAGCTGGCGAATCGCTGCCGGTGTCGCCGTCCTGTCTCTGGTCGTCGCCGCGCTGGTCGGTGTCGCCGGGGTGGCGGCCGCGCCAATCACGGACCAGAGCGTGATGTCCTCCCTCTACTTCCCCTGGATTCCCAACGGGGAGACACTGGATGGCGCCGGCCCATGGTACGGCGCCGTCTCGCTGCAGAACCTGGAGAGCGTCCCGGTCGACGTCGCCTTCAACTCGACAACCAATACCGTGACGATCCCCGCGCGGGGCACCGTCAGCCTGAGCGCGGGCACGCTCGGCATCGCCGCGCCGGGCGGCCAGCTCGTCGCGACCGCGTCGTGGGATGCCAGCAGTCTCCCGACCGCGGTCTGTACGCCGGCCGGGACAACGACCCAGACGGTCAGCACGACGCAGACGGTGACGCACACGACGCAGAACGGCGCCGACACCATCACGCTGCCGAGCAATGAGACGTTCAAGGACGTGACCAGCGTCACCTATGGCTCCACCACCTATGTGTTGAACAAGGACTACAAGGTGGTGACCATCAACGGCCAGGTTTTCAATGTCGACTGGAGCCTCGGCGGGAGCCAGCCGCCGACGAACGCGACCTACTCGGTGAACT
>DASSZN010000351.1:0-2299 GCA_035702805.1 Thermomicrobiaceae bacterium | reverse complement strand
GAGGACGGCGTCGCTCTCCAGCTCCTCGATCACCTGGTCCTCGGCGTCCAGCACCTCGACCCGGTGGGCGGCCATACCCCGGATCTCGTCGGAGAGCCGGCCCTGGCCGGCGATGATCCGCACGCCCTGGGCGCTCAGCCGTTCGTGGATGTCGGCCGACTGCGCCATCGCCAGGCCCTTGACCCGCTGGTTGACCGAGGCCAGGTCGAGCACGACCGTGCGCAGGTCGGCCCCCTGCAGTCCGAGGGCCGCGGACTCGCGGACCGAGGTCATCGTGCCGGCAGCGGCGATGAGGGTCTTCGACGGCACGCAGTCGGTGAGCACGCTGGCGCCGCCGATCCCGTCCCGCTCGATGACGGTGACCTGCGCACCCAGCTGGGCGGCGACCAGTGCGGCCTCGTAGCCGGCCGGGCCGCCGCCGATGATCACGATGCGGGTCATGGGATGCCTCTTCGGTCGCGGGCGGGTCGTCTGCCGCCCATTGTCCCGGTCCGGCTCCCCGTTTCCCGCACCGCCCGCACCGGTCCTGCCAGATCCGGTGGCTAGTCTCGGGCGCGATGGGCCTCTACGCCGCTTACGGGTCGAACATGGATCCGGAGCAGATGCTGCGCCGCTGTCCGTCGTCCCCGCATGCCGGAACCGGCTGGATCCAGGGATGGCGGCTGACCTTCGGTGCCGAGGAGTACGGCTGGGAGGGCGCGATGGCGACCCTCGTGCCGGACGACGAGGTCTCCGCCGACGGCTCCCCCGGCGTCTTCGTGGCGCTCTACGACCTCACCGAGGCCGACGAGCGGGCCCTCGACGCCTGGGAGGGCGCCGATTCGGGCCTCTACCAGCGCGTGCACCTGCGCGTGCACACCCTGGGCGGCGACGAGGTGGCCTACGTCTACGTCCTCGACGCCTTCGAGGGCGGGCTGCCCTCCGCGCGGCACCTGGGCGCGATCGCCGACGCCGCCGAGGCCGCCGGCGCCCCCACTGACTACGTGACCGCGCTGCGCTCCCGCGAATGCCGTTCCACCGGCATCTGAGCTCCCGGCCCAGGGTCAGTCGTTGAACAGGCCGTGCGACAGCCGGACGAGCATCAGCACGCTCAGCAGCGCCGGCACGGCCAGCACCGCCAGACGGGCAGCACGCGGCAGCCGCGGCCACGCGTCGGCCGCCACGAGCAGGGCCGGCCAGCACGCCATCATGTAGCGCGCCTGGCTGGCGATGAGCTGGCTGCAGATCGGCACGAACCACAGCGGCGTGGCCAGGGTGGCCGCCTCGAGCGGCCAGGCGCCCCGCCTGGTCCCCTGCCAGAGCAGGGCCACCAGCAGGCCGAAGACCAGGACGGCGGCGACGTCGACCACGACCTCGATCGGGATGCCGGGCAGCGCGGCCAGGATCAGCCCGACCGCGTGATACAGCGGGGTCCACGGGGCGGCGAACGTCCGGTCCCAGGCCCGACCGGCGTGCAGGAAGCCGAGGGGGTCGCCGATCTCCAGCGCCTGGCGCGCCATCACGGCGGCCAGCCCCACCACGGAACCGAGCACGTACCGGACGCTGACGGCGTCGACCCGGCGCGTGCGCACGATCCGCGCCAGTGCCAGCGCCGGCCCGATGGTGACGCCGACCAGCCGGGCGGTCGAGGCGACCGCCAGCAGCACCGAGGCCAGCGCGTGGCGCTCGCGCCGCCCGGCCCAGACGGCACCGGCCGCGGCACTGAGCAGCAGCGCCTCCGCGTAGTACATCCAGAGGAAGTACGACGTCGGGACGAGCGCCAGCCCGATCGTCACCCGCCGGGCCAGGTGGTCGCCGACCCAGGCGCGCGCCGCACCCCAGACGGCGACGAAGGCGGTCAGCGCCAGACCGTTGGCCACGAGCAGGGTCGCCGCCGTCTCGTTCGGGACGACGGCCTGCACCACGCGGGTCGCCCAGGCCAGCCCCGGGAAGAAGGCGGCGTTGGAGAAGTGGCTGTACCCGCCGGGCGGCACGTCGTAGCCGAGGTGCAGCACCGAGAGGTACCAGCCGGCGTCCCAGCCGAAGGCGGTGCCCCGCAGCGATCCGCCGGAGGCCAGGACGACGACGCCCTGCAGCGCCCGCCAGACGGCGAACACGGCGAGCGGGAACCGGATGCCCGCCGGAGTCCGGACGGACAGCGACCGGTCCATCACTGCCATGGCGGCCGAGGCTAAGCACGCGAACCCGCCACGCGCGGCACCGGCGCGGACGTCGGTTACGGATGGTTCAGACGGTGTCGGCGGGAGGGCGACGTCGTGGCCGCCCGCCTCCACGACGACCATCGACTAGCGGGTCGCCT
>DASSZN010000299.1:0-28860 GCA_035702805.1 Thermomicrobiaceae bacterium | reverse complement strand
GTCCCCGGCCACTGCAGCGGCTGGCGAGCGACGCACCAGATCGCGGCGACGCTGCCGGACGCCTTCGTGCCGAGCAACGTCGGCACCACCCTGCACTTCGCGGCGCCGGCCGCCTGACCGGCCGCCGTACCGGCTCAGTGGGCGCCGAGGCGCTCGGTGAGGGTGACGCCGCTCGGCGGCCGGCCGGTGCGCTCGGCGATGCGGTCGAGCCGCGCATAGCCCGACTGGACATAACGTACACCGAGCCAGCGCAGCGGCTCCGGCTCCCAGTCGGGGGAGCGGTGGTTGACCGTCGGCAGGTGGGTGAGGGGCGTGTCGGCGCCGGTGATGAGGTCCGCCAGGACCCGGCCGGCGAGGTTGGTGGTGGAGACGCCCTGGCCGGTGTAGCCGCGGGCCGAGGCGATCCCGGTGGCGGGGTCGTAGGAAGTGGTCGGCATCCAGTCGCGCGGCGCGCCGAGCGGGCCGCCCCAGGCGTGGGTGAACTGGATCCCCCGGAGCATCGGGAACCAGCGCAGCGTGAGGTCGCGCAGCATGGCGTGGGTCGGCCCGTGGCGGTCGTAGTCGTCCTCGATGCGGGAGCCGAGGTGGTAGGGAGCGCCGCGCCCGCCGAAGGCGATGCGGCCGTCGGCCGTGCGCGACAGGTAGTCGACGGTGTAGCGACCGGAGGAGACGGTCTCGCGGCCTGCCCAGCCGATCTCGGCCCACTGCGCCTCGGAGAGGGGCTCGGTGAGGACGATGAGGGAGTAGACCGGGATAAGCTGGCGGCGCAGGCGCGGCAGCCGGGAGAGGTACGCCTCCCCAGCCAGCACGACGACGCGCGCACGCACGTCGCCGTAGGGGGTCACCAGACGGGGCCGGGCCTCCGGGGAGCTGCCGGTGCCGGGGACGAAGTCGGTCGCCGGAGTCTGCTCGTAGATGGTAGCGCCGCGGCGCTCGACGGCCCGCGCCAGGCCCCGCACGAGTCGCCCCGGGTGGACGACGGCGCAGTTGGGCGTGTAGAGGGAGGCGAGCGCGCCCTCCACCCGGACGCGCTCCGCCGTCTCGCGCGCGTCGAGCGCGGTGTAGTGGTCGCCGAGGCCGAGCCAGGTGTAGGTGTCGAGCGCCCGCGCGATGCCGGGGAGCTGGTGCGTGCCGACCGCCAGACGAAGCGTGCCGCCCCTGACGTAGTGGACGTCGAGCCCCTCGGCCGCAGTGACGCGGCCGACCTCATCGACGGCGTCGATCATGGTCAGCAGCAGGTCGCGGGTCACCTCGCGCCCGTAGCGGCGCTCGAGCTCGGCCGGGGTCACCGGGAAACCGGCACTGCACCAGCCGCCGTTGCGGCCGGAGGCACCGAACCCGGCGATCTCGCCCTCGACGACGGCGACCCGCAGGGAGGGGTCGCGACCGAGCAGGTAGTAGGCGGTCCAGAGGCCGGAGAAGCCGGCGCCGAGCACGGCGACGTCGACGTCGACCGATCCGTCGAGACGCGGGCGGGGTGTCAGGTCGTCGCCACAGGTCTCGAGCCAGAAGCTATAGCGGGCGTAGTCCTTCATGGCGCCGTGCTCCCGTTCCCTCGCGTGAGCCCCTGACTCGCCGAACCCGGTCGACCGGGGGCGCTCGTCGTCGACGGGTACAGTGTCACCGACGAGCGGCCGTGGCTCAAGGCGGTCCGGGACGGCACCGGGGAGCGGCCCCCAGCCGAAGTCGGAACTCGGGGACGGGACGCCGGCGAAGACGCGTCGTCCCCCGCTCCGGACCTGGGAGCGGGGGACGACGCGGGTGAGCGCGGGCTCGGGTCAGTTGTGAACCCAGACGACCGTGCCCAGCGGCGTCCAGTTGTACATCCAGGCGGCGGCCGGCAGCGGCTCGTTGACGCAGCCGTGGCTGACTTCCGTGCCGAAGTTCCAGTGCCAGTAGGCACCGTGGATGGCGTAGCCGCCCGACAGGAAGTACATCACGTTGGGCACGTTGGGCAGGTTGTAGTAGCCGGGCGCGCCCTTCGGGATACCGATGGTGGCCGAGTTCATGTCGGTCGAGGGGACCTTCTCGTAGACGCTGAAGTAGCCGGTGGGCGTCGGGTCCTGGGGGGTGCCGGTGGAGACGTAGGTGCTGTAGACCAGGGTGCGGCCCTCCCAGGCGCGCAGGTACTGCTGCGCCAGGTCGACCTCGATCCACTTGGTCTCGCCGAAGGGGGCGCCCGGCGGCGGCACGGTCACGTCGGCCGGGTTGATCGACAGGTTGCGATGCCAGAGCGACGCGGCGTAGACCGGGATGTTCGCGCCCTGCGCGACCGAGGTGGTGGTCACTCCAGCCTGCTGGGCAGCCGCGCTGCCGAGGAGCTCGAGGGTTACCTGCTGGCCGGCCGGGTTGTCCGGGTGGAACTCGAAGACGGCGCGCTCGAAGTACTGGACGGTGAGACCGGTAGACGGGTCGGTGAATGGCTCGGAGAGGGGGTAGCCGAAGACGGAGACGCCGCCCCACATCAGCCAGTACTTGTTGAACTCGCCGCTCAACGAGTGGCCCGTCTGGGTGAAGTAGGTCTGGGTGGCGTCCTGGGTGGTCGGCGGGATCGCGGCAAACGGGTCGGAGTAGGGCAGGTCCATCCCCAGGCGTGACGCCAGGTAGTTCTGCTGGATCTCATACCCCAGGTAGGCGCTCTCCGCGGCCGGAGCCAAGTCGGCGCCGAGCCGCCGCACCTGGATCTGGTCGGGCGCCGGCGCGTTGGGGTGGTACTCGAAGACGGCGCGCTGGAAGTACTGGACGGTCACGCCGTTCTGCTGGAACTCCTCGGAGATCGGGTAGCCGAAGACCGTCACGTCCCCGTTGTAGCGCCAGTAGTTGAGGAACCCGAGGCTCAGGTGATGGCCGGTCTCGGGGAAGTAGACCTCGCTCGGACCCGTGTCGTAGGCCGCGGGCGCCGGCGGCGCGACGGCGGCGGATGCGGTGGAGGGGAGCAGCGAGGCGACGAGGAGCACGAGGACGGGGAGCACGACGAGTGCGCGGCGCATGCGCGATCTCCTGTTCGACCGAGGCAGGTACCGGTGTCGTACCCAGCCTAGCATGGGTACCGGCGGCGTCAATCCTACTAACGTACGGGCGGGGGTCAGGGTTACCGGCAAATCGATGACATCCGGGCAACTGCCGCTCAGGCAGCACCGAGCCCCAGGCGATTCTGGACGGCACGCACGCCCGGCACGGTGGAGGCGGCGTCGTCGATCACGTCGCGGGCCTCGGCCGAGGCGGCCAGCCCGGTGAGGGTGACGATGCCGCGGCGGACGCTGACGTGCACGCTCGCGGTATTGACGCCGAGCCGGGTCGGGTTGAGCGCGTCGACGACGAGGCCCTCGACGCGGCGGTCGCCGTCGGGGCTGACCTGCTGGAGGCCCGGAGGGCGGCGGCCCTCGTCGTGGTCGGCCTGCCGCCGGTCGCCGGGCGTGTCGGGCATGTCGGGCAAGGTGAAGGTCCTCCAGCGCACTCGCGGACGCGCCCGTCGCTCGTCCCGAGCCGGGCATCGCAAACGGGGGGCCAGCCCGCCGGCCGCCACGGCGTATCATCCGTGGGATGGACCGGGCACGGCACTCGCGCGCGATTCGGAGGCGACGCCGGCCCGGCCGGCACGGGAGGGCCGATGGACGAGACCAACGAGCCATGGGACGAGACGCGGCGGGCCGAAGGCGAGGAGGTGCCGCCGGAAGTGGACGGCGACGAGACGGACACCGGGCTGCCGGGGATTCCGGGCGGGCGCGCCTTCCTGGACGCGGTGCGCCGGGAAGCCGGCTGGCGCGTGTCGCCACGGGAGGCAGCCGCGGCCATCGAGGCCGTCACCGCGGCCGGCGAGGAGCCGAACCCGGCGCGGGTGGCGGCAGTGGCGGCCGCGGTGCGTGGCGACCGCAGCCAGCGCCAGCGCCGGCATGCCGACCTGTGGCGCGCGCTCGGCGCCCAGCTCGCCATCCACGAGCAGCCGGCCGGGCCGGAGGCGCAGCGCGCCTTCGTCGGCGCGGCGCGCGCGGCGGCACGCCGCGAGGTGAGCGACGCGCTGCTGCTGCGCGTGGCGGTGGAGGTCGGGGCGGCGGAGGCGGCGTTGACGCCGCGCCTGGTGGGCGCGGTAACGCGGCGCGTCGTGAGCCGGGGTGGCCGTCACCTCGAGGAGGACGAGCTGGCGGAGACGGTGCGGGAGGTGATCCCGCTGGCGCTCGCGGCGCTGGCGGAGGAGCCGGCGGAAGAGACCGCGGAGGCGGACGAGGAGTCCGACCGCCCGCCGGAGCGGGGCTGGTGGCGGCCGCGACCGCGACCGTCGGCGCCCGCCCGGCCCCAGGTGCGCCGGAAGCGCCGGGCCAAGCCGGCAGGCCGGTCACGGCCCCGCAAGCGCAACCGCTGAGCGCCGAACGTGGCGCGGCTCAGCGGCCGGCCGCGACGCGGGTCAGCAGCGCGGCGCGGCTCTCCCAGACCTCCTGGGGCCAGGCCGTCCGGCGCATGTGGCCGACCCGTGACCAGCCGTTGGGGTGATGCAGGGCGAGCAGGCCGATCATGAAGTAGCGGACGAGGTGCCAGTACGCGGTGTCGGGGAGGTCGCGGAGCTCCATACCGATGCGCGCGCCGCCGGCCGCGAAGAGGCTGACGCCGTGGACCGCGCGGGCGTCGGGGAACTCCCCGGACGCGACGAGCGCGGCCAGCGCCCGCAGGTCCGCGTTCATCGTGCGCAGGACGCGCCAGGGGGTGAGCTTGTCCGCCGCCAGCCCCCGGCCGATGAAGTCGTTGTCCATGTGCAACTCGATGACCCCATCGCCGTCGTGGATGACGGTCCCGTCCTCGAGGGAGACGGGGGGCCCGTGATGCCGGCTCTCGCTGACCATGAGCATGCCGCCCGGACGAATCGGCCGGACGTGCCAGAGGCGCATCGTCAGGCGCTCGTACCAGTACCAGACGCTGAGCGTGCCGAACGCGTGGCCGCCGCCGGCGCGGCCCAGCCGGAGCAGGAGCCAGGGCACCTCACCCAGCCAGCGCGCGGGACGCCTCAGTAGCGCCATCGACGGCCAATCCCCGCCTGCGCCAGGGCCCAGCGGCCGAGCGTCGCGAAGGCGCTCAGGTGGAAGGGCAGCCCGTGGAGGCGGCGCGGCGAGGTGGCGATCCAGCTCTCGGTCAGGTGGCAGACGGGCGTCCGGTCGCGGATGAGCCGGGCGAGGAACTCCCGGTCCTCGGCCACCCGGATCTCCTCGTCGAAGCCGCCCGCGCGCAGGAAGAGCTCGCGCTCGCAGTAGAACATCTGGGCGCGGATGCCGAAGAGGACCTTGCCGAACTCGAGCAGCCGGAAGAAGCCGTGGTCGAAGCGGTCGTCGCCGTCGGCGACGATGCGCACGCTCCCGGCGGGGTAGCCCATCGCGGCCCGGCGGACGACCCACTCGGCGAGGTCGGGCGCCATGCGGGAGTCGGCGTCCAGGAAGAGGAGCAGCCGCCCGCCGGCGGCCCGCGCGCCCCGGTTGCGGGCGCGGGCGACGCCGGGGTCAGGCTCGGAGACGACCCGCAGGCGGAGCGACGGGTGGGCGGCGCCGAACGCGCGGACCGCGGCGGCGGTGCCGTCGCACGAGCCGTTGTCCACCACCACCGCCTCGACGGCGCAGGCCGGCAGCGTCTGGGCGGCCACCGACGCGAGCGCGGCGGCGATCCACTCCTCCTCGTTGCGCGCCGGGATCACCACCGAGACCCGGGGCGGGCTCGGCTCCCCGTCCTCCGTCTCCATCGACCTCCCCCAGCCGGTCCCGCGCGACGCCGGGCCGGCGCTCGCGACGACTACCGCGCAGTATACCCGCGATCGTTCGCACGTTCGCCGCCATGGCGTGGTCGGAACGCCGGGCGGAGCAGGTGCGCCGGGCGGGCGGCTGGGGCACAATCGCCGGTGACGGCGAGGGCCGGGACCCGGCGGGAGCGGACCCGCCGGGCGACGCGCGGGGAGAGGACGCGGACGATGAGCGCGGAGCCTTCGGGACCGATCGACGTCCACGCGCACTACGTGGCGCGGAGCAGCCTGGACATCTCGGGGGTCGCGGCGGAGGAGCACGCCGACGGGGTCGCGCTGACGGTGGCGGGCCGGTCGCAGGGGCGGCTGCCGCTCGGCCTGGTCGACCCGGCGACGCAGCTGGCCGACATGGCGGCGGCCGGCGTGGCGCACGCGGTGGTATCGCCGCCGCCGTTCCTCTTCTGCTACGACGCCGAGCGGGGCTTCGCCGCGGAGTTCGCGGCGGCGCAGAACGCCGGCATCGCGGCGCTGGTACGCGAGCACCCGGGCGAGTTCTCCGGGCTGGCGACGGTGCCGCTGCAGGACCCCGGGCTCGCGGCGCGGATGCTGGGCGAGGCCGTCGAGGAGCTGGGGCTGGCCGGCGTCGAGATCGGCACCAACGTCGCGGGACGGGACCTGGACGACCCGGCCTTCGAGCCCTTCTGGCGGCGCGCGGCGGAGCTGGACGTGCTGGTCTTCATCCACCCGTCGGACGTGCGCTCGGTGCCGGGGAACGCCCCCTACTACCTGCGCAACCTGAACGGGAACCTGATCGAGACGGGCTACTGCCTGTCGCGACTGGTCTACGGCGGGTTGCTCGAGCGCTACCCGAGTCTGCGCATCCTGGGGGCGCACGGCGGCGGCTTCCTGCCCTACACGGTCGGCCGACTCGACCACGGCTACCGCGTGCGACCCGAGTGCGCGGCGGCGCTCGACCGGCCGCCGAGCGACTCCTTCCACCGGCTCTACTTCGACACGATCACCCACGGGGCGCCGGCCCTGCGCTACCTGGTGGACCTGGTGGGCGCGGACCACGTCGCGCTGGGCTCGGACTACCCGTTCGACATGGGAGACCCGCGGCCGGTGGGCCAGGTCGAGGCGCTGGCGGACGCCGCCGCGCGCGACGCGGTGGCGAGCGGGACGCCGCGGCGGCTGCTCCGGCGCGAGCCGGCGGCGGGCTGAGTCGGCGTTGCCGGGCGCCGGCCGCGCGACTAGAGTGGGCGTGGGCCGTCTGGCGGCCCACGGGACGGGACGAGCACGGAGGGACGAGCGATGCCGGGAGCGATCGTGGACGCGGTGTCGGCGGCGGAGCTGGACCGGCACGAGCGAGCCATCAGCCGGTGGGTACGGCTGTCGGGGACGGCCGACGAGGCGAAGGCGTTCGACTACATCGAGGCGCAGCTGCGGTCGTTCGGCTACGCGGTCAATCGCTACCTGAGCGACGCCCTGATCGGCTACCCGGGGCGCTCGGCCCTCACGGTGCTGGGCGCGGCCGAGGTCGACATCCCGTGCAACGGCTACTCGCTCAGCCCGCTGACGGACGACGCCGGGGTGACCGGAGAGCTGGTCTACGTCGGGTCGGGGCTCGACGCCGACTACGCCGGCCGGGACGTGCGCGGCAAGGTCGTCGTCAGCGACGGGCTGGCCATGCCCAACAAGGCGATGGCGGCCGAGGCGGCCGGGGCGATCGGCCAGGTCCACATCAACGACGAGCTGATCCACGAGATGTGCATCTCGCCGGTCTGGGGCACGCCCATCCCGGAGACGGCCGGGCTGCTGCCGACGGTGCCGGCCGTGGCGGTGACGCGCCCGGACGGCGAACGCCTGAAGGCGCGGCTGGCAGAGGGGCCGGTGCGCGTGCGGCTGATGACGCAGCCGTTCCGCGCCTGGACGAAGATCCCGACGCTGACCGGGGACCTGCCGGGCACGGCCGAGGACACGTTCGTGATGTTCAGCGGCCACGTGGACTCCTGGCACTACGGGGCGATGGACAACGGCACCGCCAACGCGACCCAGCTGGAGGTCGCGCGGCTGCTGGCGGAGCGGCGGAGCGAGCTGCGGCGCGGGGTACGGATGGCCTTCTGGTCGGGCCACTCCCACGGCCGCTACGCCGGGTCGTCCTGGTACGCCGACGAGTTCTGGGGCGACCTGCACGAGCGCTGCGCCTGCCACGTCAACATCGACTCGGTGGGGGCAAAGGGCGCGACCGTGCTCGAGGAAGCGCCGACGATGGCCGAGACGTACGGCTTCGCTCGCGAGGTGCTGCGCGACGTGCTGGGGGTCGAGCTGGACTACAAGCGGATGAGCCGCTCGAGCGACCAGTCGTTCTGGGGCCACGGCATCCCGTCGGTGCTGGCATCCCTCTCCGAGCAGGCACTCGATGAGTCGGCGACGGCCGCGGCCATGGCGCAGCTACTGGGCTCGGGGGCGCGCGGCGGCGGGCTCGGCTGGTGGTGGCACACGACCGAGGACACCCTGGACAAGATCGACTCCGACAACCTGGTGCGGGACGCGCGCGTCTACGCCGAGACGATGTGGCGGCTCTGCACGCGGGAGCGGCTGCCCTTCGACTACGCGGCGCTGGCGGACGAGCTGGCGGCGGCGCTGACCGGCTACCAGGAGCGGGCCGGCGGGGCGATCGACCTGTCGCGCGTCCACGCGCTGGCGGTGGAGCTGGGACGGCTGCTGCGCGAGACCGACCTGTCGGCGGGCGACGCGGCGGCGGCGAACGGGCTGGTGATGGAGCTGGGACGGCTGCTGGTGCCGGTGGCCTTCACCGCCTGGGGACCGTTCGAGCAGGACCTGGCGCTGGGGACACAGCCGCTGCCGGGGCTGGCCGAGGCGAGCCGGCTCGGTGGGCTCGACCCGGCGAGCGACGACTACCGCTACCTGCGCACGCGGCTGACGCGCGAGCGGAACCGGGTCGAGCACGCGCTGCGCGCGGGCCTGCGGGCGGTGACGGCCTACCGGGGCGCGTGAGGGTCGGGGTCGCGCGGGACGGCGGAGAGAAAGCGCCACCCGGCTCGCGCGCGAGCCGGGTGGGAGGGCGTCATGGGGATTGCGAGGGCCTACCAGCGGCTGGAGTAGCTGCTGCGCTGGGCCCGCTGCTGCTGGAAGCAGTCGGAGCAGTAGACCGGCTTGTCGTTGCGCGGCTGGAAGGGCACCATGGTGTCCTTGCCGCACGAACTACAGACCGCCGGGTACATGGTGCGCTCGGCCCGCGGCGCGTAGCTGCTGGAGCCGTAGCTGCTCGCCCCGTAGCCGCCCGAGTCACGGCTGGCCTTGTAGGCCCGCCGGCACGTCGGGCAGCGTCGCGGCTCGTTGGTGAAGCCCTTCTCGGCGTAGAACTGCTGCTCGCCCGCGGTGAACACGAACTCGCTGCCGCAGTCCCGACACGTCAGGGTCCTGTCTGCGAAGCTCATCCCGTCGAGGTCTCCTCGATCACTTGGGGTCGCTCCCCACGAGCGACCGCCGCGTCCGCTGTCAGGCTCAAGTTTTCTCGGCGAGATGAGTTCGGCGTGACGCCCTGTGCGCCGATCGGGTCCCACGCGAAAAACCTTGTGCGCCATTCAAACCTGAAGGTAACATGAAAAACCGTGGTTGGCAAGCGGGGAAGACAAAACTTGGCCCGGCACGCATGATGGCGCTCCCGCGGTGCCCCGGGCGGTGCCTGGCGGCCGGCCGAGCGGCGCAGGTGCGCGAGCGTCGACGCGACCGCGGACGCGAGGACGGGCAGCGGGCGTCGCGATGACGACGGGCGACCCGGGCGGCCCGCCGCCGACGCTGCCGGACTACCTGCGGCCGGGCCTGCGCCTGGTCTT
Source organism: Thermomicrobiaceae bacterium (assembly GCA_035702805.1). GTDB lineage: Bacteria > Chloroflexota > Chloroflexia > Thermomicrobiales > Thermomicrobiaceae > DASSZN01. The sequence continues at coordinate 19,284 of DASSZN010000299.1, read as the reverse complement.
CGTCGGCATCAACCCCGGCCTCTCCTCCGCGTGCCGGGGGCACTACTTCGCGCGGCGCACCAACCGGTTCTGGCCGGCGCTGTCCCGCTCGCGGCTGAGCGCGCCGATCCGCGCGGCACTAGGCCGCGCGGCGCTCGGGCCGGAGGACGACGCCCGGCTGCCGGACTTCGGCATCGGCTTCACCGACGTGGTCAAGACGCCCAGCGGCAGCGCCGCCGACCTGGCGCCGGCGGAGTTCGCGCGCGGGGCGCCGGAACTGCTGCGGAAGCTCGAGTGGGCGGCGCCCAGCGTGGCCTGCTTCCAGGGGATCACCGGCTACCGCGCCTTCGTCCGCCACGGGCTGGGCGAGGACGCGCGCGGGGCGCGGCTCGGTCTCCAGCCGCGCCGGCTCGGCCCCAGCCTCCTGTTCGTGGTCCCCAACCCGAGCCCGGCCAACGCGCACGTCACGCCCGCGGAGCAGGTCGCCTGGTACGACCGGCTGGCCGACCTCCTCGACGATCCGGCCGGGGTCGCCGCTCCGGAGTAGCCTCGCCGGTATCCCTCTTGCACCGGCAGGCGCGCGGGACCGCGTGCCCGGCCGGGGCCGGGCGCCCACGGGAGGAGCACCGATGAGCACCATCCACGGCCACCACGGCGAGCCGGTCGCCTGGTTCGAGGACGACGTCGTGTACGCGCCGGACGGCACGATCCTCGCCTGGGTCCAGGACGGCAACGTGTTCGACGCGCGCGGCCGGCAGATCGGCCGGCTCGAGCGCGGCCTGTTCCACGACCGCGCCGGGCGGATGGTGGGCTTCGTCCAGGGCGCGAGCGACCGCGCGCCGGCCGACGTCCAGGAACTCCCCGACCTGCCGACCCCGCCGATGCCGCTGGAGCGACCCAGCCCGCCGCGGCTCGTCGCGACGTCGACCGCGCCGCCGCGGGAGGAGTGGGCCGGTGAGGAGTGGAGCCACTACGTGGCGGGTGACCAGCCGAGCCCGCCCGGGGCCTGAGCCCGATCCCCATCGACGACGACCGGCGACGAGCGTCTGCCGGTGATAGGCCAATCGGACCTCACCAGGCGAGACTTCCCGATCTATACCCCTGCCGGTACCGCTCCCTATCATGCCCCTTGGGGAAGCGGGTGATGCCGGTCGCGGGATCGACCTCGCGGCGCGTCACGCCTCGGTCCCCGTTGGGCAGGGAGTCCGGTGACCACCACGCTCGAGCCACCGCCGACGGTGTCCGCGTCGCCCGGCGGGGCGGAGGAGACGCTCCGCCCCGCCCTGGAGCGCTACGCGCGCCTGGCCGTCGAGCTGACCCGCGGTGACGCCGCGGCGGTCTGCCTGATCGACGGGTCTCGCGTCGAGGTCGCGGGCGCGACGGGCGGGGTGGGGGAGGTCGGCGACCTGCGCGGGCTGGTGCGCGCCGCCACGCGACGACGCCAGCCGGTGGCATTGCCCGACCGGGACGCGGCCGGCGGGCCGGCGCGGCTGGCGGCGGGCTGGCCGGCCCGCGACGGCGGGCCGCGCGGCGCCCTGCTGGTCGCGAGCCGGCTGCCGCGCGACTGGTCGGCCGGGGACAGGGCGGTGCTCCAGGAGCTCGCGACGGCGATCGGCGAGGACCTCGCGCGCCGTCGCGACGCGGGCGGGGCGGTGGAACGCGCCGAGCAGCTCCAGCGCGCGCTCCGGGCAGGCCGCGTCGGCGCCTGGGAGTGGGACGGCGCGACCGACCGGGCCGAGTGGCTCGCCGCGCCGCCCGCCATCCCCGGCAGCGAGCCGGCGGACGACGTCCGGCGGGCGCTCGACCCCACCGAGCGGGAACGGCTGAGCCGGGCGCTCCGGGAGGCGCTCGCCGGGGACCAGGACCTCGCGGTGGAGGCCAGGCTGGCCGGTGGGGAGCGCCTCGAGGTTTCCGGCCAGGTCCGGCGGGACGCCGCGGGCCGGCCGCTGGGGCTCGCCGGGGTCGCCGTCGTGTCGCGCGCCAAGGGAGCCGGCGGGCGGGCTCAGCACCTGGCAGAGCGGACCCCAGTCGTGAGCTACGTGGCGGCCGAGGGGAATCCCGCGGTCGCGCCCTACGTGAGCCCGCAGATCGAGCACCTGGTGGGGTACAGCGCGGCGGAATGGGCGACGAGCCCCGGCCTCTGGCACGCGATCATCCATCCGGACGACGCCGACTGGGTACGGGCGGCCGTCGCCCACAGCCGGCAGAGCGGCACCCCGTTCAGCGCCGAGTACCGGCTCGTCGGGCGCGACGGGCGCGTGGTCTGGGTGCGGGACGAGGCGGTGCTGGTCGCGGACGGGGTGACCGGCGGGCGCGCCTGGCAGGGCATCGTCATCGACGTGACCGAGCGGCGCGAGACCGAGACGGCGCTGCGGGCCAGCGAGGCGCGCTACCGGGCGGTGGTCGACACCGCGTTCGACGCGATCGTGACGATGACGGCCGACGGCCTGGTCCGCTCATTCAACCGCGGCGCCGAGCGCGTCTTCGGCTACACGGCCGAGGAGATCGTCGGGCAGCCGCTGGTGACGCTCATGCCGGAGCGGTTTCGCCCGGCGCACCGCGAGGGACTGGCGCGCTACCTGGCGACCGGCGAGGCGCACGTGCTCCACCGCACCATCGCGCTGACCGGCCTGCGACGCGACGGGTCCGAGGTGCCGCTCGAGATGAGCATCGCCGAGGTGTCCGACCCGAGCGGGTCGCTCTTCACCGGAATCCTGCGCGACATCACCCAGCGCAAGGCGCTCGAGGAGCAACTCCTGCACCAGGCCTTCCACGACCCGCTCACCGGGCTCCCCAACCGCACCCTCTTCATGGACCGGCTGACCCACGCCGCCGGACGGGTGTCGCGCGCCGGCAGCATGATCGCGGTGCTGTTCCTCGACCTGGACAACTTCAAGCTGGTGAACGACACGCTCGGGCACGGCGCCGGTGACCAGTTACTGGTGACGGTGGCGGACCGGGTGCGCGGCTGCCTGCGCGTCGGCGACACGGCGGCCCGGCTGGGCGGCGACGAGTTCACGGTGCTGCTGGAGGACGTGGAGGACGTGGCGGCCGCGGTGCATGCCGCCCGCCGGATCGTGCGCGCCCTCAACCGACCGGTCGCGCTCGGCGGCCGGGAGGCGACCGTCAACGTGAGCGTGGGCATTGCCCTGGGCGGACCGGGCGCCTACGACGTCGAGGACATGCTGCGCAACGCCGACGTGGCGATGTACCGCGCCAAGAGCCGGGGCAAGGCACGCTACGAGGTCTTCGACCCGAGCATGCACACGCCGGCCATCGCGCGGCTCACCCTGGAGGCCGAGCTACGCGACGCGATCGGGCGCGGCGAGTTCCAGGTCTACTACCAGCCGAAGATCCTGACCGCGACCGGCGGCATCGCGGGCGTCGAGGCGCTGGCCCGCTGGCGGCACCCGGAGCGCGGGACCGTCGCCGCGGCCGACTTCGTGCCGGTCGCGGAGGAGACGGGCCTGGTCGTGCCGATCGGCCACTGGGTGTTCCACGAGGCGTGCCGGCAGGTCCGGCGCTGGCAGGACGGGCGAGCGAGTGGGCCGCTGCCGCGGCTGAGCGTGAACCTGTCGGCGCGCGAGGTGCAGGAACCGGGCCTGGTCGAGGCCGTGGCGGCGACGCTGAGCGAGACCGGGCTGGCGCCCGCCACCCTCTCGCTCGAGATCCCCGAGTCGGTGGTGATGGAGGGGACCAGCGAGACGCTGGAGGTGCTCCGTGGCCTGAAGGAGGCCGGCGTCCGGGTGACGGTCGACCACTTCGGCATCGGGCAGTCGTCGCTGGCGCGGCTGAAGCGGCTGCCGCTGGACGGGCTGCAGATCGACCGCTCGGTCACCGGCGGCCTCGGCGCGGACCCCGGCGACCGGGCGATCGCAGCCGCCGTCATCGAGCTCTCGCACGCGCTCGGGCTGCAGGTGGTCGCCGAGGGGGTCGAGACGGCGGAGCAGCTCGCCGTGCTGCGCGACCTCGACTGCGACCTGGCCCAGGGCTACTACCTCTCGGCCCCGCTGCCGGAGCCGGAGATGTCGGCGCTCCTGCTCAGCGGTCGGCCGGTCCCACCACCTCCCGCCCCGAACCCCACGCCCGCACCCGCGCGGGCCGCCCGCGCCGTCCGGGCCGGAACTGGCACCCCTCTTGCGAGGCGGAGCTAGTTTACGGGGACGACCTCCCGGGGGAATTGAGGAGAGCGGGCACTACATGTCGACACCCGGGCGCGGGTACGTCACGCCGGTCAGTCTCGACCGGGACAGCTTCATGCGCCGGCTCATCGCCAGTCTGGGGCACCTGAACGAGGCGGTGCTGGGCAGCGACGTGGCCGGCGCGTACATCATGAACGTCGGCCTCTCGATGGGGGCGGCGATCGAGGCGGAGTACAAGCGCTTCTGGCAGATCGAGCGCCCCTTCACCCTCGACGAGTACGCCCACGTCATCGTCGACCTCAAGCAGAAGATCAAGGGCAACTTCTCGCTCGTGTCGCGGGACGAGGAGCGGGTCGTGGTGCGCACCACCTCCTGCCCCTTCGACGCCTTCGTGCGCGAGTCGCCGTCGCTGTGCTTCATGACCAGCTCGGTGTTCGGTGGGATCGCGGCGCGCAACTTCGGCTGGGCCAAGGTCGTGCTCCACCAGCGCATCGCGCTGGGGGATCCCGGCTGCTACGTGACCGTCTACCTGAAGCCCACCCCGGAGGCCCGCGCCGCCATCGGGCGGGAGTACACGCCGGAGATCGACCGTGCCAGCCCGGACGTGGCCGAGCAGCTGCGCCTGATGGACAGCGTGCGGCACCTGCGCCGGCAGCTCGGCGAGACCACCTCCCGCTGGGAGGAGGTGGTCCGGGGCGCCAGCGAGGCGATCTGCGTGATGGAGCCCGACCGGCGCGTGCTGTTCGCCAACGGTGCCTGGCGCGACCTGCTCGGCGTGGAGGCCAGCGAACTGGTCGGCAACCACGTCGATCACCTGGTGCACCCCGACGATCGGGCGGCGAGCGACGCGGCGATCACGCGGGCGCTTGGCGGCGAGCGAGTCGCCTCCCGCGCCTGCCGCATCCAGCACCGTGACGGCAGCTGGCGGGACGCGCTGGCGAGCACCGGGCCGCTGCGGGACGAGGCGGGGCGCATCGTCGGCGCGATCGTGCTGGTGCACGACGTCACCCACGAGCGCGACGCGCAGCGCCTGAAGGACGAGTTCGTCTCGACCGCCTCGCACGAGCTGCGCACCCCGGTGACCACGATCAAGGCGATCGCCGACCTGCTGCTGCGCGGGATCGCGCGCGACGGCGCGGTGACGACCGAGGACCTGGCGCGGCGGCTGGAGATGATCCGCGGCGAGGCGGACCGGCTGGCGCTGCTGGCCAACGACCTGCTCGACGCCACGCGGCTGGGGTCCGGGAAGCTGTCGGTACACCCACAGGTCTGCGACCTCGCCGAGATCGTCCGCGAGGTGGTAGAGCGGCGCCGCGCCATGCAGGCCGGCAGCGGCGCGCGCGTGATCGCGCTGCAGCCAGCGGCCGCGCCGCTCCCGGTGGCGGTCGACCGGGCCCGGATGGAACAGGTCCTCGCCAACCTGCTGGACAACGCCATCAAGTACTCGCCGGACGGCGGCGAGGTCGTCGTCGCGCTGACGGCGGACGTGGACCGGGCGCGCCTGACCGTGAGCGACCGCGGGATCGGGATCCCGGAGGCGGACCTGCCGAACCTGTTCACACCGTTCTACCGCGGCTCGAACGCCTCGACGCGCAACTTCGGCGGGCTGGGCCTGGGGCTGTACGTGAGCAGGGCGCTGGTTGAGGCGCACGGCGGCGAGATCGCGGTCGAGGCCAACCAGCCGCGCGGGACGTCGGTCAGCATCCTGCTGCCGCCGGCCCCCGCTGAAGGCGCCTGAGGTGGCCCGACGGGTCCTGGTGGTCGAGGACGACGAGGGACTGCGGGAGACCCTGGCGGCGATCCTGGAGTTCGAGGGGTACGACGTGCGGCAGGCGCAGCACGGGCTGGAGGCCCTGGCGCAGCTCGAGGCGGCGCCCGCCGACGTGGTCGTGCTCGACCTGATGATGCCGCTGATGGACGGCTACCGCTTCACCGAGGAGCTCATCGCCCGGGGGATGCGCGGCGACGTCGCGCTGCTGGTGCTGACGGCGGACGGCCGCGCGGCCGAGAAGGGCGCGCGGCTCGGCGCCGAGGCGGCGCTGGCGAAGCCCTTCGAGCTGCGGGAGTTGCTGGAGCTGGTATCGACGCTGGAGCGCGGCTGAGGCCGGTCGCGGCGGCGTGGGTGACACGGGCGAGGACGGGCGAGGACGGGCGAGGGCAGGCGCGTGGCCCGCCCTCGAGCATCCATGGGTGCGCCGGGAGGCCGGCGGATCAGTCGGCGGGCGCGGCCACGCGCGCCATCGCCGCGCGCATGGCGGCCGCCAGGCGGGCGATCCCCAGGTCGATCTCCTCGGGCGTGACCGCGCTGAACGAGAGCCGCAGGCTCCGCCGGCCGCTGCCGTCGCTGTAGAAGGCGGGGCCGGGGATGTAGTCGACGCCGGCCTCGCGGCAGTCGGGCAGGATGGCCGTCGCGTCGACCCCCTCGGGCAGGGTTACCCAGATGAAGAAACCGCCGTTGGGCCGGGTCCACTCGGTGCCGGCCGGCATCTCGCGCTCGAGCGCGGCCAGCATGTGGCGCGACTTGTCGCGGTAGATGGCGCGCAGCTCCTGGATGTGCTGCTCGAGCTTGCCGCTGCGCAGGAACTGGTCGGCGAGCGCGGCCGAGTAGCTATTGCGCAGGCTGTCGAGGCGCCCGCGCGCCATCGTCGCGATGATGTCGGCCGGGCCGACCATGTAGCCGAGCCGCAGTCCGGCGGCGATCGTCTTGGAGAGGGTGCCGAAGAAGAGGACGTTGCCCGTCGTCGACAGGCTGAAGATGGTCGGCTGCTGCTCGCCGCTGAAGCGCAGGTCGTTGTAGGCGTCGTCCTCGACGATCAGCAGGCCCCGCTCGTCGGCGAGGCGCGCCAGGGCGTGCCGCCGCTCGAGGCTGAGCTCGACGCCGGCCGGGTTCTGGAAGGTCGGAATGGTGTAGAGGAACTTCGGGTGGCGCCCCTCGGCGGCCAGGGCGTCGAGCGCCGCCTCCACCAGGGCCGGGTCGATGCCCTGCTCGTCGAGCGGCACGCCGATGCTCTCGGCGCCAGCCAGGCGGAACATGTTGGTCGCGCCCATCCAGGCGGGGGCGTCGGTCAGCACGACGTCGCCCGGGTCGATCAGCATGTCGCAGAGCAGCGACAGGCCGTTGCTGGCGCCGCTGGTAACCAGGATCTGCTCGGGGGTGACGTGGATGCCCTGGTCGCGCGCCAGCTTGGTCGCCAGCGCCTCGTTGAGCTCGTCACCGCGGATGGCGTTCTGGTAGCCGAGGGCGTCCCGCCGGTTGTGCTCGGCGAGGGACTCGGCGGCCCCGGCCATGTCCTCGAGCGGCAGGCTCGGGGCGTCCGGGTCACCGAAGACGAAGGAGATCATCCCGGGCGGCGGGGTGCGCGACGCGCCGGAGGCGCTGGCGGCGAGCTTGCCCCGGCGTGACCACCGTTCGGACCACCGTTCAACCATGGTCGAGCCACTCCTCTGCTGGCGCCGCGCGCGCTGCCCGGCGATCGGTTCCGCGTCAGGTGGGCAGAGTATAGCCCAGCGGCCGGCGAGCCGGCCGACCTGGCACGCACCCTGCATCCCTATTCCGTCGATCGAGCGCGTCCGACGCGCGACGCGGGTACAGGCGGGAAGGACTGACCGACATGGCAGCGCAGAAACTGGCGGGCAAGCGGGTCGCGGCGCTCTTCACCGACGGCGTCGAGCAGGTGGAGTTCACGAACCCGCGGCAGGCGCTCGAGCAGGCCGGCGCCCGGGTAACGATCGTCTCCATCCACGACGGACAGGTGCGTGGCTGGGACCACGACCACTGGGGCCAGGAGTTCACGGTGGACGAGACGGTCGAGCAGGCGAACCCGAACGACTTCGACGCGCTCCTGCTGCCGGGCGGGGTGATGAACCCGGACCGGCTGCGGACGAACGAGCGCGCGGTGCAGTTCGTCCGGCAGATGGTGCGCGACGGCAAGCCGATCGCGGCGGTCTGCCACGGCCCGTGGATGCTGGTCGAGGCGGACGTGGTGCGCGACCGGACGCTGACCAGCTGGCCGTCGCTGAAGACGGACGTGACCAACGCCGGCGGGCACTGGGTGGACAAGGAGGTGGTCGTCGACGACGGGATCGTCACCAGCCGCAAGCCGGCGGACCTCGAGGCGTTCGACCGGCACATGATCGAGGAGTTCGGCGAGGGGGAGCACGCGCGGGGGTCGCAGCCGCTCGCGGCCGAGCACTACATGCAGCGCGAGCGAAACCCGGGCGCGGACAAGGTGACCGAGGCGTCCCAGGAGTCGTTCCCGGCCAGCGACGCGCCCGGCTGGGCGCAGGCCACGCCGACGCGCGAGGGGGAGCAGCCGCACCAGGGCTGAGCCCGCGACGATCACGAGCGCCGGGGGAGCGCCACGCGGCGCTCCCCCGGATTGCTTGCCGCGGCGAGCCGGTGAGGCGCTCCGTGGTCCGCGCGACCGGGCCCGCCGCAACGCGCCGCCGTCGATTTACGCAGGCGCGACCCCGCGACGGAGCTCGCCCGCGGCTAGCGACGGACGAGCAGGACGGGCACGGTCGCGGCGCGCGCCACCCCCTCGGCGACGCTGCCGAGGAGCAGGTGGCTGATGCCGTGCCGGCCGTGCGTGCCGACGACCAGCAGGTCCGCCTTCCAGGACGCGGCGTCGGCCGCGATGACGTCGCCGACCCGCTGCCCGTCGGTCTCGAGCAGCGCCGTCTCGGCGTCGAGCCCGGCGGCCCGGGCCACCTCGGCGCCCGCCTCGAGGATGCGGCGCCCGGTGGTACACCAGGCCTCCTCGACGCGGTCGAGGTCGATCGTCTCGGCCCCGGAGATGAGCAGCGGCCCCAGGTCGACCACGTTGACCAGCCGCAACCGCGCGTGTCCCGGCTGCGCCAACCGCACCGCCTCGTGCAGCGCCCGGGTCGCCGTGTCGCTACCGTCGATCGCCACCACAATCCGCTCGTACATCGCCTGCCGCCATTCTGTCTACCGTCGCGCCGCGACCCCGGACCCGGGTGAGACGTCGACCGCCGCGCGCCATGGCGGGCGCGGCACCCCCACTCTAGGTCGCGAGCGTGACAGCGGCGTCACGAGGTCGACGCCAGCGTGTCAGTCGCGTCACAACGAGGTCACCGTGCCCCGGCCCGGCCGCTAGTCTCCCGTGCTGGCAGCCAGCCCGCGCGCGGGACGCAGCACGCGCCAGCGGGCCGCGACGTAGGAGCCGAGCACCACCGCCGCGGCGAGGGCCTGCGCGGTCAGCCCCTGGAGGGTGGGAAGGACGGCGAACCAGACGCCGGCCCAGCCCGGCAGCGGGAGCGGCAGCGCGGTCGAGGCGAGCCAGCCGGCCTGCTGCAACTCCTGGACGCTCTCCCCAACCATGACCACGAGCACGCCGCCGAGCATCACCCCGGTCAGCACCAGCATCTTCTTGTAAGGCAGGCGCCGGTGCGCGAGGAACGTCAGGACACCGACGAGCCCGGTCAGGGCCAGGCCGATCGCGACCCCGCCCACGACCGTGCGCGTCCCGGCCTGGAGGCGGAGGCTCTGCAGGAAGAGGACGATCTCGACCCCCTCGCGGTAGACGGCGGTGAACCCGAGGAGCCCCAGGCCGAGCAGCGCGCGGCGCCCGCGAGGACCGCCCGCGTCGAGGATCTGGCGTCGCCGCCGGTTGTGGTGGGCGATCCAGCCGGTCCAGTAGAGCTTGTGGAAGAACCAGTTCATGATCACCAGCAGGACGGCGATGGCGAGGAGCCCGGTCGCCGCCTGGACGTCGAGCGCCGGCGCGCCGATCGCCGAGATGACGGCCACGACCAGGAACCAGGTCGCGACCGCGGCGAGGAACCCCGCCGCCGCGCCCGAGGCGATCGGCCGCCAGGGCTGATCGGGACGACGCGCCAGGCTGGCGGTCATGGCCGCCAGGACCAGGATCGCCTCCAGCCCCTCGCGAAAGACCAGGATGCCGCTCTCGACGACGGCGCGGGCGGGGCTGAGCGCGCCCGCCGACGGGTCGGGCACGCCCGCCACGGCGACCGCCTGCCAGACGAGGACGGCGACGACCACCAGCACGGCCGCGCCGACCAGCAGCGCGCGGACCAGACCGCGCCTCCCCTCGACCACCCGCATGCCCATTTCCCCTCGTGCCCGCCCAACAGAGCCAGTCCAACGAATTCCGACCTCACAGGTCGGGATTATGCTAACAGCCGCGACGGGAGCGTGTCAACGCCGTCGTCGCCGCACTCGGACGCGGCCGCCGCAGGGCGACGGCGAGGGGAGGGCGCGATGGTAGACTGGCCCGACGGTCCGGCCCGGGATCAGGGAGGGGATACCGACCATGCGCGTGCTGGTGATCGCCGACATGGAGGGGATCAGCGGGATCGAGACGGTCGAGGCCTGCGCGCCGGACGACCCGGCGTACCCGGAAGGTCAGCGTCTGCTGGCGGCCGAGGTGAACGCGCTCGCCGGGGCGGCGCGCGCGGCGGGAGCCAGCGACGTCGGGGTGATCGACTGGCACGGCAGCAGCGACAACCTCGACCCGGCCGCGCTCGGCCCCGGCGTCCGGCGCGTGGCCGAGGACCTGTCGGTGGGCTACGACGTCGCCTGCCTGATCGGCTTCCACGCGATGGCCGGGACGCGGCCGGCCTTCATCAGCCACACCATGTTCCGGGGGCTGGCGCTGGAGGTGGCCGGGCGGCCGACCGGCGAGATCGGGCTGATCAGCCGGTGGGCGGGGGAGTGGGGCGTGCCGGTGGCGCTGGTGGCGGGCGACCGGGCGGCCACGCTGGAGGCCGAGGCGTTCCTGCCCGAGACCCCCACGCTGACGATGAAGCAGGCGCGCTCGTGGGACCGCGCCGACGCGCTGCCGGTCGAGCAGGCGCACGCGGCGCTGCGGGCCGAGGTGGCGCGAGCGCTGGCGCGGCCGGACCGGTGGCACGTCTACCGGCCGGAGACGCCGGTGCGCTTCCGGCTGCGGCTGCGCGAGGGTGGGGCGACGGCGGCGAGGCTGCCCTGGCTCGCGGCGGAGGACGGCGGCTGGCTGGCCGGCGAACTGCCGACCGTGCGGGGGCTGATCGACCTGATCGACGTGCTGGCGGCGCTGGGGGCGGGAGCGCGGCGGGCGGCGCTGCTCGGCCGGCTGCGCGACGATCCGGCGGCAGGCCCGGCGCTCCGTCGGGAGGAGGCGGCGGCTCGCGCCCGCGCCGCCCAGGAGAACCCCTGGCCGTAACCGGGAGCGCGCCCACGCGGGTCGACGCTCACCCGGCAGGAGCGGCGGCCGGGTCGACCCGGCGCCGCGCGAGCAAGGCGATCGGGCACTCGTAGCAGCGCATGGCGGCGCAGCCCGTCCGCCGCAGGTGGAGCAACCCCTGGGCGGCACGGGCGGAGCGCACCCGTACCGGGTAGGGGCCGCAGATCTGCGCCACCGTGCGCCGCGCCTCGGCGTTGCCGGACCCCGCGGGCAGCCGGTCCCAGAGGCGTCCCGCCGCGGCGGCCAGCTCCTCCTCGCCGTGCTCCCCCGCGTAGGCCAGGGTGAACGGCACGACGACGTTGACGGCGATCTCGTGGGCGTGCGCCCGGCCGAGCCAGCGGTTGCCGGCGGTGAGCCAGGCGAGGACGGCGCGCACGGCATCCGGCTCGCCGACGACGCGGCAGAGGTCCTCGATCAGCCCGACCCGCAGGCCGGCGAGGAGCGCCGCCAGCGCGAGCAGGCGCCGCAGCGGGTGACCCGCGGGCCGCTGGCGCGTGAGCGTCCAGCCGGTCGGCGGCAGCACGAACTGGTGCCAGGCGGCGCCGAGCGCGCGCCAGCGGTCCTCGATGGATGCCAGCTCGTCCGGCGCCAGCGCGGCGGCGGCCGCCTCCCGCGGCGAGAGGGGCAGGAAGCCGCCGACGCCGAGGAGCAGCCCCGCCGCGCGCAGCCGGCGCTCGGCCGGAGGCTGCCCGATCAGGCGCGCGTCGAGCTGGTCAAAGGGCAGCCGCTCGGCGACGGCGCGCATGCCGGCGCGGTTGCGGCTGTAGCCCAGCGCGTCGAGCAGCAGGGCATAGAGGACCTGGGCGGGCGGGTCGCGGCTCAGCGCCTGGGAGACGGCGGCGACCTTCCCGGCCAGGCGGGCGTCGCCGGCCGTCTCCCAGGCCCGGGCCAGCAGGTCCGGACGGTCGCGGGCGACCGCGGGCGCGCAGGGAGAGAAGCCGATCGCGCCCAGCGGCCACGCGTCGGGGGCCGGATCGAAGCCATCGAGCGGTCCCGGCAGGTGCGGGCCGAGCAGCACGCAGCGGACGGCGCGCCCGTCGCGGCGGCGGACGGGGGTGCCGAGGTCGTCGTCGAGGACGACGTGGAGCTCGACGGTATCGTAGGCGGGATCGCGGTCGTGGCCGTGCTCGTACCAGCCGGAAGCCCGGCGGTGGACCTCGACGTCCCCGTGGACGAGCCGGCCGTCGACGTCCAGCCACGCGCCGCTGAAGTCGGGCCCGAGCCCGTGGGTCCAGACGCCGCGGTAGACGACGCGAATGGACTCGCCGGACACGGTGCGGAGCCGGTCGGTGAGCCACTGGGCGTGCCAGATGCGGGCCAACAGCAACTCGGGCACATCTCCCATACCACCTGCATTGTGACGCGCTTTCGGCCGCCGATCAACGCCGTCGCTTCCGGATCGGGCGCCGAAGGCGGGCAGCCGGGAGAATTGGCCGGCGCACCCCCTTGCAATGTCCGCCGAGATGTGTTATGCGGTGCAATACATGTCGCATTCCTGGCGGCGAGGACGAGGCCCGTGGCGGATCGGACGAGGCGGGCACGGTTCGGCGTTCGCGGGGGCGGCGGACGGCGGGTGGCGGGATCAGGCGGATCGTGAACGGGGGCGCGCGGGAATAGGGGGCGGACGCATCGAACGGGATCCGAAGGGTAGGGGGTAGATGGGTGGCAGTCACACGGTGCGCGGCGAGGCCGGGGACGACGACCTTCGCCAGCAGATCGGCCCGGCCCTGAGGCAGCTCAGGCAGCGGCGGAACTGGTCGCTGCAGGAGCTCGCCGACCGGTCGGGCATCTCGCGCTCGCACCTGTCGCGGCTGGAGCGCGGCGCCTGCTCGCCGTCGTTCCTGCTGCTGGCACGGGTGGCGCTGGTGCTGGGGGTAGCGCCGAACTACTTCGACGGGTTCGACCGCGCCTCGCGCGAGTACGACCGGGACCTGCGCACGTACCTGGCCGAGGTCGGCATCCCGCAGGCGACCTGGGAGGAGTTCACCGCGCTGGGGCTGGAGGCACGCGGGGCACTGCGCGACGCGCTCCGGCGCCTGACCGAGCCGCGGGCGCACGCGGTGACCCAGCAGCGGGCGCTCGAGCAGCTGATCCTGGACCGGGGCGTGGCGGACACGGTCCCGGAGATCCTGGCGGGGATCGAGGAGTACGGTCTCTCGCCGCTCGACTTCGGCCGCGGCCGGGCGCAGATCGAGGAGTTCCCCGGCGACCGGCAAGTGATCGGCAACCGGCTGGCGACGGTGCCGGGCTCGAACAGGTTCGACCAGCTGCAGATCTTCCGGGTCCTCTTCGGGGTGGAGGTCCCCGACCCGAACCTGCTCCGGGTGTGGAACAGCACGATCAGCTCCTCGCTGGAGCAGACGCTGGCCAGCCACGGGTCGCGCACGATCCTGCCGATCGACGCGATGGAGCGCTACATCACCCGGGGCTACTGGGTCTCGCGGCTGCCATTCGGCCCAGACGTGGTGCGCGAGCACGTCGAGGCGACGATCGCGCTGCTGCGCGGCAACGACCGCTACCAGATCGGGCTGGTGCGGTGCGCGCCGCCGATCGGGTTCATCCTGAAGGGCGAGGGCGGCGGCATGGCCTTCAGCATGACGGAGGTCAACCCCGAGTTCGTCGAGACGCGCGGGGTGGCGCTGCGCTTCTACGGCTCGGCCGTGACCAACCGCTTCCGCGAGTACTTCGAGACGCTCTGGAGCGCGATCCCGGCCCAGCTGCGCGAGCCGGCCGCCGTGGCCAACTGGTTCGAGGCGCGACTGCACGGCACGGCCGCGACGTGCAACGAGACGGCGGCGCCACGAGCCGCGCCGGCGAGCGAGCCCGAGCCGGACTGAGCGGCGGTCTGACCGGGCCCGGCGGGCTCGCTCACTCGTCGAGGCGGACATCCCGGGCGGCGTCCGGGTGGTCGCGGGCGTACTCCGCCCAGTAGTCGGCCACCTCGCGCCCGGTGGCGAACCAGACGCCGTCGAAGCCGCGGATGTAGGCGATCAACTCCTCGAGCATGGCGAGCCGGCCGGGCCGGCCGCTGAACTGGGGGTGCATGGCCAGGTTGAAGAGCCCCCCGTAGCGGTAGATGCCCCGGAACTCCTCGCTCCAGGCCTGCAGCGCGACGGCGGCGGGCTGGATGGGACGCGGCGAGATGCCGGGCAAGCCGAAGAGGAAGAAGGGCGCGTCGTCGAGGATCCACTGCACCGGCAGCTCGACGAGGCCGGTCTCGGCGTGGATCCAGGGCACGAAGTGGCTCATCATGTTCGACGAGTAGCGGAAGCCGTGGCGGGCCAGCAGCGACAGCGTGCTGGCCGAGAACTCCCAGGCGGGCGAGCGGTAGCCGACCGGCGTCTGCCCGGTCACGGTCCGTAGCGCCTCGATCCCGTGCAGGAGCACGGCCTCCTCCTCGTCCAGGGCCAGTCCGGTCGGCACCTCGTGGAGGTAGCCGTGGTGGGCGATCTCGTGGCCCCGGTCGCGAATAGCGCGCACCACGTCGGCGTGGGTCTCGGCGGTCCAGCCGGGCACGAAGAACGTCGCCCGGATGCCGGCGCGCCCGAGCAGGTCGAGGATGAGGGGCACGCCGACGCGGGCGCCGTAGGTCCCCTGCGAGAGCAGGCCCGGCTTGTCCAGGTTGGTGAGGTCCCCGGCCAGCCAGAGGGTCTCGGCGTCGACGTCGAACGTCAGCATCACGGCGCACTGGGCGCCGTCCTTCCAGCGTCCCATGCAGTGGCTCCCTTCCTCGCGCGGGTCACGGGCACCTCGAGGCGCCCGCGCCCCGGCCCGATCGATCGCGCGCAACTACCGCCCCGTTCCATTGCGCGAACCGCAGACAACCCGGCGGTCGAAACCCGGACGAAAATCCCCCGTCCGGGACGCATCCGCAGTACGTGTACGGACGTTAACTGGACATAGCTGGCGCCGGACAGGCCGTCCGGACGAGGCCGTGACCGCGGCCGCCGGTGCCGGCAAGGTGGCATCACCTTTGCGTTGACGCGGGGCAGGGTCCCAGCCCGACCGCCCCCAGCGGGACGGCAATCTGGGAACCGAGCCGTCTCGCCACCCGAGGCGATGGCGCACCAGCGGCGCGGACGCACGCGCCGCGACTGCGGGCTCGACGAGGAGCCCGGTCCGCAACGAGGCGGAGCGGTCGCGATGAGGCGACCACGGACCCAGCGCGGGCACACCGCGGGCCGGCAGCCGGCCGCACCCCGGCGCGACGTCGAACGGGGTCACCCTCCGGACACCGGACCGCCCTGGCCAAGCACGGAGCGCAGCCGAGAGTGGAGCCGTCCGGTCGACCGGCCGGCGGCGGCGCTGAACGGGCCGGCCGCACTCCAGCGCTCGCCGGGGCCACCCGCAACCACCTTCTCGCATGACAACACCTCGAGCGCGGCGCTCCACGGCCGTCACCGCTGGCGGTGGCCGGGGGCTCCGACCATCGTACGTACGTAACCGAACCACGCGCCCGCTCCACCCGGCCGCCACGCGCCGCGCGGCGACGGGCCGACCCGGCGCACCCGTTCGCCATCATCCGGCAATCGATCGTCCGCCGCCAGGCACACGGCACGGGTCACCGGCACCGGGCACTGGCCGCGGGGACGAGAGACGTGAGGATAGGATCCATGGACCTCCTGGAACGACTCGAAGCGTATCGCACCGAAGAACAGAAGCTCGGCTGGGAGGGGACCTTCGCCGACTACTTCGACATGGTCGTGCGGAACCCGCTCCTGGCGGAACTGTCGCACGCGCGCATCTTCAACATGATCATGGACGCCGGGGTGCACGAGCACGACGACGGCCCGGTCAGCTACGACTTCTTCAGCGACGAGATCTTCGGCATCGACAAGCCGCTGCAGCAGATCGTCGAGTACTTCCGCTCGGCGGCCCAGCGGCTGGAGGTGCGCAAGCGCATCCTGCTCCTGATGGGCCCGGTCGGCGGCGGCAAGTCGACCATCGTGGCCATGCTCAAGCGCGGCCTGGAGGAGTACACCCGCGTCGACCGCGGGGCCGTCTACGCCATCCGGGGCTGCCCGATGCACGAGGAGCCGCTCCACCTGGTGCCGCTGTCGCTGCGCAACGAGCTGATGCGGGAGAACGGCATCTACATCGAGGGGGAGCTCTGCCCGTGGTGCCGCTTCCAGCTCGAGAGTGCCGAGCGCGGGGCGAACCACCCCTGGAGCGACCCCGGCCGGCCGTTCAGCGGCCGCCAGGAGGACGTGCCGGTGGTGCGCCTCGCCTTCTCCGAGAAGCACCGCCAGGGCATCGGCACCTTCACCCCCTCCGACCCCAAGTCGCAGGACATCTCGGAGCTGGTGGGCGGCATCGACCTGTCGACCATCGGCGAGATCGGGACGGAGTCGGACCCGCGGGCCTACCGCTTCGACGGCGAGCTGAACATCGCCAACCGCGGGCTGGTCGAGTTCATCGAGATGCTCAAGACCGACGAGCGCTTCCTCTACGTGCTCCTCACCCTGTCGCAGGAGCAGAACATCAAGACCGGCCGCTTCTCGATGATCTACGCCGACGAGGTGGTCGTCAGCCACACCAACGAGCACGAGTACCAGTCCTTCGTCGGCAACAAGAAGAGCGAGGCGCTGCAGGACCGGATCATCCTGGTCAAGGTCCCCTACAACCTCCGCGTCTCCGACGAGGTCAAGATCTACGAGAAGCTGCTCAAGCAGAGCGCCATCCGCGACGTCCACATCGCCCCGGGCACCCTGGAGACCGCCGCCACGTTCGCCGTCCTCTCCCGGCTCGAGGAGAGCAAGAAGGCCGGCATGACGCTGATGAAGAAGCTCAAGCTCTACGACGGCGAGGCGGTCGACGGCTTCACCCCCAAGGACGTCAAGGAGCTGCAGGACGAGGCGGTCCGCGAGGGCATGGACGGCATCTCGCCGCGCTACGTCATCAACCGCCTGTCGACGGCGCTGGTGCGCGACGGCGTGACCTGCATCAACGCCATCGACGCGCTGCGCAGCATGCGGGACGGCTTCGAGCAGCACACCAGCATCGACCGCGACCAGCAGGAGCACCTGCTGAACCTGATCTCGGAGGCGCGCCACGAGTACGACGAGCTGGCCAAGCGCGAGGTGCAGAAGGCCTTCGTCTACGCGTTCGAGTCCTCCGCCAAAACCCTGCTCAACAACTACCTCGACAACGTCGAGGCCTACTGCAACAAGGCCAAGGTGGTCGACCCGATCACCGAGGAGGAGATGGAGCCCGACGAGCGGCTGATGCGCTCGATCGAGGAGCAGATCGGCGTCACCGAGAACGGCAAGCGACAGTTCCGGGAGGAGATCCTGATCCGGATCTCGTCGCTGGCACGCCGGGGCCAGACCTTCGACTACCAGTCGCACGAGCGGCTGCAGGAGGCGATCGAGAAGAAGCTCTTCGCCGACCTGCGCGACGTGGTGAAGATCACCACCTCGACCAAGACCCCGGACGCCGACCAGCTCCGGCGCATCAACGACGTGGTCGACCGGCTCATCCGGGAGCACGGCTACTGCCCGGTGTGCGCCAACGAGCTGCTGAAGTACGTCGGCGCCCTGCTGAACCGGTAGTGAGGTAGCACCATGTTCACCGTCTCACTCACCCAGCACGACTGGTCGCTCCACCGCAAGGGGGCGATGGACCAGGCCCGGCACAAGCAGAAGGTCAAGGAAGCCGTGCGCCAGAACCTGGCCGACATCGTCAGCGAGCAGTCGATCATCACCAGCGACGGGAAGAAGGTCGTGCGGGTGCCGATCCGCACGCTCGACGAGTACAAGTTCCGCTTCGACCCCAGCGACCAGCAGCAGGTCGGCGAGGGGAACGGCGGCTCCAAGGTCGGCGACGTCCTGGAGCGCTACGGCAAGAGCCAGGGCCCGGGGCAGGGGCCGCAGGCGGGTGACCAGCCCGGCGTCGACTACTACGAGGCCGAGCTGACGATGGAGGAGCTGGCGGGGATGGTCTTCGAGGACCTGTGCCTGCCGAACCTCGAAGAGAAGCGCATGCAGGAGCTCGAGTCGGAGACCGTGCGCTTCACCGACATCCGCAAGAGCGGGCCCTACGCGAACCTGGACAAGCGGCGGACGATCCGGGAGAACATCAAGCGCAACGCCAAGCAGGGCCAGCCCCACTTCGGCGCGCTCAAGAACGACGACCTGCGCTTCAAGACCTGGGAGCGCTCGATCCGGCGCGAGTCCAACGCGGTGGTCATCGCGATGATGGACGTGTCGGGCTCGATGGGGACGTTCGAGAAGTACGTCAGCCGCGCCTTCTACTACTGGATGGTGCGCTTCCTCCGCACCAAGTACGACAACGTCCAGATCGTCTTCATCGCGCACCACACCGAGGCCAAGGAGGTGACCGAGGAGGAGTTCTTCACCCGCGGCGAGAGCGGCGGGACGAAGGCGAGCTCGGCCTACCAGCTAGCCCTGTCCCTCGTCGAGGAGCGCTACGACCCGAGCTCCTGGAACATCTACCCGTTCCACTTCTCCGACGGCGACAACTGGCCCTCGGACAACGAGCTGTGCCGCCAGCTGGCGGACCGGCTGGTGGGCGAGTCGAACCTGTTCGGCTACGGCGAGATCCGCCAGGGCCGCTACTCCTACCAGAGCACGCTGATGCACACGTTCCAGCAGCTGAGCACCCCGAAGTTCGTCACGGTGACGATCGGGGACAAGGCCGAGGTCTACCCGGCGCTGCGGCGCTTCTTCGGACCGGAGGTGGGCGCCAATGCTTGAGACGGTCTCGCAGCGCTACATCGACGAGCTGGAGGCGGGCATCGCGCGCATCTGGGACGTGGCCCAGGAGATGGGCCTGCGCCCCTTCCCGACCCACTTCGAGATCGTGCCGGCCACGGTGATGTACGAGATCGGCTCCTACGGGATGCCGGGGCGCTTCTCGCACTGGACGCACGGCAAGGCGTACCAGGTGCAGAAGATGATGTACGACTACGGGCTGAGCAAGATCTACGAGCTGGT
>DASSZN010000239.1:0-12916 GCA_035702805.1 Thermomicrobiaceae bacterium | reverse complement strand
CGGATTCCGCGGGCGGAAGCCGGCAGCACGGGGCGCATGGAACCCGGCGCGGAATGTGCCGGCCCGCCGGGACGTTGGGACAGGAGGCACCGCGTGCCGACTGTCCTGTCAGAATCCGGACCAGAGGGGGGAAGCTATCGTGCCGATCTCACGCGAGCGCTTCGCAGCAGGCCTGACGGCGGAGGAGTTCGCCGCCCAGATGACGCGCAACCAGGAGCGCTTCGAGGCGAACCTGGCGGCGATGGACGAGCTCATCACCGACGACGACCGCGCCTACTTCCGCGACCATCCGGTGGCGATCGCGGCCATCGCCGAGGACTGGTGCACCGACGTGATCCAGTTCCTGCCGCCGGTGATCGCGCTGGCGCGGGAGGTCCCGGAGGTAGAGCTGCGCGTCTTCCTGCGCGACCAGAACCACGACCTGATCGACCAGTACCTGAAGCAGGGCAAGTTCCGCTCGATCCCGGTCTTCGTGGTCCACGACCGCGCGTGGCACGAACTGGGGCACTTCATCGAGCGGCCGGCGGAGGTGACCCGGGAGATGGCCGAGGAGACGCGGCGCTTCGCGTCCGCGCACCCGGAGATCGAGGGGGTCACCCGCGCCTACGAGAACATGCCGGAGGAGACGCGCAAGGCGGTGTCGCAGAACAGCTCCCGCTACCGCTGGGACAACATGCTGCGCTGGGACCGGATCTTCCTCGACGAGCTGCGCGACATCGCGGCCCAGGGCGAGGAGCAGCGCGCCGTCGCCGACTGAGGGCGGACCCGGGCCGGCGGGAGAAACCCGCGTGGTTCATCCGAGGGCACGGATACCGGGGGCAGGTACCTAACCTGCCCCTCATTACTGCCCGGGCGCGCGAGGCGGGGCACTGGTCCAGCGGGGCGATAGCGACGTTCGGGAGCAAGCACAGGGCAGCCACGCCCCCGGATCACCGACTGCGTCCGGGTTCAGGTCCGCTCGCTTGCCGTTGGCCCCGGACGAGGCCGGCGGGACCGGCCCTACGGCAGGGCGCGGCGGCGCAGGCTGAAGCCGGCCGGCAGGTGGCGCAGCAGATCGGCCAGTTCGGCGTCGAGGTCGGCATCGGGTGGGCCGGTCATCACCAGCGTCAGCTCGTTCGGCTCGGCCGCTCCCTCACCGGCGAACGCCGGCCGCACGGCGAGGTCGCGCCGCAGCGCGAGGCCGTGGTAGATCGCGAGCGCCCCGGCCACGAGCACCACGCCGAGCGAGGCGCTGACGTCCGAGGTCAGCCCGGTCGACGGGGCCGCGTTCAGCACGACCGTCAGCACGCGGTAGAGCACGAAGGCCAGGCTGCTCAGGATGGCGACCAGCGAGGCTGCCAGGACGGTGTAGAGGTAGGCGCGGCGCGTGGTCGACGACTGCTCCGCCTCCGGCTCGGCCGCCAGCGCCCGCTGGGCGGCGTACCAGCCCCACAGCCAGGCGACGGCGCCGACCAGCGCCACCGAGCCGAACTGGCTGACCTGACCGCGCCACCAGTCCGGGCCCGAGCTCAGCGTGCGCGAGCCACCGAACGCCAGGTCGATCAGCACGCCGAGGGTGTAGGCCAGGCCGACGCCGGCGAAGGCGAGCCCGACCAGGGCGACGACGTAGGTCGACAGGCGGCGGACGGTCGCCCGCACCGCGTCCGTGCCGTAGCGCCGGGCCTCGTCGGCGGCGGACCAGAGTTGGTAGAGCCCGAAGAGGGCGAAGGGAACGGCGGTCAGCAGGGGAACGAGCGCGCTCCGGGCAACCCCGGCCGCGCCGACGGTCGACGAGACGCCGAGGGCCGCGCGCAGGAGCGCGGCAAGGGTGTCGGCGCCGCCGCGCAGGGTCAGGGCGAGGCCGACGACGGCGCCGGCGTAGAGGTAGAGCCGGCGGATCCGCGCGCTCTGCTCGCTCCGGGCACGCCAGTCGGGCGCCTCGAGCAGCCGCTGCGCGTAGCCCCAGTGCGCCGCCCAGACGGCCAGGCCGACGACGACCCGCGAGGCACCGGTGGCCAGCGGTTCGGCCCACCAGGGGGTCGGCGCGATCAGCGCACCCGGGCCGAGGAGCGCGTCGACGCCGAGCCGGAGGAGGTCGCCGGCGCCGAAGAGGAGGAGCATGGCTCCGGCACCGGCCGCGCCGTAGAGGTAGAGCCGCGGCAGCCAGGCGGCGCTTCCCGCAAGCTCGCCGGCGCGCGTGTCGCGCAGCCGGACCCGGCCGTGATAGCCCCAGGCCGCGCCCGCCACGATCAGCATCGCCAACCAGCTCGACACGGTCGCGGCGCCGAACAGCGGATACCCGGCCGCCTGGACGACCCCACGGTAGATCAGCTCCGCGGCGGCGGTCACGGCCAGGGTGAGGGACGCGCCCAGGGCCACGCTCAGGTAGAGCGCCCGCGGCCACGACCCACGCTCGGCCTCGCCGTCGGCACCCGGGCGGAGCACGGCGCGCTCGGCCAGCCACCAGTGGACGAGCCAGATCGGCAGAGCCACGATGGCCACCGCGACGTAGAGGCTGACCTCCTGCCGCACCCCGTCCGGCCCGGCCAGGTTGGCGCTAATGCCGAGGGCGATCCCGGCCTGGTCGAACGCCAGCCGGAGCAGGTTGGCGACGCCGACTCCCAACGCCACCAGGCTCACCGCGCTCATGAAGTAGACGTAGATCCGTCGCACCGTCTGCATGCCGGACGCCCCTTGCTCCCGCCCGTCGCTCCGCGGTCCGGGATACCTGCCCCGGACCGCGCGTCAGGGCGCCTTCAGCGTCGGCGCCGGCTCGACGCCGAGCAGCGCCTCGCCGACCTTCCAGGCGCCATCCTCCTGGACCATCCAGATCTGCCGGTCGTAGCTGAAGCGCGACACGTTCAGGCCAGAGCCGGAGACCTGCTCGACCGTGACGTAGAGCGTGGCCGAGCCGGTCGGGTGGGTCACCGCCCCGGTGATCGTCAGGCGCTGGATCGCTCCCGGCGGGGCCATCGAGGGTCCGTAGGCAGCCAGCCGCGCGTACTCCTCGCGGGAGAGTTGCTGCTGGACGCCGCGGGAGAAGTAGCTGTAGGCGGTGGTGAGATCGCCCGCCTGGTATGCCCGGTAGTAGGCCTGGAAGGCGGCTTCCGGGGAGCCGGCCGGGAAGGTGACCTCGCCGCGCGAGCCGAGCGTCAGCGCGGCCACCACCGAGGCAATCACCAGCAGCAGAACCACGCCGCCGATGACGGCGACCGTGCGCCCGGGATGACGGGCCGTGGCGACAGCAGCCATCGCGGACACTCCCGGGGACGGTGGAACGCCCGATCGACGCGAGACGCGGCGCGCCGGATCGCCGCCCCCAACCGCCTTGATTATATGGGCAGTCGCGCGATGGACGAAGCTGACACGCGCAAGCCAAACGTGCCAACCGCGTGTCAATCCGGGAGGTCGGACTACTCCGCCCCCGCCGGGTCATCCTCCTCGGCGGGCGGCTCCGGGTACTCGACCAGTACCGGGCCGACGCGGTGGCCGACCATCCCCTGGACGGTCAGGCGCAGCGCGCCGATCTCGACCCGGTCCCCCGCCTCGGGGATGCGGCCCAGCCGGTCCACGATCAGGCCACCGAGAGTCTCCGCCTCGTACGCACCGATCTCCTCCGGCTCCAGGTCCAGGCGGTCGAGCAGGTCCGGCACGGTCACCCGGCCGTCAACTTCGATGGCGCCCGGTCCGACCTGGTGATACGGCTCGTAGCCGGGGTCGAACTCGTCGGTGATGTCGCCGACCAGCTCCTCGATCAGGTCCTCGAGGGTAACCAGGCCGGCCATGCCGCCGAACTCGTCGACGCAGATGGCAATGTGGGTGCGCCGCGCCCGCAGCTCGGCCAGCAGCTCGTCGATCGGCTTGCTGTCGGGCACGAAGTAGGCCGGGCGGACGACGTCGGCGACCGGCTGGCTGGCGCTGGCCGGCTCGCTCCAGAGGAGGTGGAAGAGGTCCTTGACGTAGAGGATGCCGACGACGGTGTCGAGGGACTCGCGGTAGACGGGCATGCGGGAGAAGCCGCTCTCGAAGAAGCGCGTCACGGCCTCGCCGACCGGGACGTCGGACTCGACGGCCGCCACGTCGACGCGCGGGACCATCACGCTGCGCACGAGAGTGCGGCCGAACTGGAAGGCCTCCTCGATCAGGTCGGCCTCCTCGGCCTCGACCACCCCCTCGTCCTCGGCGGTCTCCAGCATGACCAGCAGCTCGTCCTGGGTGACGCTCGGCATGGTGGCCCGCCGGTGGACGCCGAGCGCCGTCAGGATCAGGTTGGTGGTGCCGGTCAGGAGGGCGACGAGCGGATGGACGAGCGTGGAGAGGAACTCGATCGGGCGTACGACCGCCAGGGAGAGCACCTCGGCGCGCTGGACGGCGGCCGTGCGCGGCAGGAGCTCCCCGAAGACGATGGTGACGAAGGAGAGGAACACCGTCACCACGATCAGCGCGATCGCGTCGGCGTTGTCGTGGAAGAACGGGATCGACACCGCGGCGAGCCAGCGACCGGACAGCTCGACCAGGCTGACCGCGCCGATGGCCGAGATGAAGAAGCCGGCCAGGGTGCCGCCGAGCTGGACCGTGGCCAGGAAGCCGGCCGGGTTCTCGGTGAGGGCGAGGACGCGCCCGGCGCGCGTGTTGCCCTCGTCGGCGAGCGCGCGCAGCCGGGCACGGCGAACCGAGACGATCGAGATCTCCGACACCGCCAGGAAGGCTTCGAGCCCCAGGAGGAGCAGGATGATCGCGATCTGCAGGGCCATTCTGGCTCCCCTCGCATCCCGGGCAGGCGGCCGGGTCGCGCCGGCGCGGGCTCAGCTCTGGCGCACGACCTCGACGCCGGCAATGCGCTCGGCCGGCTTGACCAGGGCCGCCATGTCCTCGTCGCCCAGCCCCATGGCGCGACCCTCCTTAAAGACCTCCTGGGCGATGGCGCCGAGCAGCAGCCGCACGTCGAGCGCCTTGCCGACCTCGTGGATCAGCCCGAGGTCCTTGAGGATGAGGTCGACCGGCGTGCCCGGCGTGAAGCGCCGCTCCATGAAGAGAGGCAGGCAACGCGCCAGCATGGCGCTGCCGCCGAAGCTGGTGCTGAGCACGTCGAGCAACGCCCGCGGATCGGCGCCGGCCTTGACGCCGAAGACGGCGGCCTCGGCCACCGCCGCCGTGTTGATCGCCACCAGCAGCTGGTTGACGAGCTTGACGACGCTGCCGGAGCCCGCCGGGCCGACGTGGTGGACGTTCTTGCCCAGCGCCCGGAACGCGGGCATGGCCCGCTCGAGCGCGGCGCCGTCGCCGCCGACCATGATCGTGAGGGTACCGGACTCGGCGCCGGCCGGCCCGCCACTGACCGGGGCGTCGAGGAAGTCAGCGCCGCGCGCGCGGGCGGCGTCGGCCTGGCGCCGGCTGAGCTCCGGGCTGACGGTCGAGCAGTCGACCAGGAGCTGGCCGGCGCGGGCAGCACCGATCAGCCCGTCGGCGCCGAAGTAGACCTCCTCGACCGAGGCGGGGGTCGGCAGGCAGGTGAAGACGAGGTCGGCCGCGGCGGCGACCTCGGCCGGGGAGCCGGCGGGCCGGGCGCCCTCGGCGGCGAGCTGCTCGACCACGGCGCGGCTGCGGTTGTGGATCGTCACCGCGAAGCCCGCCGCGAGCAGGTTGCGCGTCATCGGCCGGCCCATCTTGCCGATGCCGATAAAGCCAAGTCGCATGTCACGTCGTCCCTTCCTGCACGTCCACCTCAGGAGCCGCGTGCCGGCCGCCGCGCCCCGGCGTCGACTATGCGTGCTCCGTGCCGACCTCGCAAGTCCGGCGCGCGGAGCCGCCGGGGCCGGGGTCAGCCGGCCGCGGAGGACACGCGGGCCCGGTCACGCGCCAGCTCGGCGGAGACGGTGGCGGCGAAGATCACGATGTTGGCGGTGAGGAAGATGAACAGGAAGAAGAGGACGGCCCCGCCGAGGGCACCGTAGACGGCGCGGTAGCCGCCGAAGGTCGACAGGTAGAGGCCGAAGCCCAGCTTGGCCAGCTCGAACCCGACCGCGGCGATCAGCGCGCCGATCCAGAGGTCGCGCGAGCGCAGCGTCATCGTCGGGACCATGCGGTAGAGGAAGAGGAACACGACGAACGAGGTGGCCACGGGCAGGGCCAGGAAGACCGCCTCCCAGAGCGGGTTGACCAGCAGTCCGTGGAGGTAGGAGGCGCTGAGCGCGCGCAGCACCCCGAGCGCGGCCGTCATGGCGGTCGAGAGGAGGATGAGGAGCGAGACGGTCAGCACGCTGGCGAGGTCGATCAGACGCCCGTGGAGGTAGGAGCGCGCCACCGCCACGCCGAAGGCCGCGTTCAGGCCCCGGCGGAGCGCGCTGAACATGGCACTCGCGGTCCAGGCCAGCCCGGCGATCGCGACCACGCCGACGAGGCCGCTGTTGGCGTTGGCGACCTCGACCACCGTACGCTCGACCTGCTGCCGGAGGTTGAGCTGCGCCGGGATCTGCGCGGCGATCATATCGGTGACCCGCAGCTGCACGGCGGGATCGCGCACCACCAGGCCGAAGATGTCGACCAGGAAGATGAGCAGCGGGAAGAGCGAGAAGACGGCGTAGTAGGAGATGGCCGCGGCGTAGAGCGTCCCCTGGCCGAGCTGGAAGGCGTGGCCGGCCCGCCAGAGGAGGTCCACCACGTAGACGCGTCGCGCTCCGATCAGCCGGCGCTCGAGCGCCCGGCGGACGCCCGCGACCGTGCCGACGGCGCGTTGCCGGTCCACGACCACTCCCCTCGCGAGCCGGGTGCATCCCGATCCGTCCGTACATGTGGCCCCAGCGGCAGTATAGCGTTCCGCGTCGCGCGAGAGAGGCGACGAAGGTCACGCCACGCCGTCCGGCACCCGGCGGTCCGGCGTGAACCGGATGAATGCGCGGGGCGGTCGATGGTCAAGCCTGGGTCACGGCGAGGGAGAAACGCGCCGGCACGCGCGAGCACGGCCGGCGAGGGTATCGATCGGTGAGGGGTCGACGGATGGACCGGCCGAGGCATGCGAACGTCACTGACCGCCAGACGGCCATACGCCGTCCGTCCGCGCGTCGCGGCACTCCAGGCCGTCGGCGCCGGTACGAACCCGGCTGGTCCATCGACCGGCGCGACGTCCCCACGTCGTGCCGCCAGCCGGGCAGCGGTCCGGGCGTCGCCCCGACCGACCCCACCCGTACGACCACCGCTTCCCTTCCGGGGACCACTATACCGGCCTGACCCCGGCGGTGGCAAGGGCCACCGCCATGAACGTTCAGGTATACGTACAGTTATTGTCCGTCAGTGGCCGGCCGGGGGCAGCCCGAGCAGGGCGCGCGCGTCGGCGTAGCGGTGCTGGCTGTCGAGGATGACGGCGATCTCGGGGCCGGTCGGCGACCGGTAGGCAACGATCAGGCACTCCCCCGCCAGGGGGGTCGTGCCCGTCTTGACGCCGTAAACGCCCTCCTGACTGAGGAGCTCGTTGGTGTTGGTCAGCGAGATCACCCGGGCGTGCGGGCCGCCGACGCGGACGTTCGCGCTGGGCATCGCCACGATCGGCAGGAGCGTCGGGTTGGCCAGCAGCGCGCGGGTGGCCAGCGCCAGTCCGCGCGCGGTCACGACCTGCCCGGGCACGTCGAGCCCGGCCGGCTGGATGAAGTGGCTGCCGCGCATGCCAAGCCGGGCGGCCTCGGCGTTCATCGCGTCCACGAAGCGCTGGGTCGACGTCCCGCTGCCGGGTAGTTGCTCGCCGGCAAACCGCGCCAGCGCCTTGGCCGCGTCGTCGCCGGAGGGGAGGAACATGCCGACGAGGAGGTCATGGACCGTGACGACGTCGCCGGCCTCCAGGCCCATGTTGGAGTCGACCAGCCGGTTCACCAGGTCCTGCGGCTGGATGGTCACGACCTGCTCGGGGTCCACCAGGCGCAGCGCGGTGAGCGCGTTGACGATCTTGGTGGTGCTGGCCGGGGCCAGCGGCAGGTCGGCGTTGTGCTGGTAGAGGACGAGGCCCGTCCGGGCGTCGACCAGGATGGCGGCGCGTGCCGAAAGGGTGAGGTTCAGGGGTACCGCCGGAGTCGCCACCGGCGTGGCGGGCGCGACGCGGACGAGCGCCACCGGTGGCGTCGCCGGCGACGCGGACTTGGCCGCCGCGCGGCCGTCGAGGTACGCGCGGGCGGTCAGCCCGACGAGCACCAGGGCCACCAGGAGCAGGAACACTCCGATTAGGGGAGAACCGGTTTTCCGACGCCGTTGCACACCCGGGCGTTTCTCGACTGGTCCGTCGGCCCGGCAGCGCCGGTCGACCGCATTCTACCCCGGCGCGACCCACGCGGCCGCCGCCGGCACATCACCGATGTCCGCCGTCCCGCGCCGCGGCCGCGGTCACGGGGTGCGGCGCAGGTCGACGAGCGCGATCCGGTCCAGGGGAACGCGGGCGCGGACGACCGTCCCCTTGCCGGGCGCGCTCTTGATAGCGAACGTGCCACCGGCCTGGGTGACGCGCTCGCGCATGGTGAGCAGCCCGAAGCGCTGGGCCGCGCGCCGAGCGCGCCCGACGTCGAACCCCTTGCCGTCGTCGGCCACCTCGAGCGTGAGGGTGTTACCGACCACGGCCAGGCGCAGGTTGATCCGCCCGCACTCCGCGTGCTTGCGGCAGTTGGTGGTGGCCTCCTGGGCCATGCGAAAGAGCGCGGCCTCGATGCGGGCGCCGAGCGGCGGGATCGTGCCCTCCACGCTCAGGCGGACCGGCGGCCCACCCTCGTGCCCCACCTCCTCGACCAGGCTCGTCAGCGCCTCGACCAGCGTCCGACCGTCGAGCGGCGCCGCGCGGAGGTCGCGCACGCTGCGGCGCGCCTCGTCGAGGTTGGTGCGAGCCAGCACCAGCGTCCGCTGGACGAGCGGCCGGAGGGCGGCGTCGTCGGCGGGCAGGGCCGTGTCGATGCGCTCGAGCGACAGGATGATGCCGATCAGGCCCTGGGCGAGGGTGTCGTGGATCTCGCGGGCGAGCCGGTTGCGCTCCTCGGCCACGGCGAGGCTCTGCGCCTGCTGGTAGAGCCGCGCGTGGTCGATGGCGACGACCGCGTGGTTGGCGATCGTCATGAGGAGTCGCGCGTCGCTGTCGCGGTAACGGTGCGGCTGGTAGCTCTGCGCGCTCAGGATGCCCACGACCTCGGTGCCCTTGAGCAGCGGCGCCGCGATGACGCTGCGCACCGGCGTCTCGGCCCCACTGACGGTCTGCAGTTCCGGCGCGCCGTCCTCCTGCAGGTCGCCGATCACGACCGCGCGCCGCTCGCGGACGGTGGCCTCCAGCCCGGGGCTGAGCGGCGAGCCCGACAGCGGCGGGAAGCGCTCGCCGCCGTCGACGATGAAGTCGAGGTCGTAGCGCTCGTCGTCGCGCGCCCGGGCGATGACGAAGGCGTCGGCCGGCATCACGCCGCGGATCTCCTCGTAGATGGCGCGGAAGACGGTCTCGAGGTCGAGGCTGGAAGAGATGACGCTGGAGATGCGCTGCAGCACGGCCAGCTCGGCGATCTGCTGCTGGGCCTGCTGGTAGAGGCGGGCGTTCTCGATGGCGCTGGCGGCCTGATCGGCGAAGAGGCCGAGCAGCGTCTGGTCCTGGCTGCTGTAGGAGCCGGGCTCGGCGGCGCCGACCAGCAGCACGCCGATCGGGCGGTCGCGCACCATCAGCGGCACGATCAGCACGGCCCGCAGCCCGCTCGCCAGCTTCAGCTCGGGCGACAGGCGAGCGTCGACGCTCACCTCGTTGGTCAGCACCGGCTGGCCGCTGCGAAAACAGTGGCCGCCGAGCGAGCCCTCGACCGGCAGCAGATCCCCGAGCAGGAGCGAGGTGACTAACCCGGCACTGGCGATGAGGCGCAGGTGCTGACCGTCCTCGGTAACCAGGCGGATGGCCGCCGCGCCCGCGTCCATCAGCCGACACGCCTCCTCCACGATGACGGTGAGGGTGCGATCGAGGTCCAGGTCGCTGACGACCGCGGCGCTGACGCGCTGCAGGCTGAGGAGGCGCTCCTCGCCGACGCGGTGCCGCTCGACCTGCCCCTCGAGCCGCGAGGAGACGGCGGCGAGCGTGCGGTTCGCGAAGAGGGCAACCGTCTCGCGCGTCCAGCGCTCGACCAGCGGCGAGGAGTCGGGCTCGCCGTCGTCGCGCAGCACGGTCTGCAGCACGTCGCCGATCAGGAAGAAGCCGCGCATGGCCTGGTCGAGCCGCAGCTCGCCGGCCGGCCACCAGGCGCTGAGGGTGTCGAGGAAGGCGGCAAGGGGGGTAATCTCACCGGTGCCCATGGCCCGGGCCAGGGCGTCGAGGTACTCCAGGAGCGCCCGGCGCAGGTCGTCGTCGGTGAGCCGGCGGTAGGGCAGGACGAGCGCCTGCAGGGCGGGCATGGACTGCTCGACGACCAGCGGGGCACGCGCGCGCAAGCGCTGCGCACAGTCAGTCCCCCGCTCCAGCTCGTCCAGCGTGCGACTTCGGCCCGGCACGCGCACTCCAATCGGGTGGTGTTGGTCCCGGCAGGTCCCACCGCTGATTGAGTTGCCAGCAGGTCAATCCTACGTCGACGCGCGACCGAAAACAAGGCGACCTCCTGGCCGGGGCGCTTGCGACCACCCCGGCACGTGCAAGTGGAGCGCCCGTCCGGGCGCCGCCGCGGTCCCGCCCCGGAGTTGCTCCGTCCGCGCGCCACGCCGCGACTCCCGTTGTCCGAGACCCACGACCGCTCCGCCCGTGGCCGGCCTTGCCGCGCGCACCCATCGGCCGGGTCCGGGTGGCCGGCGTGCGTCCCGGGCGGGGCCCTCACGGCGTCGCCGTCACGCGTCACCGACTGACGTTATAAGGAGGTTCGGATGGACCGCGAACGGCTCCGCCGCGGTATCGCGCGGGCGCCGGATGGCAGCGATCTGCACCATGCCCGTGCTCGCAACGGCCTGCTCGGTCGCCGGCGCGAATGACCAGTCGGGGCGCATCCCGGCCGCAACGACGAGCGCGAGTACCGGCGTCACGGCACCCAGTCCCGCGGTCACGCCGGCCGCGAGCTCGACCGGCACGCGAGTGGCTCCAGTTCCACTTCGGCGAGCCTGAACGCCGCCGTCGTCCAGGTGACCACTGTGCGGGCGGGAAGGACGTGATCACGGCCCGAGTCGGCGCTGTCCGAGATTGTCAATCAGCACAAGCCGGGCGACACCGTCACGCTGAGCGTGCCGCGCGCCGGCAAGACGACCACGGTCAAGCTCACACTCGGGACGATGCCGGGGTCGTGGCGGCCAGGCGGCCCGACGCCGTGCGGCCCGGCCCACGGCCCCGATGGGCCGGGTCCGTCTGTCCGCTGTCCTGCCGCGTTCCGAGCCGCTACAATGCTCGCCGGTGCCGCCCGCCCGCGCGGACGGCCGAGCATGGTGACAGCCCCTGGCAACCCGGAGAGGACGGACCGATGGCCGAGACCGCCAACCCGTCAGTCGACGATCTGCTCAGCCAGCGCGCCCAGCGCGCCGGCGCCGGCCGCCTCGGCGACCCCCGCGGCTCGGCGAACTACATCTCCTTCGTCGCTGGCTTCCCCGACCCGGCCAGCCTGCCGAAGAGCGACGTGGCCGAGTCGACGCGGATCGCGCTCGAGCGCGACGGCGAGTGGGTGCTGCAGTACGGCGCCACGCGGGGCTACGCCCGGCTCGTCGAGGAACTGCTGACGAAGCTCCACCGGGACCAGGGCATCGTCGCGGGCCCGGAGAACCTGCTGATCACCTACGGCGCGTCGCAGGCGCTGCACCTGGCCTGCGAGGCGCTGGTCGACCCCGGCGACGTCATCCTGAGTGAGGAGCCAACCTGGAGCGGCGCGGTGCGCACCTTCAGCAACGCCGGCGCCGAGGTGATCACCATCCCGCTGACCGACGAGGGGACCGACGTCGACGCGCTCGCGCGCGAGCTCGCCCGGCTGCGGGACGCGGGCCGGCGGGCCAAGCTCTTCTACACCATCCCGAACTTCCAGAACCCCACCGGCTCGACCACCACGCTGGCGCGGCGCCGGCGCATCGTCGAGCTGGCCCACCAGTACCAGCTGCCGATCGTCGAGGACGACGCCTACTTCGACCTGCGCTACCGGGGCGAGCGGCTGCCCACGCTCTACAGCCTGGACGACGCCGGGCTGGTGATGTACCTGGGCACCTTCTCCAAGATCATGGCGGCCGGCATGCGCCTCGGCTGGGTCGTGGCCGCGCCGCACGTCATCCAGGTGCTGGCGGGGCTCAAGGCCGAGGGCGGCACCAGCCCCTTCGCCGGGGCGGTCGCGGCCGAGTTCTGCGCCAGCGGCACGCTGGTCGAGCACGTGTCGGAGCTGACGACGATGTATCACGCGCGGCGGGACACGATGCTCGCGGCACTCGAGGCCGGCATGCCGGCGGGGACCCGCTGGACCAACCCGGACGGCGGCTTCTTCATCTGGGTGACGCTGCCGGAGGGCGTGCGCGCCTCGACGCTCGCCGAGCAGGCACGGGCGCGAGGCGTCGAGTTCCTGCCCGGCACCGCCTGCCACTTCAGCGGCGGCGACGGGACGCTGCGCCTCTCCTACTCCTTCACCGACGAGGACCAGATCCGGCGCGGCATCGCGATCCTGGCGGAGCTCGTGCGCGGGGAGCTTACGCCGGCCGGCTAGGCCGGCGGGGCGCCCCGCCGCCGGGGCGGTCCGCATGGCGCGGCGCCGCGGTGGTCGGGCAACGAACGGCGCACGTTATGTCACTTCCCGGCGGGGCCGCCACGACCACGCCCAGCGAGACCGCCGGCCAGGGCCCGCGCTCGACGCGCCGGCTCTGGCTGTACGGTGCCGGCATGCTGGTGCCGACGGCCTACTTCGCCTGGCGCTACCCGCTGGCCGGCAACACCGCGCGGCTGGTCGACATCGGCATCATGAGCAACTACCGACCAGCCGGCTTCGTCACCTTCGTCGGC
>DASSZN010000377.1:0-9593 GCA_035702805.1 Thermomicrobiaceae bacterium | reverse complement strand
CCGGCTCACGCGCTGGCGGGTAGGCGGCCGAGCCGACCGCGTCGCGCTCGGCCGTGTCGTCCCGGACGTGGTCGTGGGTCGCCGGTTGGGCTATCCCATGCTCCCACGTCGCCGCGTCGCCGGACCGGCTCGCCGACTCGCCCGTCGAGCGGGCGCAAGCGACGTGCCGGACGAGCGGCGTTGGGTCCTCGTGGCACCCCGGCGGCGCCTTGCCCGGAGGGCGATCCACGCGGATGATTGACGGCGCGGGAGGGCATCGCTGCCCGCTCGTCGAGGAGCGCAGTGCACGGGGAGGGAAACGATGTTCACGCGCATCGACCACGTCGTGATCCTGGTGCCCGAGCTGGACCACGCCATCGAGACCTACCGCGGGCTCGGCTTCCAGGTGGTGCCGGGCGGGGTCCATCCCGGTGGCACCCACAACGCCCTGATCGCCTTCCGCGACGGGTCCTACCTCGAGCTGATCGCGTTCCAGCAGCCGGAGCAGCCCTCCGAGCACCGCTGGCACCGCTTCCTGGCCGGTGGTGGCGGGCTGGTCGACTTCGCCCTTGGCGTCGACGACCTGGCCGCCGAGCTCGAGCGGATCCGCGCGCGCGGGCTCGACTATCGGGGGCCGGTACCGGGCGCGCGGCGGCGGCCGGACGGCGTGGAGGTCGTCTGGCGGCTCGGCCAGCCCCTCGACGAGCGGACCGGCGAGCTCCCCTTCCTGATCGACGACGTCACCCCGCGCCCGGTGCGCGTCCCGGGCGGCCCCCAGGCCGAGCAGCCCAACGGCGTCGTCGGGGTGCGGGGCGTGGTGGTGGCGCGGCGCGACCCGGGCGTGGGCGCCGGGGAGTGGGGCCGTCTGCTCGGCGAGACGCCCCCCGCGGCGGCGACCGACGAGTCCCTCGTCGCCAGCACGGTCACCTTCGACGTCGGGTCTCAGCAGGTGGTGATCGCCTCCCCGCTCGACCCCGGCAGCCCGCTCGCCGGGCGCATCCAGCGCCGGGGCGACGGGCCGTTCGAGCTGGTCCTGCTCGCCGACGGGCGCGAGGCTCCGCTTCGCTACCGGCCCGAGGATGCCGAGGGCGCGCGCATCAGGATCGAGCCGGTGAGGTAGCCGCGCTCGCGGCGGCGGCAGTGGCACCGCGCCTGCGTTTGCCGCGCCGTTCGGGATGGCCGGGCGAGCCGCCGCGCCGGGGAGGCGCCGTGGCGGGCCGCACGCGTTTGGAGCGGGGATGTCCGGCGGGCGCGGGCAGGATGGGCGGACCCGGCGGCCCGGCCGGCGGTCGAGCGCCGTCGACGACCGGCGCGTCGAGGAGTCGGCGCTGGGAGCGGAGTCGCCCGAGGTCATCGAGACCGCGGCGGCGGTGGGCGAGCGCCGGCTGCGGCGTCTCAGCCCGGCCCACGCGCTGACGGCCCTGATCGGCGGGCTCGCCGTCAGCTTCGGCGCGGTGGCGATGGCCTGGACGGCCGGCCCGTGGCTGGCGATCCTCGGCCAGGAGCGATCCGTGCTGCTCGGCGCGGTCGCCTTCCCGATCGGCTTCGTCATCCTGCTGGTGGGCAGCGGCGAGCTCTTCACCGAGAACTTCTTCGTGCCGGTGACCGGGGTGATGGAGGGCCGCGGCACGGTCCGCGACCTGCTGATCCTCTGGGTCTCCACCCTCTTCTTCAACCTCGTGGGAGCGGCGATCTTCGCCTGGCTGGTCACGCGCTCGGGCGTGTTCGGCGACACCGCCAGCGTCTTCATGCGCCACTACGCCCTGGACAAGCTGGACTACCCCTTCTGGACGGCGCTGGTCAAGGCGATCTTCGCCGGCTGGCTGATGACGGTGCTGACCTGGCTGGTGCTGGCCTCGGCGAGTGCCGTGCAGCGCCTGGTGGTGATCTGGATCATCGGCTTCCTGATCGTGGCCGGCCACTTCAACCACGTCGTCATCTCGGCCGCCGAGATCTTCATGGCGATCGGCCTCGGCGCGCCGATCACGCTCGGCGCATGGTTCGAGCGCAGCTTCGTGCCGGCGCTGATCGGCAACCTCATCGGCGGGGTGGTCTTCGTGACCCTGCTCGGCTACGTCCACGCCCGCTCCCTGCGCGAGAGCGAGCGTCGCGCCAGCAGGTCGTGACCCGGCGCGCTCCCGGCGCCGGATGCACGTGTACGAACGCTCAGTCCGTACGCCCGGCTCACAGGCGTATCCTCAGTGCACCGCGACCATCAGTGTCCGTACAGGTAGGCCGGGATCGGGCGGCTGGTAGGCGAACCAGACCTCGGTCGGCCCGACCCAGCACGGCGCGTCGCTCCGGCCCGGGCCGGCGTCGATGGTCGCCAGGGTCCGGCCGTCCGCCGAGGCGACCGTCACCCGACCGTCCAGCGCGTAGGCGAGCCGGTCGCCGCCCGGCGACCAGGCCAGGCCGTTGCCCGCGCTGCCGCGCGCCAGCTCGATCGACTGGCTGAGGTCCGCCGCCGGCAGGACCTCGACGCTGTCGGTCGTCGTCACGGCCGCGCTCACCGGGCCGAAGTGGCGCAGCCGTACCGCCAGGTTGCGCCCGTCCGGGGAGACGGCGAGGTCGGCGGCCACGATCGCCGAGTCGTTGCCCCGGGCGTCGAAGGTGCGCAGCCGGGTCACCGCCGTGGTGCCGTCCGGAGCCAGCGTCAGGCGCTCGAGCGTGACGGCCTGCGGCAGACCTGCCTGCCGGTCCGCCGGCTCGGTGAAGACCAGCGTGTCGTTCGAGGCCCAGGCCAGGGGCGAGGGCACCCCGTCGACCGGCACCGACGCGCTCGCCTGCCAGCCGGCGACCGGGCGCGGGCGCGCGCCGACCGTCGCCAGCCAGAGCGTGACGAGGCCGCTCCGGTCGTCCGAGACCTCGAAGGCGACCGACAGGCCGTCCGGCGAGACGCGCGGCAGGAGGTAGTGGCGGTGCGGATCGCTGCCGACGGCCGCCGGGTCGAGGCCGCGCAGGTCGGCGTTCGCCAGCGGCCCGCTGCCGGGCGGCATCGACAGCAGGGTGAGCCGGCTGGGCTGGGGCGCCTGTCCCGGCCCGACGGCGAGCACACCGACCGCCAGGTGCTCGCCCGGCACCCAGGCAGCCTGGCTGACGCGGACGCCGTCGAGCGGCCGGGGCCCTTCGGGCGGTGCTGCCCAGACGACGGGGGTGTGGTTCTGCTGATCCTGGAGCAGGACGTAGCGGCCGTCGTCGCTGGCCGCGCTGCCGGGGGCGACCGCGGCGGCTCCCAGGCCCGGGACGGGTGCGGGCGCCCCGAGCCTCCCGCCGGCCGGCACGGCCGGAGGCGCGCCCGTGGCCGACGGGAGCGTGCCGGCCGGGAACCACTGGACGATGCCGCTCGTGGCGTTCGCGTCGGGCAGCGCCCGGACGGGTTGAGCCGTCCCGCTCGCGTCCACGAGGTAGAGCGTCGGCAGCGTCACCGGGCCGAGGGACTGCTCGGCGGGGCCCGTCGCCAGCGGGTAGGGTTGATCCGCCAGGGCGATCGCGGACCGGCCGCCCGGCAGCCAGCCGACCCCGGCGACCGCGGTCACGCTCGGGAGGACGTCCCGGTCGTCGCTGCCGTCGGTGCCCACCGCGTGCAGCGAGCGCGTGGCCGGACCGGTCCCGGCCACCACCTCGCGCTCGTAGAGCAGCCGGGCCCCGTCCGGCGAGACGGTGAGCGGCAGGTCGTAGCGCTGGGGCACGGCGTCGCTGAGCCGGATAACCGTCCCGCCCGGGTCCAGCGCGGCCAGCACGATCTCCGACGGCTGGGCCTGGTCCGGGCTCGAGTTCGCGCCCGGCCCCAGGATCGCGGCGCCGGCATCGGCGATCAGGCCGAAGTAGAGGCGGCGCCCGTCCGGTGACCAGACCGGCGTCTCCAGACCGGTGATCCGGTGGGTCACGACCGTCGTCGCCGGCCCCAGGCCGTCGGGTTCGACCGGCCGCACCTCGAGGTCGCCCCCGAGCCACCCCGGTGAGCGCGGCGTCGCGATCGCGATCCGCGAGCCGTCCGGCGAGGCCACGATCGTCCCGAGGTCGCCGGTGTAGAGGACGCGCGAGCGCCGCGTGGTGACGTCGACGGCGGTCAGCCGCGGGCCGGTGGCTCCGCCGAAAGTCACCAGGACGGACGCGTTGCAGAGCCAGCCGTCGAAGCTGACCGACGTCGCCGCGTCCTGCAGCCAGGTGTGCTGGTAGACCACGTCGCCGTCGACCCGGGAGACGGTGAGGGTCACGCTCGGGGCGAGGCCGCTGGCGTCGAAGGAGGGGCTCACCGACGCCAGGAGGGCGTGGTTGGGCGAGAGGGCGTAGGCCTGTCGCGGGGTGAAGGTGCCGGCGCCCCGCGGCGGGGCCAGCACCGTCCGCGCGCCCGTGCTCGTGTCGAGCGCGGCGAGCCCGCCGTCGCTCCGCTCGTAGAGGAGCCCGCCGCCGGGCAGCGCCGGTCGCGCGGGACCACCGGGGGCGAGCAGCGGCAACGGCACGGCGCGTGTGCCGGACAGCAGGCCGCGACCGGCTACCAGCCCGGCGACGAGTACGAGCATCAGCCCGGTGAGGGCCAGCAGGCGCGGTGATGGGCCGGCGACCGCGCGTCGCAGCCGTGCCGGGCGCGGCGGTGCCGGCGGCATGGTGGTTCGGGCCGCGGCGACGGCCGCGGTCAGCCCGGCGTCGACCTCCGCGAACCGCGCCAGCGCCTGCTGGCAGGAACGGCAGCGTGCGGCGTGGGTGAGCAGTTCGGCGCGCTCGTCCGGACGCAGGTCCGGATCGCGGTAGCGCCCGGCGAGCGCCGCCCCGGCGACGCAGGGCTGCGCGTCCGGCCCGGCCAGCCGGACCCGGGCCGCCGTCAGCGTGCCACCGACCTCCTCGGGGTCGAGACCGGCGAGCGTGCCGAGCGACGCGCTGCCCCAGCCTGCGCCGACCTGCAGCGCGAGCAGGGTCGCCCCGCGCGCGGTCAGCCCGGCCCGCGGGTTGAGCGGCGGCGCGCCGGCACCCGGCGCGCGCCGCCGGATGCGCGCCCACCCGCGCTCGAGCGTGTAGCGCGTGGCGACGCGGCCCAGCAGGTCCCGGACGTCGCCGGCCGACGCCACGAGCCGGTCGACGGACGTCTCATCGAGGAGCAGGCGGAGGGCTGCCCGGAGGTCGGCGCCGTCCGGACTGGACAGCGATGGTCCGCTGGGTAGCTCCGTGGCTGGTCCGCGCATCGTCGGCATCGCTCTGCTGCGGGTCGGGCACCGGCGCGGCCGGCGAGCACCGGCGAGCACCGCCGAGCCGGCCGGTAATCATCGACGGCGCTGATCGGCGAGGTATCCCGCGCGCCCTGCCGCGCGACTCGGCCGCTTCGTTCCCCGTGGGACGGCCGCGCCGCCCCGGAGGGCAGGAAGCGGTGAGCGAAGGTTACCGTGATCCGGGCCCGCACGCCGATGCCCCGGCAGGAACCGACCGGGCCGACCCGATCCGTGCCGGCCCGCGGTCGTGCCCGGGACGCCGACCGTCCCGGCTCAGTTGTCGCGCCCGTTCGACGCGTGCCGGCGGGGTCCATTGCGCGCCTGGAGCGACTCGGCCAGCGCGCGCCGTGCGGTGATGCTGAGCTCCAGGAACTCGGGCCAGACCGACTCCGGGATGCCGCTCCGTCCGAGTCCCTGGCGCAGGTCCTCGTCGACGGCCGTGGCCTCGCGCTCGGCGCTGACGAAGAAGCCGAGGTCGTCGACGCCGAGCTCGCTGCCGAGCCGCGACAGCAGGGTGAACGAGGGGACGCTGCGTCCCTTCTCGAGGCGCGACAGGTAGGAGACCGAGATGCCGGTGTGCGCGGCGAGGTCGGACAGGGAGCGACCCTGCCGAAGGCGGAGCTCGCGGATGGCCGGACCGATGCGCTGGCGCGTCGCGATTGCCGGGCGGCGGCGCTGCTCGTTGGCGGCGCTGGCGTCCATAGCCTGCGGGGTCTCCTTTCCGGTGTAGCCGGTCGCCACAAGTTCCTGGCCGCGCGGATGACGGAGCGGACAGTTCGCGCACACTAGAGCAGATCAGTCAACGCGTCAAGCGTCGGCTGCCCGCGATCTCGGCGTCGCGGCGTGACTCGCGGGAAGTGCGAATCGTGACGGATGAGAGGGATGCCGGGAGTTACCACGAAGTACGGATGGGCTGGAAAGGCCGGAGCCGGGAGGCTGTCCTCCCGGCTCCGGGTCCCGTCGGGCTGTCCTGGCCCGGTCGGGTCAGTAGTTCAGCCCGTAGGTCGCGTCGAGGATCTGCGCGCCCAGCCGGCCGAGCAGCACGTTGTACTGGGCCGGGTTGGTCCCCGGGTGCAGCTCGAAGCGGGCCCGCTCGAAGTACTGCACCGTCAGGCCGTTCTCCACGAACGGCTCGCTGATCGGCATGCCGTAGACCGCCAGGCCGCCGTACTGGTTCCAGTACGACTGGAAGGCGCCGCACAGGTTGTGGCCGGTGGCGGCGAAGTAGGTGCAGCCCGCCTGGGCCGCGGTCGGCTGGAAGGGGGCCTGGGTGCCGCGGCCGGCCGTGACCTGGTCGCCGACCAGGCCGAGCTGGACATCGTAGCGGCTGGGGGCGATGCCCGGGTGCCACTCGAAGATGGCCCGCTCGAAGTACTGCATGGTGCCGCACCAGCCCTGGGGATCGCAGCCGTGGAACTCCTCGGTCAGGGGGTAGCCGTAGGTGGCGAGGCCGCCGAACTGGTTCCAGTAGGCCCCAAAGCCGGCGCAGAGGTTGTGTCCGGTGATGGCGAAGTAGGTGCAGCCCGCCTTGGCCGTCGTCGGCTGAGCCGGCGCGAACGCCGCCGGGGCGGGTGTGCTCCAGGTGATCGTCAGCGACGCCGTGGGGTCGCCGGCACCCTGGACGCCGTTGCCGTTCATGTCGGCGAAGGCGCTGACGGTGTCGGTACCGGCGTGCGTCCCGGTGTAGCTGAAGGTTGCCTGGCCGTTGCCGTTGGTAACCCCGTTGCCGCTGCCCGGGTTGGCGCCCGTGACGGTGAAGTAGACGGTGACGCCGCTGCCGAGCTGACCGCTGGCGCGCGTCAGCGTGGCCGTGACGGTCACGGACGAGCCGGTGTTGAGGCTGGTCGAGCTGGCGCCCAGCGCCAGCGAGGCCTGGCCGCTCCAGGTGATCGTCGTGGTGGCCGACGGCTCACCCGTCTGCTGGGTCCCGCTGTTGTTCAGGTCGGGGAAGGCGGTCACGGTGTCGGTCCCGGCGTTGGCGCCGGTATAAGCGTAGCCGGCCTGGCCCGCCGAGTTGGTGGAGATGCTGGTACTGGAGGGGTTGGCGCCGGTCACGGTGAAGTGGACCGGGACGCCCGCGACGGCGTTGCCGTTGCCGTCCTCGACCGTGGCGGTGACCGTCACCGAGTTGCCGGTGTTGAGCGAGCTGCTGGTCGTCGCCAGGGTGATGGACAGCGGCCCCCGCAGCCAGGTCACGCCGGCCGTGCCGCTCGCGTTGCCGGACGTGGCGGTGATGGTGTCAGCGCCGGCGTTGCTGCCGGTGTAGGTGAACGACGCCTGGCCGGCGCTGTTGGCCGGCCCGCTGGTGGTGTAGGAGTTGGCGCCGGTCACCTGGAACGCCACCGTCGCGTAGGGGACCGCATTGCCGTTCACGTCGTAGACGGTGGCGGTGAAGGTCTGGGAGGTGCCGGTGATGGCGAACAGGCCGGTCGGGCTGACCGTCACCGTGTTCGCCGCGCTGGTCGCCGACCAGGTCACGGTGGTGGAGGCAGTCGTGTAGCCTGCGGACGCGGCGTACACGACGTCGTTCCCGGAGTTTGTCCCCGTGTACGTGAACTGCGCGACGCCGCCCGTCGTCGTGTTGACGGATGAGGATGGTGTCAGGGCGCTGTTCGGCCCGCTGATGGTGAAGGTCACCGGCACGCCGCTCACGCCCACCCCATTGACGGTGGCCGTCGCGGTGAGGGTGACCGGGTTCCCCACGACGAGGGAACTGCTCGACGAGGTGAGCGACAGCGCGTTCCCGCCGGTCACCCACGTCACCGATGCCGAGTTACTGCTCGCGCCCGACCACGAGGCGACGACGGTGTCGGTTCCCGTGCCGGTTGACTCGCTGTAGGAGAACACCGCGTTGCCGTTGCCATCGGTGATCGCCGTGCCGTTGGTGATTGTGTGGGCGCCGGTGACGTTGAAGGTGACCGTCACGCCCGATATCGGGCCGGTGAACAGGGCACGGACGTTCGCGGTCACGGTCGCCGTCGAGGGCAAGGTGACCGTCTGGCTGGACGGCGTCAGCGAGATGGTGGTGAAGAGCGGCGCGGCCGACGACGCCAGCGGCGTCGCGATCAGGGTGAGGGCCGCGAGTGCTACCGCGAAGACCGTCAGGGACACTCGGCGGGACGCCCGCCGGGGTCTCCCACCCCGGAATCTGTCCTCCTCTGGAGGAGTCATGGGCCAACTCGTCCTCTCAGCGCACGCGAACCGATCGAGCACGTATCTCGTCAGGCGACGAGCCGGCCCCGTTGCCCGCCGGCCGCGGACGGCGGCGCGGGGTCCAGGACGGCGGCGCGGCTCCACGGCACCGTTCGCCGGGCGTGCACAGCAGCGAGCGGTGGGCGCGGATCGGCGTGCCCTACCTCACGGATCCCAGCATAAAGCCTCCGGTGTCAAAATGGTGGACCAACGACCGAATTGGCTGTGCCAAATCCGTTACAGGCGCGGGATTCAGGACCTCTGGTCCCCCGGCTCCCTGCCGCCGGATGTCGCCGCCACGGCCGTGGACCGCGTGGTTCGAGGCCGCTGAACAGACGGAAGGCCGGGAGGCCAACCGGCCTCCCGGCCCCGCGCGACGGCGTCCCGTCGTCCAACGTCAGTACGTCGTGTGGTAGCGCAGCGCCAGCACCTGGGCGCCGAGACGGCCGAGCATCACGTCGTAACGCGCCGGCCACTCGCCGGGGTGCCACTCGAGGCGCGCCCGCTCGAAGTACTGCACCGTGTACAGCTGGCCCGTGTCCGGGTTCCGCTCGACGAACTCCTCACTGATCGGCATGCCGTAGGTGGCCAGGCCGCCGAAGGTCATCCAGAAGGCCCCGAACCCGGCGCACAGGTTGTGGCCGGTGGCCGCGAAGTAGGTGCAGCCCGCCCTGGCAGAAGTTGCCTGGAAGGGCGCCTGCATGCCGCGGCCGGCCGTGACCTCGTCCCCGACCAGGCCGAGCAGCACGTCGTAGCGGCTGGGGTTGGTCCCCGGGTGCCACTCGAAGCGCGCCCGCTCGAAGTACTGCACCGTCACACCGTTCTCCGGGAACTCCTCGGTCAGGGGGTAGCCATAGGTGGCGAGCCCGCCGAACTGGGTCCAGTAGGCGAGGAAGCCGGCGCACAGGTTGTGGCCGGTGGCGGCGAAGTAGGTGCAGCCCACTTTGGCCGTTGTCGGCTGGGCCGGGGCGAAGGGCGCCGGCGCGGGCGGGAGGGTGCCCGTCCAGGTGATGGTGGCCGTGGCCGCCGGCTCGCCAATGCCCTGGACGCCGTTGCCGTTCATGTCGGCGAAGGCGCTCACCGTGTCGGACCCGGTCATCGCGCCGGTGTAGGTCAGCGTCGCCTGGCCGGCGTTGTTGGTGACCATGTGCTGCGTCAGCGTGTTGGCGCCGGTGACGGTGAAGTAGATCGTCTCGCCGCCCCCGGCCAGGCCGCTGG
>DASSZN010000295.1:0-3747 GCA_035702805.1 Thermomicrobiaceae bacterium | reverse complement strand
ATCGGCCTCGACGACGACGATGAACTGGCGTGGGTCCGGATGACGTCGGGGGACGACGAGATCATCCTGGTCACCGAGCACGGCCAGGCAATCCGCTTCGACGAGAACGTCGTGCGGGCGATGGGCCGGCCCGCGGCAGGGGTCATCGGAATTCGCATGGAGGACGGCGATCGCGTCATCGGCGCGGAGGTGGTTCAGCCCGATGCCGACCTGCTGGTGGTGTCTCAGAACGGATTCGGGAAGCGCACCCCGCTCACGGGGTTCCGCGTCACCAACCGCGGCGGCGCTGGAGTCACCGCCATCCGCACGTCGGAACGTAACGGGCTGGTCGCGGCGGCGCGAGTCGTCAGCGCCACCGATACCATCATGCTCGTGAGCACCAGGGGCATGGTCATCCGCATCCCGGCGGGCCAGGTTTCCTGCATCGGCCGCACGACCCAGGGCGTGGCGATCATGCGTCTGCAGGAGGGCGACCAGGTTGCCTCGCTGACCCTCATTCGAACGGCGGAGGATGAGGAGATCGCCGACCTCGAGGAAGCGTCCGCTACCGCGCCCATCGTGGACAGCCCGAACGGGCACGATCAGTCCGCATAGAGGTCCGGCAGGTCCTCGGTCGTCTCGCTGACTCCGCCTGACACCGCGGAGCCGTTGCGGCGACGTCGCGGCGTTTCCCGGCCGGAGCGCTGCCGTACCGCGCTGGGATCGAGCACGACCATCAGCGCCGAGGCGAGCAGCAGCACCAGGTAACCGATCCCGACTCCCGCACCGTGCGTCCCGAGCGCCGCGGCCGCGTGCGCCGGAACGAGCACCCCCAGCACGAAGACGAGCCAGGCCGATGGCGCGACCAGGCGCCGCAGGCTCGCGCGCAGCGGCCAGGCGACCAGCGTTGCCAGTGCGGAGACGGCAAACGCGACTGCCAGCGCGCGCAAGATCGCCGCGTCGCCGTAGTTTCCCAGACTGGAGAGGACTGCCGGTACCGCCAGCGACGCCGGGAGCACGGTGAGTCCCACGAAGCCAGACACCCGCCGACTCAGGTACCACGCGGTGACCGCGACGAGCGCCAGGGCGACCGCGACCCCGAACCACGTCTCGGCATAGGCCGACGACGCCGCCGGAGACATCGGTCCGGTGCCCGAGGCCGGAAAGCCGTTGGAAACGGCGAGCGGCACGACCAGCCCGAGTCCCAGGACGTCGACGGTCCAGATCACCCCCCACGCCGGAAGCCCCTCGCGCCAGGCTATCGCCGCCGTGACGAACAGCGCCAACTCGGCGACGATACCGACGGCGGCGGAGATCGTGGCCGGCAGAACCGGCAGCCCGGCAGCGACGAGCAGCACGGCTACCCCAACGCGGCCGACCGAGGCGAGCGCCGCCGTCGCC
Organism: Thermomicrobiaceae bacterium; assembly: GCA_035702805.1. Taxonomy (GTDB): domain Bacteria; phylum Chloroflexota; class Chloroflexia; order Thermomicrobiales; family Thermomicrobiaceae; genus DASSZN01. The sequence goes on along the minus strand of DASSZN010000295.1, from coordinate 2,367 downwards.
CAAACGTCGCGGCCGCTCTGGCCGGACTGCTCGGGCGACGACTCGGCGGCGCGCGTCGCCGAGGCCAGGCGCGGTGGTTCCCACCGTTCGGGATCCGGCTCTCCCGCGTTGCTGGACACGTCACCTTCCCGATGGAGCCGCCGTCCGCGAGAGTTCAGCCGACGAGTATAGCATCGTCAGTCCGGCTGCCGGCCGTCGGCGGCTCCGGTGCTAGAATCCCGTCGTCGGAGCCGGGGCGGGAGGCGCGTGTCGGGGGAAGCGGTTGGCCCGGGAACGCACGGCCATCGAGGTGGTGTCCGAAGCGATCGAGCGGCTTGGCGGCGCGCTGGCGGGCACCAGCCGACCTGACCTCGACGCCCGCTTCGAGGTCCAGCGCGTGCGCCGAGTCTCGCTCGTCGACGGAGCCGTGACCGAGTCGGCAAGCGCGGTCTTCGCTGCCGGAGCGGCGGCCGTGGCCGGCGAGCCGCGCTTCTTCAGCGCGGCGTCGAACCTCGACGAGCTTAGCGTCGCGCTCGCCGACCTGCGCCATCGCCGGACTACGTCGGTAGCCGAACGGGAGCCGGTCCGGGACCATGCCGGGCTCCGAGACGAGCCAGCGTGGCCGGTACTCGACGCGGTCGCGGCGGCTCTCCAACGGCTCCGCAATGCCGCGGCGGACGCGGCGCCCGCGATGTCCAGCTACCGCTCCTTCTACGAGGACCACTGGCGCCTCGCCTGGTATGGCTCGTCGGACGGTACCAGCGTCGTCCAGGCGTTCGCCGACACCTCCCTCATCACCACAGTACGGACGCGCCGGCTCGACGCGAACGGGTTCTCGTTCGCGTCCGTCGCGGCGGCCGAGCCAGCGGCCCTGCTCCAAACGGACACCGCGATTCGATCTGCGGCCGCACAGGCACAGCGCTTACTGGACGCCCCGCCGGTTGAGCCGGGACCGACCACCGTGGTGCTGGACCCCCACCTGACCGGGCTTTTCGCCCACGAGGCGCTCGGCCACCTGTGCGAGGCCGACTACCTTCGGCTGCGGCCGGATGTCGCGAAGGCGTTCGGCCCCGGAACGCGGGTGGCGTCGCCGCTGCTGACCGTCATCGACGACCCGGGCCGTGCCGGCCTTCGCGGGTCCTACCGGTTTGACGATGAGGGCACGCCGGCCGCGCCGACCACGATCGTCGAGGCGGGCCAGGTGATGTCCTACCTGCACTCGCGCGCGACCGCAGCTCGCTTCGGGGTGGCCCCGACCGGCCACGCCCGAGCTCAGGACTACCGGTTCCCCCCGCTCGTCCGCATGGCGAATACGTTCGTGGCGCCGGGCACAACCCCGCTGGCTGAGATGTTCGCCGGCGTGGACGATGGCCTCTATCTGACCCGACCGATGGGCGGCGAGACCACGATCGACGCCTTCACCTTCGGCGCTAACGAGGTCTACCGAATTCGGCAGGGGCGGGTCGCCGAGCCGGTGGGCGCCGTGCTGCTGATCGGGAACCTGTTCGAGACGCTGTCGACTGTCGACGCCGTCGGCACCGACCTCGCGTTCGAGTCGTCGGGCGGCGGGTGCGCCAAGGAGGACCAGGTCTCGCTCCCCGTCGACAGTGGCGGTCCGCACCTGCGCATCCGCGACTGTCAGGTGGTCCCGCTGTGAGCCTGGACGCGGCGGTAGACGCCGTGCTGACCGCAGCCGGCGCGGACGCGGCCGAGGCGTTCGCCCAGGACGTTCACGTCCGCGAGCGGCGCTGGGCAAATGGAGAACTCGCCGAGGAACGGCGGCGTCACGAATCGGGGCTGGCCGTACGCGTTCGCCGACGCGGTCGCATCGGGCTCGCGGCCGCCAGCGGACGGTTCGACGTCCCGGACCTGATGAGTCGCGCCCGAACGGCCGCCGTGGTGGGCCCGGGGTATCCGTCGCGCTTCGCGGGCGGCACCGCGGCATTCGTGACCCCAATCGACGACGAGGACCGTCATCCGGGCCCACCGGACGAGGCGGCGGTCGCGAGGCTCGCCGCCCGGCTCCGGGAGCGCCACCGGGACATCTCGTCGACGATCGCCGTCATCGAGACGCGAGAGACACGGCGTATCAGGACCACCGAGGGCGTCGATGAACACGATGGTCGCTCGTTCGTGATGCTGCGAGTCACGGTGAGCCGGTCCGACAACGGCGAGGTGCTGGACCTCGCCTTCGAAGCGCCATGCGACATGGCCGGCGCAACGCTCGATGCCGCGCTGGCCCGACTGGATGATCGCCTGCGCTGGACAGGCCGGACCGCCACCGCAGGCAACCGCGACCTGCCCGTCGTCCTGACGCCCCGGGCGCTGGCGGCGCTGGTCGTCGAGCCGCTGGGCGAGGCGCTCTCCGGCCCAGCCCTGGTTGAGGGG
>DASSZN010000282.1:0-5659 GCA_035702805.1 Thermomicrobiaceae bacterium | reverse complement strand
CCTCCGTCGACGGCGGCTCGGGCGGCAGCGCGGCGCGGTAGCGCTCGATGAGGTCGCGCGCCGTGGCGAAGGCCGGGTAGTCCGCCGCGCGGATGACCACCGCCTCGCCGTCCGCAACCCACTCCGCCAGCACGCGCTCGGGGTGCGGATCGTTGTAGAGCACGAGGTGCAGGTAGCCGGTGCCCAGGCCGGGGTGCTGCAGGGTGACGGTCGCCACCTGCTGCAGCGGGATGGCCCGCTCGCGGGCGCCGGAGTGGACCGTCACCGTCGTGGGGGTGACCGTCAGCGACCCGCCCTCGCCGGCCGCGGTGAATGGCTGGTCCATGGTCGTCCCTCTCCGCCCGCGGGTGCGCGGGCACTCAGTGGAGATGGCGTTGCTGAATGCGCGGAGTTTACTTGCCCGGCGACGCGAGCGCGAGGGTCCTGGCCGCGTCTACTTGCGGCGCCCGGCGCCGAACCCTAGCGGTCACTGCTGGTGGCGTTGGGATCGTAGGGGATCACCCGGGCCCACTCGTCGGGCGTGGTGCGCGCCACCACGACCACGACCGGCTCGGTGTCGCTCAGGTTGCGCGCGGCGTGCGGGACGCCGCTCTCGACGAAGATGAAGTCCCCCGCCGTGTTGACCAGGCGATCGGCCAGTCCGGGGCCGAAGCGGTGCTCCAGGTGGCCCTGCAGCACGTAGAGGCCCACCTCGTAGCCGTCGTGGATATGGGGCTCGATCTGGCCGCCTGGCGGCAGCCGCGCGACATTCATCGACAGCACCCGGCTGCCGACGGTCTGGTCGGACAGCCCGAGCGCGTAGCTTGCCCCGCTCCACTGCTCGGCGCCGGCCCCGGCGCGGATCGTGGCGAACCCGCCGAGGCGCTCGACGCCACGGCTCACCGATGAGTCCGGCTGCTGCATCGTCGGTGCCCCTTCACGCTCACCCTCACACACTCGGCCGCGGAGACGCGATGGCTCCCCGTCTGGGATGGCGGGATCGTAGCACGCCGCCCGGTGGATCCGGGGACTTGACCGGAACCGGGCTTGGGGTTACGGTAGAGGTGGTGGTGCGAGGAGAAACCTCCGCCCCCAAGGGCGTCCGAAGTCTTAGGCACACGCCACGACGGCCAGCGCCGCCGGGGCCGGAGTGCAGAAGGGCGGTGCTCGTGGGTGAGACTCCACCGGATGGTGAGGGGTTCGGCGTCGGTCGCTATTGAGCGGAGCCGGAGGCCGTGAGACGCCTCCAGGAAGAGCCAAGCGACATCCTGCGCGTCAGGAACTGACCGGCGTCGCAGCGCCAATCGCGACCTAACCGAAGACGACGAGAACGGAACCCGCCGGCATGCCGGCGGGTTCTTCTGATCCTGCCGGCATGCCGGCCCGGCGCGACCGGGCTCGGTGCTACGCGGTCCCCGGCTCGCCACGCAGGTCGAGCCGCCAGTCGTTGACGCGGATGAAGGTGCCCGGCGGGTACTCGCCCTCGCACGTCTCGACCAGCGTGAAGCCCAGCTTGCGACAGACACCGTTCGACGCCGGGTTGTCGACCGACGGGAAGGCATGCGCGTAGCGGTACTTCCCCTCCGCCATCGCCAGCACGATCGCCTGCGCGGTCGCGGCGGTCGCGATGCCGCGCCCCTGGTGGGACGGCAGCACCGCCCAGCCCATCTCGTAGATCGCCTCGTTGCGCCAGTTCGAGTCCCAGAAGCCGACCCAGCCGACCCCCTCGCCGCTGGCGTCCTCGACGACCTTGTAGACGCCGGACTCCATCCGGACGTAGCGTGCCTGCCGCTCGGCGATCTTCTCGGGACTCTCCGGGCCGCCCAGGTGCTCCATCATCGCCGGGTCACCCACCAGCTTCGCCAGGAGGTCACCGTCCCCCTCACCCCAGCGTACGAGGTGTACCGGAACCTGCCTCGCCCGGTCGCGCGGTACCGTCATGCCTCACCCCCCCAGACTCCCTCGATCCGCGTTCCGCGGCGCCCGCTGTCGCGTCGACGCTACACCAGCCGGGCGCGACGTGCCAGACGGTGCGCGGTTGTGGGGCGGCTGCGTCGGCTTTTGAGCTGGTGGACTGTCAGGCGGATGCCGGGACCAGGGACGCGCGATCGCGGCCGGACCACTGCGCTCCCAGGCAGGTGGCGATGAGGAGCAGCGCCACCACGACGGTGAGCAGTGCCTCCTGCGGGCCGACGAGCGTCGCGGTGACCTCCATTACCACGAAGACGCCGCCCGCCAGGAGCGTTGCCGCGCGGTCCAGCCGACCGATCGGCCGGACGCCGAAGACGGCCAGCAGGACGAACGGGAACGCGAAGACGTAGGCCCGGTCGGCGTTGACCGCGAAGAGCGGGATCACGAACGTGCCCGCAACGATCGGCAGCAGCCACAGGCTAAAGGGCACCCGCCGGCAGCGCAGCGCCGCCAGCGGGCCGAGCACGCCGAAAACGCCGAGCGCGACCCCGAGCACCACGGCCGGATGCGGGACGCCGAGAAAGGTCGTGCGCAGCGAGTAGGTATTGACCGGCACGGGGAGGAGCAGCCGGTAGGAGCCATAGAGGCCGCCGGTGACCAGCGCGGCCGCGCCGACGCGCCAGGTCAGGCGACGCTCCCACGCGGCCTGCAGCAGATAGGCGGCGATCACGAACGCCTGCGTCTCTTTCGTGAAGATCCCGACGAGGGCCACGACCCAGAAGAGCCGGTCGCGCCGCGTCAACATCGCCCAGACGCCGACGCTCAGGCAGGCGAAGGCCAGCGGGTCGACGAGCATGTAGTCGAAGAGATTGGTCCTCGCGACGGTCGGGATCGCCACGAACGCCGCGATCGTCGCCACCGCCGGCCAGATGTCGCCCGACAGGTGCCAGGCTGCCAGGGCGAGGAAGTAGGCTGCCACGATCAGGCCGATGAGAGACAGGGCGTAGAAGCCCCGGTCGATGCCGCCGAGCGGAATCGCGAGTAACCGCGCCACCAGCGGAGCGACGGGACGGTAGATGAACGGGGGTTGACGGTTCAGCGCGTTCACCGGCGACATGTAGCGGGCAACGGCCGGTTGCCGTTCCCACTGGGGGAGGGAATTGCCGGGAGGTGGTGCATTCAGGCTCGGCCGGGTGACGGTGAACAGGTTGTAGGCCATCGAGCGATAGAACAGGTGGTCGCAGCACGCGGCATTCGGGTCGAAGGGCGTCGTCGTCAGCGCGACGCCCACGACGGCCACGATGGAGCAGACCAGCAGTGCCCATGATGCTCGACGCATGACGCGGAGCGTACCGGACCACCATCAGCGCGGCCACGGACGGGTTATGGTACCGGAACGGAATCTAAACCAACGTACCGGGGCTCGTGCGGCTGGGGTGGTGCATACCAACCGGTCTGGCGACCATTCGCACGGCGGCGACCCGGTTGGCCGGGCGCACCGGGTCGCTCCCCACGTCCAGTCGGCCGCCCCGGGCTAGGCCCGCCCCAGCACGAAGCGGTGGATGGCCTCGGCGACGCCGTCCTCGTCGTGCCCGCGCACCACCGCGTCGGCCCGCGCCCGCACGTGGGCCGGGGCGTTGCCCATCGCCACGCCGATGCCGGCCGCCTCCAGCAGCGGCAGGTCGTTCTCGCCGTCGCCGACCGCCACGACCTCGTCCATGGTGATGCCGAGGTCGCCGGCCAGCAGTGCCACCCCGCTCGCCTTGCTCACCCCCGGCATGTGGACGTTGACCTCGCGCAGTCCGGCGGCCTGCTCCGGCGGGTCGAAGCTCCAGCGCGTCGGCCCGGTGTCGAAGACGGACAGGCCGCGCGCTGCCAGGCGCCCGGTGGCGCGGGCCAGGGCCGGCACCGGGCCGATGAGGTCCACGCGCAGGACCCCCGGCAGGACCGCGAGGGCGGCCGGTGCCGTCAGGCGGACGCTCGGGCGCGGCCGGTGGAAGGCCGTCATGTAACCGGCGGCGGGAGGCGGATCGGCCAGGAACATGCCGGAGCCGTGCGCGGGGCCCTGGATCAGGAGCGGGGCAACGCCGGCCTCCAGCGCGCCTTCCACGACCGTTTCCAGCATCGCGTTGCTGAACGGCGCCTCGTTGAGCGGGACGCCGTCGCGCGTGCTCCAGATGAGGGCGCCGTTGGTCAGGACGAGCGGCAGTTCGATGCCGAGCTGCTCGACGATCGGGAGGGTAGACCGCAGCTGACGGCCGGTGGCCAGGGCCACCTCGACGCCGTGGGCGCGGGCCGCCGCGATCGCCTCGCGTACGACCGGCGTGACGACGTCCGAGGGGTCGAGCAGGGTGCCGTCGATATCGAGGACGAGCAGCCGGACCATCTCACCTCCGTTGTGAATCCCCGAGCGGGACCTTTCTCGCGGCTCCGTCGCGGCCAGGGCGTGTGCTGACCGCGATACCTAAGGATACGCATGGACTTCCGCCGGTCGTAACGTCGGTGACACGATGAGGCTTCCCGGCCTCCGTCACGCGCGTGGCCCGGGTGGCAGTCAACGGTCGTGAGGCGGGTCGCCCGGCGACGTGCCGGTGAGCGCCTCGGCGCTCGTCTCCTGCGCGGTGCGTCGCTTGGCGATGGACAGGCGCGAGAGCACGGGGAGCTGCGGCCAGACGAGCAAGAGCAGGATGAGGACGCCGAGCATGGCTCCGAGCATCTCGTGTCCCAGGCCGACGAGCACGCTCATGGCCATCACCGCCCAGAGCCCCGCCGCGGTCGTCAGCCCATGTACGGCGCGGCTCTCGGTTCGCACGATGACACCCACGCCGAGAAAGCCTACCCCGGTGATGATCCCCTGGATGACGCGGTCGCTGTTGGCCGGAAGGACGATGCGATCGATCCCTACGAGCGCGGTCACACCGACAGCGAGGAGGGCAGTGGTCCGCTCCCCGGCTGGGGAGCCGCGCGTCTCGCGCTGCAGTCCGATCAGAAAACCGATCACCCCTGCCAGGAGCACGCGCAGCAACAGGATTGTGTCGGCGTGGGTCAGCACAGCCAGCTCCTCCCGGTGCCCGGCGCCGCGCTCGCCCTCACTCGCGACGGACCTGAATCGCGGCGATGCGGGCCTGCTCGATGACCGTCCAGGCCTGGTCGACGTCGTGCCAGCCGAGCACCTCGGTCAGCTTCGGCTCGAGCAGCTTGTAGGTAGCGAAGAAGGCCTCGATCTCCTTCAGCCAGTGCGGGGCCAGGTCACCCAGCGTGAAGGTCTGGTCGAAGCGCGGGTCGCCGGTCGGCACGGCGACGACCTTGAAGTCGGGGCCTTTCTCGTCGGCCATGTCGAGCCCACCGATCGGCCGGGCCTCGACCATGCAGCCGGGAAAGGTGGGCTCGTAGGTGACGACCAGGATGTCGAGGTGGTCGCCGTCCGGCGCCAGGGTGCCGGGGATGAAGCCATAGTCGGTGGGGTAGTGGACCGAGTGGTAGAGGACGCGGTCCAGCCGGATGCGGCCGGTCGTCTCGTCGTACTCGTACTTGTTCCGGCTGCCGGCCGGGATCTCGACGAACGCGTCGACAGTGCGTGCGGGCTCGCCCATGCGTCGTGCTCCTAGTCCGGTCGGGTGATCGTCGGGCTCCCGGGCAGGCCGGGAGCGCCGGGCCGCTCGTCGGCCGTACCGGGGCCGCGCGGCTCGTAGTAGCGGCGCAGCCAGCGGCTGAGGCCGTCGAGTCCGGGGAAGAGGACGCGCTCGCTGACGTTGGCCTGGTCGAGCTT
>DASSZN010000218.1:0-41440 GCA_035702805.1 Thermomicrobiaceae bacterium | reverse complement strand
GTCATACGACTTGGCGAAAGCGGCCACGCCGTTGACCTGCAGCAGGTGGGTGACGTCGTCGTAGCTGACGCCGACGTTGGCCAGTTCCTCCAAAACGTGACGCGCCCCCTCGACGTCCTCCTCGATGGTGAGGCGCGCCTGTCCATGGTCGCGGAAGGCCTCGGCGGTGGCGTCGGGCATGGTGTCGACGGTGTGCGCGCCGATCAGCGCCTCGACGTAGTAAATATCGGAGTAGGCGGGATTCTTGGTGCTGGTGCTGGCCCAGAGCGGCCGCTGCAGGCGAGCGCCCTGCTCGCGAAGCCGAGCGAAGCGCTCGCCCTCGAGGAAGATCTCCTTGAAGCGCAGATAGGCCACCTTCGCATTGGCGATGGCGGCCTTGCCCTGGAGCGCGGTCAGGCGCGCGCGCGTCGCCTCGTCCGGGTGCTGCTCCAGCAGCTGGTCGATGCGGTGGTCGACCTCGGTGTCCACGCGGCTGACGAAGAAGCTGGCGACGGAGTTGATCTGGTGAAGGGGCTCGCCCCGCGCCGCGCGGCGCTCGAGGCCTCGCAGGTACGCCTCCATCACCTGCTGGTAGCCGTCGAGCGAGAAGAGGAGGGTGATGTTGACGTTCACGCCCGCGGCGATCAGCTCCTCGACCGCCGGGATACCCTCCGACGTGCCGGGCACCTTGATCATGACGTTGGGCCGGTCGATGGCGGCGAAGAGGCGCCGCGCCTCGGCGGTCGAGCGCGCGGTGTCGGCCGACAGGGAGGGCGGCAACTCGAGCGAGACGAAGCCGTCGCCCCCACCCGCCGCGTCGAAGACGGGGCGCAGGAGGTCGGCGGCCATGCGGATGTCCTCGATGGCCAGCCCCTCGAAGATCTGGTCGAGGGTCTTGCCCTCCGCGGCCAGGCGCGTGATCTCCTGGTCGTAGGCGTCGGTACCGGCCAGCGCCTTCTCGAAGATGGTCGGGTTGGAGGTGATGCCGCGCAGGCCGTCCTGCTGGATGAGGCGCATCAGCTCACCCGAGGTGATGATGGTGCGGCTGAGGTTGTCGAGCCAGAAGCTCTGCCCGACGTCGGCGAGTTGCTGCAGTGGGTTGGCCACCTGATGTCCCCTTCTCTGCGCGGAGGCCCGACCGGCAAGCGGCGTCGCGGACGGAGCGAGCTGGGTCGGGCCGCGTGAGCAGCGGACCCCGTTGCGTCCGGGGCCCACCGGTGCGATCAGTCCGCTAGGCTAGCACGAACGCTGCCACGTTGTCCCTCATTTTTCCCTGCGCGCACGCGCATTCTCTACACAGATGATGCCTCAGCAACCGGGTCGGTGCGTGCCGCCGAACGTGATCGAGCACGCCCGCGTGTCTCCTCTATACTCAGTACACGCAGCGTGGTATCGCGTGGTTCCAGTGCGGCGGTTTGTGGCGGGCGGGCGAGTGGACGGGCGTCGCTAACCGATCGCGGACGCCGGGATCCGCGGGATGCTCCGTCGCGCAGCCGGGGACGGAGGGACGCATGACCGGAGAACCGGGAGCGGGCGTCACCGGGAGAAGCGCCGCCGCGATCGCGGAACGGGTGCGCAGCGGGGCCGTCTCGCCGGTCCAGGTCGTCGAGGATCACCTGGCGCGGATCGCGGCGCTCGACCCACGCCTCCACGCCTTCCAGCTGGTGCGCGCCGAGCGGGCGCTGGCTGAGGCCGCGGCCCTGGCGGAACGGCCCGACCTGGCAGAGCTGCCGCTGGCCGGGGTGCCGGTGGCGATCAAGGACAACATCGACCTCGCCGGGGAGCCGACACGACTCGGCTCCGGCGCCACGCCGGACACGCCGGCTCCGGCGGACGACGAGCTCGTCCGGCGCCTGCGCGCGGCCGGCGCCGTGGTGGTCGGCAAGACGGCGATGCCGGAGCTGGCGATCTGGCCCTTCACCGAGCCCGAGGCGTTCGCCCCGCCGGCTCGCAACCCCTGGGACCCCACGAGGACGCCCGGCGGCTCGACCGGCGGCGGGGCCGCGGCGGTCGCGACGGGCATGGTCCCGCTCGCGCTGGGATCGGATGGCGGCGGCTCGCTGCGCATCCCGGCTGCCTGCTGTGGCCTTGTCGCGCTCAAGCCGGGACCGGGGCTCGTCCCGCTCGCTCGCGGGCGACGCCACTGGTACGGGCTCACCGAGTACGGCCCGCTGGCCCACGGCGTCGCCGACCTGGCCCTCATGCTGGACGTGCTGGCCGGACGCGCCGCGCGACCGGCCCCGGAGCCGCCGTCGCGCCGGCTGCGCGTCGCCGTCTCGACGCGGCCGCCGATGGTCGGCGCGCGCGTCTCGCCGGAGGTCGCGCGGGCGGTGGAGCGGACGGCTTCGCTCCTCGGCGACGCCGGTCACGAGGTCCGGTCGGCGGACCCGCCCTACCCGCTCGACCTCGGCCCACGCTATACCGGCCGCTGGCTGGCCGGCATCGCCGAGGACGCGCGCGAGCTGCCGCGGGACCGGCTCGAGCGGCGCACCCGCGGGATGGTCCGCGCCGGCCACTGGCTGACGCGCGCCGGTCTGGCCAGGCCGGCCGAGGTGGACGGCTTCCGCGCGCGGGTCACGGCCTGGTTCGGCGCGTACGACGTGCTCTTGACCGCGACGGTCGCCGAGCCCGCCGTGCCGATCGGCCGCTGGCACGGCCGTGGCTGGCTCACGACCACCCTCGGCAGCGCCAACTGGATCTTCACCCCGCCCTGGAATCTCGCCGGCTTCCCGGCGGCGTCGGCGCCGGCCGGTCGCTCGGCCGAGGGCCTGCCGCTCGCCGTGCAGCTCGTGGCACCGCCGGGCGGCGAGGACACCCTGCTTGCGCTGCTGGCCCAGCTGGAGCAGCTCCAGCCCTGGCCTCGCTGGCAGCAGCCCTCACCGATGCCCCGGGTCGAGGAAAAAGCGCCGGCCGCGGGCGGCTCAGCCTAGCCAGGGGTCGATCTCGGCCAGCATGGCGTCGACGGCGGCCGGCAGCGCCGCCGCCACCGGGGGCGAGAGCGCGGCGCCGCGGTCGAAGCCGGCCGCCTCCACCCCCAGCACGACCAGCCGCCGCGGCAGTCGCCCGAGCACGCGGGCGAGCGCGACCGTTCCCGGCAGGTCGAACCCGTGCGACGACGGGAAGTCGAGCCGCGTCCTCAGCGGCCCGGCCAGCGGCTCGACGCGATGGAGCGTGCCCGGAGCGCTACCAGACCAGACCGCGTCGACCACGACGCAGAGGTCCGCGCCGTCCCACACCTCCAGCAGGTCGGTCGGGTCGCCCTCGTGGCTCAGCACGGTCACGCCCGGCGGCGTCCGACCGGCGAGGCGGTCCGCGACGAGCGGGCCGACCGCGTCGTCGCCGCGCAGCCGGTTGCCAAGTCCGACGACCACGACCCGCGCCGCGCTCACCCGGCCTGCTCGCGGTCGGGCCGGAGGAGCCGCCCCCAGACCACCCGGCCCGCCACCGGGATGGACAGCCTGCCATCCGGGTCGGCGTGCGGCGTGACCAGCGCGCGCACATCGGCATCCAGCGCGGCGGTCCGCTCCGGCCCGAGCCGCGACCGCGACAGGCCGCTCAGTGAGTGCAGGGAGTCGAGGTAGTCGTCGACGGGTTGGGCGAAGGGCGCGGGCGGAGACGACCAGCGGTCGACCTCTTTCCATAGCCCGGCCGCGCTCCAGGCCGCCAGCATGTCGAAGGGGATGTACTCCGGGTTGGTGGAGTAGCGGCGGACGATGGCGTCGAGCGCGTCGGCCCAGGGCACGGGCGGTGACTTCGCGTCGACGACCGCAAGGTAGCCGCCAGGCAGCAGCGCGTCGCGCAGGCGCGGCAGGACGATCCACCACTCCACCCAGTGCAGGCTCTGGGCACCGACGACCAGCGCGTAGGGCGGGTCGAGCGGCGCGTCCTCGGCCCGCCCGACGGTCCAGCGCAGGTTCGGCGCGTCGCCGCCGGGAGCCCGTCGACCCTCCGCGACCATCTCGGCGGACACGTCCAGTGCGTCGACGCGCGCCACGCGCGGCGCCAGCGGCCGGGCGACCTCACCCCGCCCGCAGCCGACGTCGAGGACGGCGCGCGGCCCCGGCGCCATCAGGCCGAGCAATCGGTCGAACAGCGCGGCCGGGTAGGGCGGGCGGTGCCGGTAGGCCCGCGCCACGTCGCGGTCCCGGAACGCCGAGGAGAACGCCTCGCCGAGGTAGTGGGGACGCTCCATCGGCACCTCTCTCGACCCAGCCGGATCGCCGGGCGCGACTCCCTCCTGCAGCCCTCAGACACACGAGGATACCGCGCGGGCCGCTATCATTGGTGTGCACGCGCACCGGTCTTCGTTGAGCCGGCCGGCGGCGAGGCGGCGGCCGGAGTCGGGCGAGCGGGACGGACGTTGCGTTGCGGCGACGCGACTACGTGGCCGAGGTCATCCGGCTGGGCTGGATCGTCGTCGGTGCCGACGAGGGGTTCGTCGTCGCCGAGGCGCGCGATCGCTACCAGATCACCGGCTGGTTCGTCGACGGGCGGCTCGGGCTGATCGACCTCGACGACGCGGCAGCCGACGCGGGGCAGCAACTGTCGCCGCCCTGGCGCGTCCCCTCGCCCGCCGCGGCCGCCGAGACGCTGCGCCGCGATGACGGCTAGCCCCCGCTTGCACCCGAACCGGCCGCGCCCCGGTCGACCTCGAGGCGCAGGAAGTGGGTCGCGCAGGAGATGCAGGGGTCGTGGTTGCGGATAGCCGCCTCGCAGCGCAGCGCCAACTCCGGCTCCGGCAGCGCCAGGTGTTGGTCGGCCACGACCCGCAGGTCCTCCTCGATCACGCGCTGGTTCTGCGCCGTGGGTGGCACGATGTCGGCCGCGAGGATGGTACCCGCGTCGTCGATCTCGTAGCGGTGGTAGAGGAGGCCGCGCGGCGCCTCGGTCCAGCCGTGGCCAACCCCGGCGCGCGGATTGACCGGTACGGACGGCGCCTCGGGCTCGCGATACTCCTCGCAGAGCCGCACCGCCTCGTCGCAGGCGTGGACGACCTCGACCGCGCGCACCAGGATGCTGCGGTACGGGTTGGCGCACAGCGGGCCGAGCCCGGCCTCCTCCGCCGCCTGGCGCGCCAGCGGCGCCAGGCGGGCCGCGTTCAGCCCGTAGCGCGCGAGCGGCCCGACCAGGTAGGAGCCGCCGTCGCGCCGGTGCGACTGCAGCGCGTGCGAGTAGGGCGCCTGCTCCTCGACGAAGTGCGCCTCGTACTCCTCCGGCGCGAGGTCGAGCCCGGAGCTCGAGACGAGCCGCCCGCCGTCGATCGGGTAGCCGGACTCGGGCCGGAGCGCTACCAGCTCGTAGTCGCGCTCGACGTCGGGGAACGCGAACCCGGCCGCCCAGCGGACCGTCTCGAGCGCCGCCTCCCGCGCCCAGCGCAGCCGCTCGGCGAGCCGGGCGAGCTCCGCCCGCGCCGGCAGGCTGTAGAAGCCGCCCACCCGGACGTTGACCGGGTGGATCTCGCGCCCCCCGACGGTGGCCATGACGGCGTTGCCGGTCTTCTTCAGCTCTAGCCCGCGGGCGACGACGTCCGGGTGGTCGCGCGCCAGGGCGATGCCGCTCTCAAAGCCCAGGAAGTCGGGCGCGTGGAGCAGGTAGATGTGGAGCGCGTGACTCTCGATCCACTCGCCGTAGTAGAGGAGGCGGCGCAGGTCCCGCAGCGGCTGGGGCACGACCACGCCGCAAGCCGCCTCCATCGCCTGGACGGCGCTCATCTGGTAGGCGACCGGGCAGATGCCGCAGACCCGCGCGGTGATGTCGGGCGCCTCGGTGAAGTGGCGGCCGCGCAGGAGCGCCTCGAAGAAGCGCGGTGGCTCGTAGATGCGGCACTCGACCCCGGCGACCGTCCCGTTGCGCAGGCGCAGCGTGAGCGCGCCCTCGCCCTCGACGCGGGTCAGCCGCTCAACCTTGATCGTGCGAGTCCGCGTGCTCATGGGCCTGGCTCTCCGTCCGGAACGCCTCGGCATAGCCGGTGAAGCCGCGGAACGCCCGCAGCAGCTCACGGTGACCGGCACCGTGCCCGCGCCAGACGGTCGCCAGCGCGGCGGTATTGGGGGTCTCCATCGGGCCGAAGCAGCCGAAGCAGCCCCGGCCGAGCGCGGGGCAGAGCGCGCCGCAGCCCGCCTGCGTGACCGGTCCCATGCAGGGAATCCCGCGCGCCACCAGCAGGCAGGGGGTGCCGCGGCACTTGCACTCCATGCAGACGCTCCCCGTTGGGATGGCCGGCTTGCGACGGTTGAGGACGGCGCCGACGACCTCGAGCAACTGGCGCTTGTCGATCGGGCAGCCGCGCAGCTCAAAGTCGACCGGCACGTGGTCGGCGATCGGCGTCGCGGTCGCCAGGGTCTCGACGTGCTCTGGATGCGGGTAGACGGTCGGCAGGAAGGTTTCCCCGCCGGGGAAGTTGCGCAGCGCCTGGATGCCCCCCGCGGTGGCGCAGGCCCCGATGGTGACCAGCACGCGCGAGGCGCGCCGGATCGCCTTGATCCGCTCGGCGTCGGCCGGGGTCGAGATCGCACCCTCGACCAGGGAGAGGTCGTACGGCCCGCGCCCCTGGACGCTGGTGGCCTCCAGGAAGTAGGCGATCTCGACCGCGCCGGCGACGGCCAGCAGCTCGTCCTCGCAGTCGAGCAGGCTGAGCTGGCAGCCGTCGCAGGAGGCGAACTTCCAGACGGCCAGCTTCGGTCGGGGGGTGACGCGGGCGGCCAGTGTGCGGCTCAGCTCAGCGCTCCTGAATCGCGATCAACGGCCGGACCTCGTCGTAGCGGAAGACCGGGCCGTCCAGGCAGACGAAGCGCGAGCCGAGCTGGCAGTGACCGCACAGCCCCACCCCACACCTCATGTCGCGCTCCATTGACAGGTAGACGCGGTCGTCGGTCACGCCGAGCCGCTCCAACTCGCGCACCGTGAAGCGCATCATGACCTCGGGGCCGCACATCAGGGCGACGGCGTGCGCCGGGTCGAAGCGCACCCGGTCGAACAGCCGGGTGACCACCCCCACGTTGCCGCGCCAGCCCTCGTCGCCGCGGTCCACGGTGACCTCGACGTCGAGGTCGAAGCGCCCGCGCCAGCGCTCCAGCTCACGGGTGTAGAGCAGGTCGGAGGGCGTACGCGCCCCGTAGAGGAGGATGATCGAGCCGTAGCGCTCACGGGTGGCGAGCAGCGCGTAGAGCGCCGGCCGCAGCGGCGCCAGGCCGATACCGCCCGCGACCACGACGACGTCGCTGCCCTCGGCCTCAGGTACCGGCCAGCCGCGGCCGAGCGGGCCGCGCACGCCCAGCATCTCGCCCGGGCGGAGCGCGCAGATAGCCCGCGTGGCGGCACCGACCGCGCGCACGGTGTGGACGAGCGTGTCCGGCCGGGCCGGGTCGCCGCTGATCGAGATCGGGACCTCACCCGCGCCGAACGGGTACAGCATGGTGAACTGGCCGGGCGCGAACGGCAGGCCGAGTCCGTCCGTCGAGCGCAGCTCGAGCGTCACCGTATCGTGCGTCTCCCGCCGGACCCGCCCGACGCCGAAGCGCCGCGGCACCATCGGGTCGACGACGGCCGACCGGCTAGCGGCCTGGAGCATGGCCGTAGACGTCCAGCATCTGCAGGCGGGTGGCCTGCAGGCGATCGGAGATCGTCTGGGCGAAGCGCCGCATCAGGTGGTAGCCGAGCTCGTGGTCCCCCTCCATCGCGCGGCGCAGGCAGTCGGCGTCGAGCGCCACTGCCCGGGTCAGGTCCAGCGCCGTGGCGTCGAACTGCCAGCGGTACGGGGGGAAGAGCCAGGACCAGCCCAGCACATCCCCCTCACCGACGGTCTGGATCGTGGTCGGGCCGCGGCCGGGGACCACCAGCTGCAGCGCCACTCGGCCGCGGCGCAGGATGAAGAAGCTCGTGGCCGGGTCGCCCTCGCGGAAGATGAGCTGGCCCGCCGGGAAGCTGACGATGGTGGCGCAGGCGGCGATCTCCGCCAGGTGGATCGGGCGCAGGCCGCGCAGGAAGGGTTGGCCGGCGAGCTCAAGCGTCATCGGGTCCATCGCCACCATCGTGCGCTCCTTCCCCGGCCGGCGCGGCCTCGGCGCGGAGTGAGGCCAGCTCGGCCGTGATGTCGATTCCAGCGGGGCACCAGGTGATGCACCGGCCGCAGCCCACGCAGCCGACGGTGCCGAACTGGTCGACCCAGCCGGCGAACTTGTGCGTCAGCCACTGGCGGTAGCGCGCCTTGCCGGAGCGGCGCACGCTGCCGCCGTGCAGGTAGGAGAAGTCCAGCGAGAAGCAGGAGTCCCAGCGGCGCAGCCGCGCCGCGCTCATCCCGGCGAGGTCGGTCGTGTCCTCAACCGCAACGCAGAAGCAGGTGGGACAGACCTGGGTGCAGTTGCCGCAGGTCAGGCACCGCCCGGCAATCTCGTCCCAGCGCGGGCTGTCGAGCCGGTCCTCGAGCGCGGCCTTGAGACCGTCGAGCGCGACCGCGCGCACTTGCTGGGCGGCGGCGTGGGCCGTCGCCTGCTCGGCCGCGGCCAGGTCGGCCGGTGCGGCCGGCCGCGTCGGCAGGGCGTCGAGGACCTGCCGGCCCGGCTCGCTGCCCGCCGCGACCAGGAAGTCGTGCCGCTCACCGTCCAGGAGCTCGGTCAAAACCAGGTCGTAGCCCGAGGTCGCACGTGGGCCGGTCCCGAGCGAGGCGCAGAAGCAGGACGCACCTGCCTGCCCGCAGTTGACGGCGACCAGGAAGGCGCGCTCGCGGCGCGCCCGGTAGTCGGGATCGGTGTAGGTCCCGCCCAGGAAGACCCGGTCCTGGACGGCGATCGCCGCCAGCTCGCAGGCACGCACCCCGAGAAAGGCGTAGCGGGGTGGCGGGGTGTCCTCGGTCAGCACCCGGAAGCCGGCGCCCTCGCGGGCCGCGCGCCAGAGCAGCCGCTCGGGTGGGAAGAGGAACTGCTTCCAGGAATGGGGGCCCACGCTGTAGCTGAAGCGCGCCGGGCCGCCCGTCCGGCGCAGCCGGTACGTGCCGGGGCCCTGCTCGTCGCTCCAGCCCTCCGGCAGGTCGCGCGCGGACGCGAGACGGTCGTAGACGACGGCGCCGTCGCGCACCGTCGGTCCGACGACGGTCCAGCCGCGCGCGGCCAGGACGCCGACGAGCGCGTCGAGGTTCTCCCCCGTCAGCAGCCGCGGCTCGCCGCTCGGCGCCTCGCCCATCTCCGCGATCCCGTCCGTGGTCCTGCCCGCCCGTGCCCCTCTGTTGCGCGGCCGTAACCCCCGGTCGCGCGCACCCGTAGCCTACGAGCCGGGGCGTTCCAAAAGCCTTGCAGTCGCCGCGCTGGCGTTGCGGGAGCGTTACAGGACCTCTCGCGCCGCCGGCGGGCGGCGCCTAACCCCCCGGCTTGTGTAATGGTCAACCGTGCGATATACTCCTATCGTATTACGATACCGGAGTGGCGGCAGGGGTGGAGTATGGGGATCGACGTGGAGCAGACAGTCGAGTCGGGCGATCGGGTTCAAGCACCCAGGCTCCCGCGCACGCCGAGCATGTCGGTCGACGATTACCGGGCGCTGGCGCGCTTCCGCTACCTGATCCGGCAGTTCCTCAAGGCCAGCGAGCACCTGGCGGACGACCGCGGGCTGACGCCGCAGCAGTACCAGGCGCTGGTGGCGCTGGCAGGTCGTGACCCGGACGACCTGCCGACCGTCGGCTACCTCGCCGAACGGCTCATGATCAAGCACCACAGCGCGGTCGGGCTGGCCGACCGGCTCGAGGCGCAGGGCCTGGTGCGCCGCGAGACCAACCCCGGCGACCGGCGGCAGGTCCTCCTCCGGCTGACCGACCACGGCGTGGCCCTGCTCGCCGACCTGGCCAGCAGCCACCGGCGCGAGCTGCGCTCGCTGGCGCCGCACCTGGTGATCGCCCTGGCGGAGATCGCGCGCGAGACCGGCGACGACGTGGTCTGATCCCGTGCTCTATCCGGTCGCGGCTTGCGCCGCCGGCAGGGCCGGCTACGATTCCTCCCGGGCGGGCCAGGCGGCCGGCACCAGCGACGGGAGACCAGCATGACCGATCGGCGCCGCACCCTGAGCGAGGCGGCCGCGCTGGTCCAGGACGGGCAGCTTCTGGCCATCGGCGGCAGCCTGCTGCAGCGCACCCCCGCCGCCTTCGTGCGGGAACTGGCCCGCCAGGGCCGGCGCAACCTCGAACTCGCCAAGCCCTCGCCCGGCTACGACGCGGACCTACTGGCCGCGGCCGGCTGCCTCAGCCGCATCCAGTGCGGCATCGTGAGCTTCGAGCAGCCGTTCGGAATGGCGCCGAGTTTCCGCCGCGCCGTCGAGGCGGGCCGCGTCGTCGTCAAGGAGCACGCCTGAATCACGATCGTGGCAGGGATGCGGGCCGCATCCTTCGGCATCCCCTTCCAGCCGGTGCCCGGGCTGACCGGCAGTGACGTGCCGGCGGCGAGCGGCTTCGCCCGGATCAAGGACCCCTACTCGGACCAGTGGCTCTACGCGGTGCCGGCCATCCGCCCGGACTGGGCCATCGTCCACGTCCCGGTGGCCGACGCCCGCGGGAACGCCCGCATCCTCGGCACCCCCTTCTGGGACCGGGTCATCACCCGGGCCGCGCGGCGCGTGATCGTGGTGGCCGAGGAGATCGCGCCGACGGCCGAGCTCGCGCGCCAGCCGGAGCTGACCGCGATCCCGGAGCTGTTCGTCGAGGCGGTGGTCCACCTGCCGGGCGGCGCGCGGCCGACGAGCTGCTACCCCCGGTACGACGTGGACGAGCCCGCCGTCTGGCGCTACCTGGAGCTGAGCCGGACGCCCGAGGGGCTCGACCGGTACCTGATCGAGACCGCCGCGACCGACCACGTCGCGGCCGGCGTGCCGGCATGACCGGGTGGGGCGCGCCCGAGTTGATGGCGGTGGCGCTGGCCCGGCTGGTGCGGGACGGCGAGACGGTCTTCGTCGGCGTGAACTCGCCGCTGCCGCTGGTGGCGGTGACGCTGGCGCGGCACCTGCACGCGCCGAACGCGACGCTCGTCACGATCGCCGGGGGCGTCAATGCTCACCCGGCGCGGCTCGGCCCCGCGACGACCGCGGCGGCGCTCGCCGAGGGCTCGGCGAGCATCTTCGACAACGCCGACTTCTACGACCTGGTGGCGCGGGGCGGGGTCGACCTCGCCTTCCTCGGTGCGGCGCAGGTCGACGCGACCGGCCACGTCAACACCAGTTTCGTCGGCACGCGCGAGCGGCCGACGGTGCGCTTCCCGGGCGGCGGCGGAGCGGCCTTCATCCTGCCGCTTGCCGGACGGACGGTCGTCTGGCGAGCGGCCCACTCGCCGCGCGTCTTCGTCGAGCGGGTGGACTTCGTGACCGCCGCCGGGAGGCTCGACCGGGTGGTCACGCCACTGTGCGTCTTTCGGCTGGCGCACGGCCGGCTCGAGGTCGAGAGCGTGCACTCGACGAGCACGCGGGACGAGGTGACGCGCCGGACGGGGTTCGCGGTGGACGTCTCCAGCACCCCGTCGACACCGCTGCCGACCGCGGCCGAACTGGCGGCGCTGGCCGAGGTCGACCCGGACGGCGTGCGGTCGGTCGAGTTCTCGTCCCGCCGGGCCTGAACGTGCCCGGCCGCGATGTAGCACACGCGTTGAACCGTAGTAACGTGGGGCCGGCGCGGCGGGCGCGGGCACCGAGCCGACACGGAGGGAGACAGGATGGACGCGTCGCGCACGCTGCGTGACCTCTACGCCTACAACGGCTGGGCCAACGCGCGGGTCTTCGCCATCTGCCGCGATGTCGACCGGGACCGGCTCGAGGCGGCGGCACCGGGGACCTTCGGGTCGATCGAGGAGACGCTCAAGCACCTGGTCGGCGTGGAGGACGTCTACCTGTTCCTGCTGCGCGACGAGCCGATCGACCGCGCGGGTGATCAGGCGGAGTACTTCGCGCGCCCGCTCGACTGGTTCGCCGCGCGCGCCGCCGAGCTAGCCGCGGGCTACGCTGAACTCCTGGCCCGGGTGGAGCCGGACTTCTTCGACGCACCGCTCGAGGTCGCGTGGATCGACGTCCCGCTGTCCCGGCACGACGGGCTGCTCCAGGTGCTGCAGCACTCGGCACAGCACCGGGCGCAGGTGCTCTCGGCGCTCGGCGGCCACCGGGTGGCGGTCCCGGACGTCGACTACGTCTTCTACCTCAGCGCGAACCGGGGCGGAACGGCCTAGCCCCGGGGCACCCGGGAATGCCGGTCCGGGCCACCGGCGTTGCCGTCAACGGGCCGAGCGGCGACGAGGGAGGTGACCGGCATGCAGCGGCGGACGTTCCGGGTCGGTGAGGACGCGGCGAGCGCTCCCGGCGCCGTGCTCAGCCGCGACCTGGCGCCGGCCGGCACGCGACCGCGCGTCACGGTGCGCCGGGGCACGCCGCTCACCGACGCGCTGGCCCGCCTCCCCGGCGGCCACGACGGACTGGAGATCGCGATCGTCGTCCCGGAGCCCGGCGACGAGGCCCAGCCCGCGGCCTCGGCGCTGCTGGCGCGCCACCTCACCGGCCCCGGGGTCATCCTCGACCCGCCGCACCAGGGCCAGGTCAACGTCCGCGCCGCCGGCCCGGGGCTGCTCCGCGTGCGGTCCGGCATGGTGGAGCGGCTGAACCTGACGCGGGCCGTGCTGCTGGCGACGGCGCTCGACGGTCGGGTGGTCGAGACGAACGAGACGGTGGCGATCGTCAAGGCACCCGAGCTGTTCGTGCCGCGAGAGCGGGTCGAGCGAGCGCTCGTGGCGCTCGGCGGCGACCAGACGCTGTGGGTAGCGGCCTTCCGGGCGCGGCGCGTCGGCATCCTGGCCGGGACGCGCATCGGCCCGACCAACCTGGAGGTGGCCGTCGCGCGGCTGGGCGCGTCGCTGGCGCCCTACGGCGCCGCGGTCGGAGAGGTGCTGCGCCTGGAGGAGGACGACCCGCGCGCGGTCGCGGCGGCCTACCGTCGGCTGCTGGCGGCGGGCGCCGAGGTGGTGCTGGTGGGCGGCTCGATCGTGCTCGATCCCCAGGACCCGTTCGTGCTGGCGGTCGAGCGCGTCGGCGGCCGGCTGGTGACGCGGGGCGCGCCGGTCGACCCGGGCACCATGTTCTGGCTGGCGTACTTCGGGGCGGTTCCTTTCCTCGGGCTGGCCTCATGCGAGCTGTACGGGCGCGTGTCGGTGCTGGACCTGCTGCTGCCCTATGCGCTGGCCGGCGAGCCGATCACGCGCCGGCTGATCGCCGGGCTGGGCTACGGCGGGCTGCTGAGCAGCATGGCAGGCGCCCGCCGGCCGAAGACCTGGGGCAGCCCGGCCGCGGAGGTCTCCGTCGACGAGGAGGACGGGACCGACGAGTGACCGTCCACGTCGCGGCTGGAGCCGGCGCGATCGCCGGACCTGGCAGCGCGTGGCTGCGTCGCGACAGCGACATTGGGCACGTCGGGGGTGCCATCCCCGCCGCGACGCGCTACCGCCCGGTGACGTTCTGGCGCACGAATGCCGCGAGCCGGGCGACCGCGTCCGGCGAGAAGGGCAGGCTCGGGTCGGCGTAGTCGCGGGCCGGGTTCGGCGTCCCGGTCACCACCTTGAAGATGTGGTCGACGTTGGGCAGCTCCGCGCGCACCACGTGCGTGTTCCCCGCCTGCTGGAAGCCCCGCATCAGGTGGTCGATGTCGGTACCCGATATCTCCTGGTCTTTGCTACCGTGAAGGACCAGGACCGGGAGCGTCGGCGGCAACTGGGCCGCGACCGCGGCCGGGTCGTACCGGTCCGTCTGGATCAAGAACGGCTGATTGACCGGCAGGAAGAGCGCCTGCAGCGCCGGGGTCGTGATCGTGGCCGGGAACTTCCCCTGCTGCCGGACGCTGGAGATGATCCGGTCGAACTCCTGCAGGGCCGCCGTCGCCTGCGCGTGCGTCACCTGGCCCGCCGCAACCGCCGCCTGGTACTGAGCGGTGATCTGCTCCTTGAGCAGGTCGAGGTAGCGCACGCTCAGAGGCGCCGCCAGCACCAGCGCGCGCGGCGGGTGAGCCGTCCCCTGCAGTTGCTGAGCGAGGACGAGCGCGAACAACCCACCCTCGCTGTGGCCGAGGATGACGATCCGACTCGGGTCGACCTGGGGCTGGCCGGCCAGCCAGTCGTAGGCGTCGCGCGCCTCCTGGAGGTAGAGGTTGAAGTCGATCCCCTGGCCATTGGCGTGGCTGCCGAGTCCCGTCTTGCCGGAGCCGAGTTTGTCGTAGCGGAACGAGGCCACGCCGTCGGCGGCCAAAGCGCGCGCGAAGTTGAGGTTCGTGTTCATGGCGGGGAACTGCGGGGCGTTCCCGTTGCGGTCGGTCGGCCCGCTGCCGGAGATGATCAGTGCCGCCGGGACCTTGCCGGATGGTGCCGCCGCGGGCAGCTCGAAGGTCCCGTAGAGCGTGTCCGGCCCGCTCGTGAAGCTGACGTCCTGCTCGTGGACGGCGGCCGCCGGGGAGGCGAGCGGCGTCGCTGTGGTGGCACCCGCCGCGGGCGGCGGTGTGGAGGTCGCCGCGGCCGTACCCGTCATGGTGGATGCGGGTGTGGCGCCACCACCGCAGCCCATCACCAACAGCATCATCCCCAGCGCGAGCCCGACCCGGGCCACGCGCGTCACCCGCATTCCCATGCCCTCACGCCTTCCCACGGCGGCGGCTCGCCGCGACTCAATTCCGCGCTGCTACCGAGCCGGCTATCGCCGGCGATCCCGTGACCCGGCTACAGCCTGGGCACCACCACCAGCGCGACCAGCGCCAGCACGACGACCCAGGCGATCGGGTGGCCGAAGTTGAGCGTCCAGCCGACGCCGTAGCGCTTGTTGACCAGGAACGACGAATCGTGGCGGTTGAAGTAGAGCGCCCCGCCGATCCAGTTGCGGTCGTCGTCCCGGTTCGCGACCCCGGGCCGCGCCGGCTCGGTGCTCCCGGCGACGGGCAGGCGAAAGCCACCCTGTCCGGCGCGGAAGGCGACGGCGATCACGCCGACGGCCCCGACCAGCGTCAGGGCGATCGGGCCGTAGGCGAGCAGGGCGCTTCGGCTCGCCAGCACCCCCCACTGGGCCAGCGACGTCACCAGCAGGCTCAGGTTGACGCAGGCGGTCAGGACGGCGAGCCCGAGGAACATCGCGCGCCGGAAGCCGCGCGCCTGGAGGGCCGACGCCGTCGGCCGCGCGGCGTCGAGGTCCTGTCGCATGCGCGGCAGGAAGGCGCCAAGCGCGGCGAGGATCAGCGTCAGACCGGCCTGGGCGAAGACGCCGGAGAAGGCGCTCGCGACCGACCTGGGCGCGAAGCGCGTCGGCGTGCCGCCCGCGCTCCAGTGGACGACGAGCGTCGCCGGGAGGCCCGGGTACTGGTGGACGCCGATAGCCGCGGTCGCCACCAGGATGGCGACGGCGGGGAGCACCCACCCCCAGGGCAGCGCAGGTGGCGACGTGAGCAGGTCCGTGTCGACCGCGACCGCCTGGTGCTGCCCGGCGAACCAGCCCTCGCGCGTCTTGACCGCCTGCAGGTGGAGGTGCGCGCGGTAGTAGACTACCCAATACACGATCACCAGCAGGGCTAGCCCGACCGCGACGAGGGACTGTTGGCCAGTGACGGCCACGACCGCGCCGACGAGCGCGACCGCGACCACGCCGATCAGGAGCACCCAGATCCGGTAGGCGCGACGCTCCGCGGCGATGGTCGGATCCCCGACGCGGTCCTCCGGCACCCGCACACCGAACGGCAGGGTGGGCCGGACGAACGACGGCATCAGCAGGTGAGCCACCACGAGGAGCAGGTAGATCAGCCCCATTGAAACGTAGAAGGCGCTCATGGTCGCAGACCCTCTCCCGGCGAGGGAGTCTCCCCCGCCGTCCCCGATTCGAACCCGGCGAGGACGGCGCGACAGGCGTCCAGGATCTCGTCCGGAGTCAGGCCCTGGGCGACCGCCTCCGCGAGCAAGGTACGGGCGCGCGCCTGCCAGGCGTCGGCGAAGCCGGCGGCCGGGGGGCCGCTCGCGGGGTCGCGTTGCACCACGGCGCCCTGCTTGCGGGTCAGGCGGACGAGCCCCTCCTGGCGCAGCAGGTCGTACGCCTTGTTGACCGTGTGGAAGTTGATACCGAACTCAGCGGCCAGCCGGCGGGTGGCGGGCAGGCCGCTCCCGGCGGGCAGGCTACCGGCGGCGATGGCCTCGACGACGTGGTCGCGCAGTTGCTGGTAGAGCGGCGTCTCACTCGACAGGTCGATCGTCAGGAGCACCCGGCACCTCGCCTCTGTTATAGCTGTTGTAGAACACTACGTTAAATTTGTCAAGGGACGCGCGTCCATGGCCGCGGGCCACGCTCCGGTACTGAGGCGACACACCGGGCGTCCCCAATGGCGGCTTGTCACCGGCGAACCCGTGCTGAGGCCCGTTCTCGCTCAAGGGCAACGCGACGTCCGCACTGCTTCGGATGTGGACGGGCGGCTGGTTTGCCCATCGAACGGCGACGTGCATCCGGAATGCCCCCGTGGGAGAAAAGTCTCGGTACTGCTAGCCCAATTGGCTCAGCGGAATCCGCCCGCCGGCCCCTGTGCCGGGGGACCGCGCGACGCTAGCGTGGAGGCAGCCGAAAAGGCGAACCCGTTTCAAGGCGGGGCCGCAGTTCGCCTGGCTGGGGATTACGAGGTTGCCGGGGAGGACTCGCGCGGGGCATCACCTCCTCCCTCGGGGCGCCAGTGACGGATCGCTCGCCGTAACAGCAGTCTGGGATGGGGCGGGGGTAGATGCGAGTAGCACGCTGGACGGGGCTGGTGGTGGTCCTGGTACTGGCGGGATTCCTGGCAACGCCGATCAGCGGCGCTGCCGAATCGCCGACCGGCTACGAGGTGGCGCCACAGTTCCAGGCGCTGTACAGTCAGTCCGGTGGCCTCCCGATCTTCGGCTACGCGCTGGGGCCGGAGACGGCCCAGGCCGACGGTGTCTCGATGCAGTACTTCGAACGCCAGCGGCTCGAGTACCACCCGAACCTGGCCGGCACCCCGTACGCCATCGAACTCGGTCGGCTGGGCGCCGCCGACGCCGCGCAACGCGGGCTGACCAACACCGCTCCCTTCCGACCCGTCAGCGCCGCCAGTAACGCGAACTGCGACTTCTTCCCGGCCACCGGGCACCGGGTATGCTTCGGGTTCCTCGACTTCTGGCGCACGCACGGACTCGCTCTGGGGTCGGGCAGCTCGGCCTACCAGCGGTCGCTGGCACTGTTCGGCTACCCGATCAGTGAAGAGTTCGTTGACTCCAGCACGGGGCTGACCACGCAGTACTTCGAGCGGGCCGTCTTCGAGTACCATCCGGAGCTACAGGCCTCCGGCACCCCGGTGCTGCTGGGCGCGATCGGACGGCGCGCGATGGCGCAGGACAATCAGGCGTTCCTTTCGGCAAACAAAGCCCCCGCCGCCACCGGCGGGAGCGCGGCCGGCTCGGGAACCATGCTCTTCGGTGTCTACCCGGGCGGCGGCAACGGTGAGGTGGGCTACGTTACGCCCCCGTCGCCCGACGCAATTGTCGCGAAGATCAACGCGCTCCGCGGCACGCGCCCTTTCAATGTCCACCTCTACACCGCCTGGAGTTGGTATGACCCGGCGACCCTCGAGGCGGACATTGCGCGCTACACCGGCGCGGGCTATAGCGTCACCCTCACCGTCAAGTACTCGCCGCCCGCCGGGCATGTCGGCGACATCTCCGGCTTCACGACCTTCGTGCGACAGATCGTCGACCGCTACGGCACCAATCCGAGCATAGTTGGCTTCGATATCGGCAATGAGATCAACAACGTCAGCGGGAATCCGGGCTCCTCGGACGGGCCGATCGCCAACGTCCAGCCGGCGGTCGTGAGCGGCGTGATCGCGGCGCGGGACGAGCTGAATCGGCTCCACACACCGGCGCGTGTCGGAACCGACATCGCCGTACTCTCTGGGGAAGCCGACGCCCAGTTCCTGTCGCAGCTCACGCAGCTCGGTGGCAATCGGTTCCGCTCGGCGCTGGGATTCGTCGGCATCAACGTCTACCCTGGCCTCTGGCCGGTCGGGACCGGGAACCCTTACCAGGACATGGCGACCTACCTCGGGGAGACGCGCGCCGCGCTCAGCGCGGCCGGGCTGGGGTCGGGTGTCGCCATCGACGTACTGGAGAGCGGCTACCCGACGCTGGACGAGAGCCTGCAGGCGTCGCACCTGGGCTCCCTCGTCCAGGCGGTCTGCGACAATGCCACGCGCGACGGCGTCAGCAGCTACTCCTGGTTCGATCTCTGGGACGCGAACTCGGCCTCAACCAGCATCTACGACCACTACGGCCTGCTGCACTCCGACCTCAGCGTCAAGCCCGCCTTCACCGCGTACCAGCAGGCGATCGCCCGCGGTTGTAGCGCGGGCGGCTAGGTCGGCCGCCCGCACCCTGGTCCCCGAGCCCGCACGTCATCGCGGCGCGATCCGGGGACTGGCGGCGAGCTGCTGCCGCAGGAGGTCGATCTCCGCGGGGGTGAGCGTCCAGTTCGGATGCCCGGCGGCCACGGTGGTCGGCGGGTTCGCGGCGTTGAAGTAGACGACCGCGCGGATCAGCGGAAACTCCGGGAGTACGCGGATCATCTCCGCGAGGCGCGCGTCCTTCTCGGCCGTCGGCAGGTCGATCCCCATCTCGGCAATGATGACCGGCTTCCCGAAGCCCTTCAGCAGGTCGTACTTCTCCTTGATCAAGGTAGACAGCGGGCGCGGCGTGGCAACCTTCGCGATCTGGGTCTCCCAGAGACTGTACTCGAGGACCGTCGTGCCGACGTAGTCGACGTAGCTGTTGCCCGGATAGTACTCGGGGGCCTGCACCGTCCCTGCCGGAGACCAGACCCAGAGCGCGTTCGTCGCGCCGTTGGCCCGGAAGAGATCGACCACGTGGCGGTACGCCGCGATGTAGGCTGCAGGATCCTGAGCGGACCACGGGTACTGTCCGGCGAGATCCATCTCGTGCGCGAAGCGCAGCAGGATTGGCTGCCGCAGCGCCGCGACGGTGCGCGCCTCAGCCAGAATGACCGGATCGTAGCGTCCGGCGGCGATCGCGCCGAGGACGTCGTTCCCCGAGATTCCGGCGATCGGCCAGGGCTCGACCGAGACCATGACCGGGCGTCCGGCACGGTAGTCCGCGCGGATGGCGTTGACGGGCAGGCCGCCGGTCGTGTCGTTGCTCCAGGCGATGAAGAGGTGATCGAGGCCGGAGAGCCCGCTCAGGGTCCCCGAGGGATCATAGGCACCGAAGGTGACTCCGGTGCCGCCCGGGTTGAAGAGCGGCGACTGTACCGCGGGGAGCGGTGAGACGACCGTCGGGGCAGCCGTCGTCGGGGAACTCGACACCGTAGGTGCGGGGAGGCCCGGCGTGCCGTTGGCAACCTGGACGTTCGACGCCGATCTCGCCGGCCAGTCGACCAACGCGGCACTGGTCTGTCTCCAATTGGCGGCGGCGGACAGCGTGAGGCCGGACACGAGAACCGCGCAGAGGCCAACGAGTGGCAGCGCCCGGGCCGCCACCGCGAGGCTGTGGCGGCCGAAGGACCAGTTCAGGTGCAGTTCATGGACCGCCGCCCTCACCAGGAGCGCGGTGAAGAGCGCGGTGCTCATCAGGGCGAAGAAGACGTACCCCGCGACGTGGTTCGGCTGCCCGCGATGCAGCAGAAGGTAGCCAAGGCTGACCGGGATCGGGACGATGGCCGGGACGATGACCGGCGCCAGTGCGCGCAGCACGCGAGATGGCTGCCGATGCCCCTTCCCCTTGGGCGTGACCAGGTAGTTGAACCGGCCGCCGCGGAACAGCACGGAGATCGCCGCGTTGGTGATCGCGACCAGAACGATCGGCCAGCGCGCGACCGCGAGCAGAATCCCCTGCCAGGAGACCAGGAAGTGGGTGCCGGGCTTCAGCCAGCCGCGGGTGTAAACCCACCCCAGCCCGGCGAGCGAGACCAGCGTGATCGGCATCGAGTAGAGCAGAAACCGGAAGAACGACACGTGGGCGATCGGAACGTTCGTCAGCAGCGAGATCAGCGGCAGGAGGAACAGAAGCAGGTACGACACCGAGAAGATGCTGTACCACAGCTCCGAGAAGAGGAAGAGGAG
This sequence comes from Thermomicrobiaceae bacterium, assembly GCA_035702805.1. Taxonomy (GTDB): domain Bacteria; phylum Chloroflexota; class Chloroflexia; order Thermomicrobiales; family Thermomicrobiaceae; genus DASSZN01. The sequence goes on along the minus strand of DASSZN010000218.1, from coordinate 21,357 downwards.
CCGCTGGCGGCGGCTGAGCAGCCCCTTGTCTCGCCCGTACTTGAACAGCACCTGAGCGATCGAGAAGGCCCACTGATGCTCCTGCATCAGGTAGTCCGTCAACGTGTGGGGGCCGAGTCCGACCGCAAGCGTCTTGGGAACGAAGACGCCGCGGTAGCCGCTCTGCGCAAAGCGGAGCGTGTCCAGGTGATCCTCGGCACGCGAGGGGGCGAAGCCGCCGATCCGCATCAGTGCGGACATACGGTAGGCGGCGTGCGATCCGATGATCATCGGCGTCTGGGCCCATCCGTAGTAGCCCATCTGCATCGGTCCGTGAAACACCTGGCTCTGCTCGGAGCTACCCCGGGCCGGCCAGTCCTCCAGATTGCGGTAGACACTGGGGAGGGCGACGTAGGCGACCTCGGGATCGCTGAAGTAGCCGAGCACCTCGTCCAGGTACTCTGGCGCCGGGATGTGGTCGGTGTCGAGTTGCACGATGTAGTCGTACCGCGCATAGCCGACGTCGCTGAACCAGGAGTTGTAGTTTCCGGACTTCGTCCGCGCCTGGAACGGCCACTCGTCCTGGTTGAACGCCGGGATCCCTTGCCGGGACCAGTAGTGCACACCCAATCGCTCGCATAGCTCGCGCACCTCTGGGTTGCCCCCCTCGTCGAGCACCCAGTTGTCGTGCGGATAGTGGACCGCCACCATGCCGGCCAGCGTCTGCGCGAGCACCTCGATCGCCTCGGCCGACGGCACGATCGCCGTCACCATGGCGACCCGCATCCCCGGCCAGGCCGGAATCGCCACTGGTCGACGCATGTGCCACAGGAAGAACAGGAACACCAGCGGCATCAGGGTCAGGTCGTAAGCAGAGGCCAGGCTGATGGCCGCGAAGAGCCACGGGTTGCCGACGTGTGCGGGCTGCACCCACCACGACCAGAACGTGACGTTCGCGGGAATCCAGACTGCCAGAATGAGCGCATAGACGACCCGGCTCCAACCACGGAGTACCGGCTCGTCGACGATGAGTCTCCGGGTGCCGGTCCGCGTGCCGCCGAGCACGGCGAGACGGCGAGTGCTGCCCGACCTGTCCCGGCTACCCGGGCGTCCCGACATGCCTGGGACTTCTCGCCAGTCCGTTCCGGACATCCTACTAGACCCATCACGTGGCGTTACCAGGGACGCTGGTCCGGTACCGGACTTGTTTCACGTGCCCGGGTACCACTCCTACCGATCAGACACCTGGCACGGAAACGACGCAACCAACGCGACACTCAGTCAACCGTGATACGTAAGGCGAGACGCGACAGATCACTCGAGTGCCAATATCCGGACGCAGACAACAAAAAAACCGGCCCATCTCGCGTGCCGGTTGCACCACTGGCTCGACACGGGCGAGGTGCCCAAATTGCAGCCCGCGCGTCATCACCGCACATTCGATTTGGACATACGCCTGGTTGGTGCCAGGCCGTCAAGTCTCCAGTACTACGGCATCCCTCACCCCCTCACGTTAACTATGCCTGGGACAGGATCAAGCCGGCAAGTACTTGTGTACCTAATCGTCGGTAGAGAAGTCCCTATCCTGGACCTCGTCGAAGCCCGGCCAGGGCGACGATGGCGCCGCGCTGCTGCCAGATGGCGAGAGAGCCGGAAAGGGGGGATTGCTCGAGCGACGTCAGGAGGCCGCTTCGGTCTCGACCTCCTCAGCGACCAGGGCGGGGCTCCCAGCGCGGCCGTGGAGTTGGATGTAGGCGAACCAGGCGAGGCCGACGAGGGTCATGCCGCCGGCCACGAAGAAGTTCAGCCGCAGGCCGAAGAAGTACTGCGAGTAGTCGATGCGCAGCGACTCCTCGAAGACCCGGAAGGCCGAGTACCCCGCCACGTAGAGCGCGAACAGCCCCGGCGCCCGCACCCGGCCCGTCCGCCCGAGCAAGATCAGGATGCCGGCCCAGGCCAGGTCGAAGATCAGTTCGTAGAGGAAGGTCGGCTGAAAGGTCGCGTACTGCGCGAAGCCCGCCGGCCGGAACTGCGGGGCGATCTGCAGCCCCCAGGGCAGCGAGGTCGGCTTGCCGAACAGTTCCTGGTTGAAGTAGTTGCCGATCCGGCCGATCGCCTGAGCGACCAGCAGCCCCGGCGCGACGGCGTCCATGAACGGGCCCACGGGGATGCCACGGCGACGCAGCAGCCAGATCCCGACGACGAGCGCGAGGGCGACGCCGCCCCAGATGCCGAGCCCGCCGTCCCAGACGGCGAACGGTCCCCACCAGGTGTGGGGCATGACCGCGGGCGTGGTCACGTCGAAGTAGATGCGCGCCCCGATGACCCCGGCGATGAAGATCGGTGGCGCGAGCTGCTCGACCAGGGACGGATCGCCGCCCATCGCCTGCCAGCGGTGCCGGATGATCAGGACGGACACGATGATCCCGACGGCGTACATCATGCCGTAGGCGTGGATGAAGAGCGGCCCGATCCAGAAGCCATTGGCCGGCGGGCTGGGGATGCTCAGCACCAGCGACTTGCCGGTGAGCGAGAGGACCCCGGCGAGGGCGATGAGTCCGGCGTGGATCGTCAGCACGAGAGAACCTCACTGTCACTGGGCCGGCACGCGTCCGGCTCGAGATGGTCGAACAGGGTGGTCACCGGGCAATCCCCGGCGCGCGCTGGGCGGTGACCCGCAGACCGGCGAGCCACTGGCCAAGGACGACGAACACGTAAGCGGCGAAGGCAAGCCCGGTGATGAAGAAGCTGACCGGGTAGGGCAGGTGGTAGGCCAGCAGCAGACCGGCCCAGGTGATGACGACCGCCAGCAACCCCGAGAGGATCCAGGCCCGATAGGGCCGGGCGGTGATCCGCCGCGCGATCGCGGCGGGGGTGATCAGGAGCGCCACGATCAGGAGGGCGCCGACCGCCTGGACTGCCTCGGCAACCGTCACGGCGAGCAGGATCAGGAAGACCGCGTTCAGCAGGCGAACCGGCATGCCGCGGGCCGCGGCCACGTCGGGGTCGAGCGACGCGAACAGGAGCGGCCGCGCGATCGCCAGGAGCACGAGCACGACCGCGACGGCCACCAGGGCCAGCAGCGTCGCCTGGCGCGCCTGGAGACCGAAGATCGAGCCGAACAGGACGTTCACCCCGACGGTGCTGTCACCGCCGCTGGCGCCGGAGGTGTAGAGGCTGAGCAGCAGCGCGCCGATCCCGAAGACCCAGGCGAGCAGCGTTCCGGTCGTGACGTCGTTCGTGCGCGCCCGCTCGCCCAGCGCGCCCAGCCCGAGGGCCACCGCGGCCGAGAGCCCGAAGACCCCGAGCAGCGGGTTGAGACCGAGCAGGATGGCCCCGAGGGCGCCGGGGAAGGCCACGTGGGACAGGAAGTCGCCGGTGAAGACCAGCCGCCGCGCCACGACCAGGTAGCCGACCAGCCCCGCCAGCAGCGACAGGGCCGTCCCCGCCAGGAACGCCCAGCGCATGAAGTCGAGCGCGAGCATCGCCCGCAGGCTCTCCACGACGCCGCTCATTCGACCGCCCCCAGCGGCGTCCGCGCGGGCAGCCGCACGCCGCGCGTCCGGGCGAGGCGCGCGCCGCGGGCGACGAGGTAGACGCCGAAGGCGAAGGTCGTCACGAAGAAGCCGACCGGGTAGGCGCTGTAGTAGGCCACGGCCAGCCCGATCCAGGTGACGACGCAGGCCAGGGCCGTCGCCAGGACGACTCCGAGCCCTGGCCGCGCTGTCAGCTGCTGCGCGGTCGCGGCCGGCGTGACCAGCAGCGCGAAGATCAGGAGGACACCGACGACCTGGACCGACTCAGCCACGGCGATGGCGAGCAGCGCCAGGAAGACGTAGGAGAGGGCGCGCACCGGTACGCCGCGCGCGGTTGCCACGCCGGGGTCGACCGAGACGAAAAGGAGCGGCCGGGCGATCAGGCCGATCGCCACGAGGGTCACCGCGCTCAACACCGCGATCAGGAGCACGTTCTGGTCGCTGATCCCCAGGATCGTGCCGAACAGGAAGCCGTAGATGTTGGCGGCGTAGGCCGACGCGAGCCGGATGAAGAACAGGCCCAGGGCCAGGCTGAAGGCGAGCACGGTGCCGACGGCGATGTCGCTCGAGACGCCGAGGCGCGGGCTGGAGCCGCCGAGCGTTCCGATGGCCAGCGCCCCGACGGCCCCGACCGCAAGCAGCCCCAGCACGGGCGAGATCCCGAGCAGCACGGCGGCCGCGGCGCCGGCGAAGCCGACGTGCGACAGGGCGTGGCCGACGAAGCTCTGCCCGCGCAGCACCAGGAAATAGCCGACCGGAGCGGCGGTGAGCGCGATCAGCGTACCGGCCAGGTACGCGTTGACCATGAAGTGGTAGGCGAACAGGTCCCGCAACAGCGCCAGGCTGCCCAGCGGCCCGAGCAGTGCCGGGATGAGGCCCATGCTCAGAACCCCCCGTGGCCGTCGTCGTGGTCGTGGTGCTGGTGGTAGCTGAGCCCCTCCGGCTGGCCGACCACCACGATGCGGCCGTCGCGGGTGTGCAGGATCTCGATCGGCGTGCCGTAGAGGCGCGAGAGGGTCTCCTCAGTCATGCACTCCTCGGGCGTGCCGGACACGACCTGGCCGCGCGCGAGGTAGACCACGCGGTCGAGGTAGGGGAGGATGGCGTTGACGTCGTGGGCGACCAGCAGGACGGCCACGCCGAACTGCTCGCCGATGCGGTGGATCAGCGCGCTCACCGCGTGCTGGCTGTTGAGATCCAGCCCGTCGAGCGGCTCGTCGAGCAGGAGCAGCCGCGGCCGGGTGACCAGCGCCTGGGCGATGAGGAGCCGCTGCTGCTCGCCGCCCGACAGCTCGCCGATGGCGCGATCGGCGTAGGGCGTGGCGTCCACGAGGTCGATGACCTCCTGGACGCGCCGCGCCTCGTCGCGCGCGGTGGCCGCGCCGCCCCAGAGCCGGCGCACGCCCGGCAGCGGGAAGCCCCAGCGGGTACCGTTCAGGCCCAGCTCGACCAGGTCGCGGCCGCGAATGCGGGTGTCGGCGTCGAAGCTGCGCCGCTGCGGCAGGTAGCCGATCGCGGGGCTGCCCCGGCGCACCGGCTCTCCCATCAGGAGGATGCGGCCGGCGCTGAGCGGGACGAGACCCAGGATCGCCTTGAGCAGGGTGGACTTGCCCGCGCCGTTCGGTCCCAGGACGGCGACGTACTCCCCCGGCCACACGCGCAGGTCAACGTCGCTCCAGAGCCGCCGGCCGCCGACCGTGACGCCGGCGTGCTCGAAGGCCACCACCGGGGCGGCCCCGAGCGGCTCCGATTCCGGCGGGCAGCCCTCGCGCAGATCGTGGGCGTCGCCCGGACGGGTCACCGGGGTGGTGCGCGGCGATTGGCCAACCATGCTCGCTCCTCGGCGGCGGTCGACTCGGCCGTCCGGACCCGGGCGCGTCGGCTGTTGATCTTCGGGCACGTTGCGCCTCACTTGCCGGTCGACTTCGCCAGCGCCTGCTGCAGCGCCTGCAACTGGCTGACCTGCCAGGCCTGGAAGGTATCGGTCGCCGGGTCGAGCGTCTCGGTGATGTTGACCACCGGGATCCCCGCCGCCTCGGCCTCGCTCTTGATCGCGTTGGTGTCCGGCATTGCGTTCTGCCGGTTGAAGACGAGCACCTTGATCTGCTTCTGTGTCACCTGGCGGTCGAAAGCCGCCCGATCGGCGGCGGCGATGTCGGTCCCCTCGCTGACGGCCTTCATGTAGCCGGGCGGGGTCGTCAGGTCGAGCTTGAGCGCGCTCGCCATGTAGACAAAGATACTCTCGGTCGAGCCGATCGGCGTGCCCGCATACCGCTGCTGGATGGTGGCGATCAGGTCGTGGTACTCCTTGAGGCCGGTGGTCGTGTACTGCGACTTCAGCTGCGCGAAGTAGGCCGCGTCGGCCGGGTCGAGCGCCTGGTAGTCGGCGGTAATGCGGTCGATCGCCTGGGCCACGAACTCGGGATTGTACCACAGGTGCGGGTTGTCCCCCGGCTGCTTGCCGACCAGGTCCCCGACGTTGAGCGCCGTGCGGCCGGCGACGGGGTTGGCGGAGAGCAGCTTCTGGACCCAGGGGTCGTAGCCGGCGCCGTTGTAGAGGACGAAGCGGGCGTCGGCGACGCGGCGGGCGTCGGCCGGAGTCGGCTCGTAGCTGTGCGGGTCGGCGTTCGGGTTGACGATGAGGCTGGTCACCTGGACCCGGTCGCCCCCGAGCTGGGCGGCGATGCTTCCCCAGAAGTTCTCGGCGGCCACGACCTGGATCTTCGCGCCGGACGCCGTCGGGCCGGCGCCGGTGCTGGTGCCGGGTACGACGGTGACGGTGCCCGGCGTCGCCACCCCGCATGCCGCCAGCAGGACGGCCACGACCAGAACCCCACCGATTCGCCGGAGCGCCGACAACCCGATTCTCTCTCCCACGCGCCGGCCACACCGCCGTCCGCTCGAGCCACAAACCAGATGATACCTGGTATCATCTGGTGGATCAAGGGGACGAATGGGCGTGTCCGGGCTCGGGCGAGTGCAAGTATGATTCCTGCGAGCAAATCCGCGACGGAGTGTGGGAGCCGGACCGGTGGACGAAAGGACCGCGGCACCGTGACGGAGCACGGGCAAGCGAGCGTCGCGACCAACGGGGTCGAACCGGTGGAGGTACTGGAGGCGCTGCGCGCCTACGGCATCCGGGTCACCCGGCCGCGACGGGCGGTGGTCGTCGAGGTCTGCCGCCAGGCCGGCGTCTTCTCGGCGGACGACGTCTACCAGGCGCTGGAGCGCGCCGGTGCCGGGGTCGGGCGCGCCACGGTCTTCCGCACCCTCGACGTGCTGGTGGGCGCCGAGGCGCTGGGGCGGGTCCACCGGCCCGACGGCGGGCACGGCTACGTGCTGCACCACCCCGGCCACCGCCACCACGTGACCTGCTCCTCGTGCGGCGCGGTCGCCGAGTTCGAGGGCTGCGACCTCGGGGCGCTGGCGCGCGACCTGGCCGGCCGCACCCACTTCCGCATCGAGGGACACTGGCTGGAGTTCTTCGGCTACTGTCCCGACTGCCAGCAGGCCGGCGCCTTCCGGTGAGCGCTGACGACTCCACCCCCGACTGGCTCGCGCGGCTCCGCCGCATCTGCCTGGCGCTGCCCGAGATGAGCGAGCGGCTCAGCCACGGCGAGCCGACCTGGTTCGTGCGGGGCAAGACCACGTTCGTGACCACCGCGGACCACCACCACGACGACCGGCTCGCGCTGTGGTGCGCCGCGCCGCCCGGCCTCCAGCACGCGCTGGTGCGCGCCGACCCGGCGCGCTTCTTCGTGCCGCCCTACGTCGGTCAGCGCGGCTGGCTGGGGGTCTACCTGGACGTCCCGATCGACTGGGACGAGGTCGGCGACCTGGTGATTGACGCCTACCGGATGGTGGCGCCGCGGCGACTGGCGACCATGCTGGACGACGCCGACGGGCTGCCGAGACTGTCGTAGAGGTCGCGCTCGAAGATGCCCATCACGCCGACGGCCCCGGGCGGAGCACTCCGCTCGGGGCCGTACGATTGGGAGGATGAGGCGGCGCTACCCGCCGTTCGTCTGGTCACACGGGTGATGCGCACCCGGCGTCGTCTGCGTTCCGGTCCCGCTCTGCGAACCGCTGCCGCTCCCCGGCGTGGTGATCGTCGTCGACGGGGTCGCCGGCGACACCGCGGCGGCAAACGACGCAACCGGCCCGGCGAGCACGCCGCCGAGCAGCAGGAGGATGCCCGCGGCCGCCCCCATGAGCCAGTGCCGAAGCCGCATCCCTCGCTCCTTTCACGAAGACTCGACATCCCGGCGCCGGTGCAACCGGAGGAGAGCCTCTCGCCGAGAGGAGCCCCCCGGGCTTGACGATAACCAGGGCAACTTGGAGGTCACTGAGAGTGGGGCACGGCGTCAGCGCGGGAGGAGGAGCCCCGCTGAGCAGGCGCCGGCCGCGACGGCGAAGCCGACCGACATGAGCATCGAACTGAAGCCGTGCCCGAAGATGAGGATGCTGGCGCCGTTAAAGCCCGCCGCGGTGATCCCGATCCAGCCGGCGAGCGAGACGGCGATCCAGCCGCGGTTGCGCGCCAGCACGGCGTGGGCGATCAGTCCGAGCGAGACGAGCACCAGCAGGAGCCCGAGCGCGGCGTGCACGGCCAGCCAGAAGGAGCCGTGCGCGATCGCCCAGGGCACGCCCGCGCGACTCCCGCAAAGTAGTTGCTCGCCTGAGCACCGGGGTGCCGAGCCGGGATGGTGACGAAGAGGTTGACGGCCATGCCGAGCAGGAACTGCGCGAGCAGCAGCACGAGCGTGGCGAAGGTGAAACGGGGCAGCCGGCGCCGCGTACGGGCGGCGCGCCTGGTCGGCGCGGTCCGCGTTCCCTCCCCGGTGAGTCGGCCCGGAAAGCCCGGGGAGTGGCGGAAACCGGAGTTCCGTCCACCTCAGTAGCTTCGGGTCGGAGGCGCGGCAGCGACGGACGGCACCGATCTCAACTGACACCGCCGAGTCGCGTCGGCGGCCGCTCCCCGCGGCGCCGGGCGGCTCAGCGCTGCCGGGTCACGCCGTCCCACTCGGTGTTCGGGTCGAGCGGCCAGATCGGACGGCGGACGTGCTGGAAGCGGAAACGGTCGAGGTTGGGGTTCGCCGCGCCCGGCGCGTCGACCTCGATGATGGTGCGGGCGATCGGCTCGAAGTCGGCCCGGAAGTGGCCGCGCGACTTGATGACCAGCAGCGGCTCGTGCTCCGGATCGACCCCGGCGACCCGAAAGTAGCCGCGGTCGTTAGCCGCCTGGCGGATCGAGACGAGGACGAGCTTGAGGTCGCCGACGTCGACCCGCGCGGTCGGCCCGCAGCCGACCGGCCGGCCGCGCACGACCGGCCCCCAGCCGATGAAGCGGCCGTCGCTGAGGTGGGTGACCAGTCCCTCCACCTCGACCGGCCGGCCGTACTGCTCCGGCGCGGCCCGGCCGCCGATGCGGAAGCGGGCTCTACCGCCGACGCCGACGGCCATCGCCTGGCGCACGCTCTCGGGGTCCCAGATAGCGGCGACCGCGCCGGCGGCCTTGCGCCGCACCAGCTCGGCGAGGAGGGTGGTGGTGTCGCCGGAACCGCCGCCGCCCGGGTTGTCGGCCACGTCGGCCAGCACCACCGGTTTCCCGCCCTCCGCGGCCCGGTCGGCCACCAGCCGGAGAGCCTGGTCGACCGCCTCGGCGACGGTCGGGATGGGCTTGAGGAAGCGGTCGCGGATGCTCCAGGCGTAGCGGCCCATCTCGTCGGCGCAGCGCCGGCCGAGCTCGGGGTCGGTCGACGTGACGACGATGGACGTGCCGGCCTCGGGGAAGTCGGCGTAGGGGAAGCCGCCGAAGACCGAGACGTTGACGATACTCGGCCCGGCCTCCCACTCCTTCTCGCGCTCGATGAGGTCGTGCATCGGCCCCTCGGCGGTGCGCATATTGATGGTAGGCGGCAGCATGGGCGGCTTGGAGATGGCGACCGTCGGCCGGGGCATGCGGCCGGCCAGGATGTCCGCCAGGCAGCGCGCCGCCTCGAGGCCGCGCTCGTAGTTGTCGACGTGCGGGTTGGTGTCGTAGGCGAAGACGCCGTCGACCTCGGCGCAGAAGGCAGGCGTGATGTTGCCGTGCAGATCGAGCTCGACCAGCAAGGGCACGTCGCGGCCGATCACCTCACGCACGGCGCGGACGATGTCCCCCTCGGCGTCGGGTGCGCCCTCGCTGAGCATGGCGCCGTGGAGGTGGAGGAGCACACCGTCAAGCGGCCCCGCCGCCCGCAGCCGGTCGACGAGCCGGCCCTTGAGGATCTCGTGGGCCGAGGCGGCGACGTTCGCGGAAGGGGTCGCGCTGGCGGCGACGGTGCCGACGACCTGCCAGCCCTCGGCGCGAGCGACTTCGATGAAGCCGCCGATGCCGGTCTTGGTGCCCTCGAGCTCGCGGACCAGGTTGTCGCCGTCGAGGATACCGAAGCGCTCGGTGGCGAACGACTGCAGGTTAGTCTTGATCGGCGAGAAGGTGTTGGTCTCGTGAGAGATCATGCCGACGGCGATGCGTGCCATCGAAGCCGGTCCTTTCCGTGATGGGCCACGCCGAGCCGGCGCGCGCCGCGCTCAGAACGCCAGGTAGTGGATCAGCTCCTTGACGCACGACTTGACGTCGTCCAGGCGCACGAACTCGTCGGCACCGTGGGCCCGGCTGTCCTGCCGGCCGGGACCACAGAACGGGATGTCGTCCCAGCCCAGCTCGAGCTGCACGTTGGCCATGTCGGTCGAGCCCGACGCACCCTGCGCGGTGAAGTCCTCGTCGCGGTAGCCGTGCACCAGCTTGGCCGCCTCGACCATCTTGCGCGTGTGTGGCCCGTTCGGGTCGAGCCGCATCGACGGGTAGACGTTGAAGAAGCTCACCTTGACGTCGAGGGCGTTGCTCTTCGGCCGGGCGCGCTCGACGGCGGCCAGCACCTCGCCGGACACGCTCTCGAAGGTCTCCTCGGGGATGAAGCGACGGTTGATCAGCAGCGTGCAGGTGGCCGGCACGATGTTCGACTTCACCCCGGCGTCGATGATGGCGAAGTTGAACATCGGCGTCATAAACTTCGAGGGGGCCTCGGGCAGCGGCGGCCCCGGGACCGCCGACTCGCGCCGCTCCACCTCTGCCTTGAGCGCGGCCAGCTCGTTCAGGATCGGCAGCATCGCGTCGATCGCGTTGACGCCCAGGAAGTTCATGCCGGAGTGGCAGCTACGGCCGACGGTGGTAACGGTGATGTCGACCGAGCCGGCCGAGGCCAGGCTGATCCGCGGGTCCTGGCCGCCCTCCAGGCAGAGCATGTGCCCTTTGACGTAGCCCTCCTTCGCCAGGTGCCAGACGCCCGGATAGCCACCGATCTCCTCGTCGGTGCAGAGGCAGACGTTGAGGTCGTAGTTCGCCGAGACGCCGGCCTCGTCCATCACCTCGATGGCCGTCAGGAGCGAGGCGATGGCCCCCTTCATGTCTGACGTGCCGCGCCCGTAGATCTTGCCGTCCTTCAGCTCGGCACCGAAGGGGTCCTCCGTCCAGGCCTCCTCGATGGGGACGACGTCCATGTGGGCGTAGATCGTGACCGGCTCCTTGCCGGTCGAGCGGCTCGCGACCAGGTTGACGCGCGGGCCGTCGATCGGGAGCGGGATGTGCGCGCGGAGCAGCTCGTCGGGGATGACGACGCGCGTCGTCTCGAAGCCGAGGCGCTGGAACTGCGGCTCGACGATGTCGAGGAGCGTGTCGTAGTTGCGACCGGGCGGCACGATCGTGTCGACCCCGATCACCTCGCGGAAGTGCCGCAGGATGCGCTCGTCCTGCCCATCGACCATCGCGAAGACCCGGCGCTCGCGCTCGTCCAGGCTCACCTGTTCCCTGCCCTCTCTCGTCCCGGCCGCGCTCCATCCCGGCGCGGGGACAGCCTACCCGAGGCGGCGGCGACGCGAAAGGGCGGCGTTGCCCCCGGGCGGTAGACTTTGAGACCGACGCGCGTCTCGCTCGTGCCCGCTCGCGCCCCGGAGGTCACGCTTCGATGCCACGCAGACCCCGCATTCTGGTCGCCCTCTCCGGCGGTGTCGACAGCGCCGTGGCCGCCCTCACCCTGCAGCTGCAGGGCTGGGACCCGGTCGGCGTCCACCTGCGCCTGTTCGACGCGGACCCGGACTCCCCCGTCGAGGGGGTCTGCTGCGGCGACCAGGCGGCGGAGGATGCCCGGCAGGTCGCCGCGCGCCTCGACATCCCCTTCTACGTGCGCGACCTGCGCGCCGCCTTCGAGCGCGAGGTGGCCGCGACCACCGTCGCCGCCTACGCGCGCGCCGAGACGCCGAACCCCTGTCTGGCCTGCAACCATCGCGTGCGCGTCCCGGCCCTGCTGCGCCTGGCCGAGAGCCTCGGCATCCCGGCGGTGGCGACCGGGCACTACGTCCGCAAGCGGCGGCGCGGCGGGCGCTGGGCGCTCGCCGAGGGGCAGGATCCCCGGCGCGACCAGTCGTACGCACTCTACCGGCTGACGGCGGCGGACCTGGAGCGGCTGGAGTTCCCGCTGGGAGACCTCGACAAGGAGACGGCCCGGGCCCGCGCCCGGGCGGCGGGGCTGGCGGTCGCCGAGAAGCCGGCCTCGGTCGACCTCTGCTTCGCCAAGACGGCGGGCGGCATCGGCAGGCTCGTCGCGGCGGCGCGGCCGGAGACCGGCGTGCCGGGACCGCTCGTCGACGAGGGCGGGCAGATCGTCGGGATGCACCCCGGCATCGCCTTCGTCACGGTCGGGCAGCGGAGCGGGCTGCGCTGGACGCGCACGGCGCCAGAGCGGCGCTACGTGGCCGGGATCGACCGCGAGAGCGGGGTGGTGTCGGTGGCGACGCGGGAGCGGATCGCGACGCGGGCGGTGGCGCTACGGGACGTGGTCTGGCACGACGAGCCGCCGCGTCGGGCACAGGCGCGCCTGCGCTACCAGGGACCGCGCATCGAGATCGAGTGGGACGGCGAGCGAGTCCACCTGCTCGAGCCGGGGCCGCCGCTGGCCGAGGGGCAGGCCGTGGTGCTCTACGACGGAACGCGAGTGCTCGGCGGTGGGGTCGCGGCGGCGGTCGAGCGGGGTGAGGCGGGGGAGCGGGGACGCCACCGGGGCGGCGTCCCCGCGGGCGCTCAGGAGTGCGAGCCGGACTGACTCGACAGCTGGTCCTTCACCGACTCCTTGGCGGCCTGCACCGCCGCCTGGGCCGCGTGCTGGGCCACCTCGTCGGAGTTCTCGGCGACGGTCTCGACCTTCTGCACGGTGTCCTGCGCCATCGACTGAGCCCGGTCGACGACCGTGTCCCGCGCCTGGCCCATGAGCTGATTCTCCTGGGGGGTCTCCGGGATCGCCATGCCGATCGCCGCGCCGACGCCGAGCGCGATGGCTCCCATCGCCAGCGGGTTCTCGTTGATCCAGCGGTCGAGCTGCCAGCGCAGCTGGCCCATGCCCTGCTGCGCCTGGTCACCCCACTGGGACATCTGCTGCTGGGCCTGGTCGCTCCACTGCCCGACCTGGTCCTGCACCTGACCGGCCATCTGCGCGGCCTGATCCTGGGCCTGGTTCACGAACTGGCCGGCCTGATCCTGCGCCTGCGACGCCATGTCGCCGACGCGGTCCTGGACACTGGCGGACGTCGAGCCCAGGCCGCCCGACTGCTGCCACGAGCCGAAGCGCGGCGCACTCTCGTACTGCTGGCCGTAGCCGGCGTAGTAGCCGCGGCCGTAGCTCCGGCCGTAGTTGCCGTAGCCGGGCTCGTACTCGCGGTACATGGCGCCCGGCGTGCCGCGCTGGTTGCCCTGCCAGCCGCGGCCGCTCGCGCCGCTCTGACGGTGGGTCAGCAGCCAGCCGATGCCGAACGCGGCCATCGCGGCCGGAACCGGGTTCTGGCGAATCGTCTCCATGAAGCTCGAGCCCGTCTCGCGGACCGTGTCGCTGGCGTCGTTGACCACCTGCTCCGCCCTTCCGATCGTTGCCTCCCGCACCGAGTCCTTCGCCTGACTGACCAGCGTGTCGGGGCTGAGACGTTCCTGGATCGCATCGATGGTCTCGCTCATCGCCGAGCGGGTCTGCTCGATGTCGTCGCGAATCTCCTCGGGGTTCTCCTGGTCGAGCGGCTCGGCGACCGGCGCCGGCTCGACCGGCGTGCCGGTCGTCAGGTCGTCGGGCCGGTACACGCGGCCGGTCAGATCTGCTCTTTCATCCATTCACGGTCCTCCTTCAGGCTCTCGATGGTCTGCGTCGGGGCGGGGTTGAGGTTCTTGAGCGCTTCCCGGCCTCGATCGACGAGCACGAACCCGACGGCGAGCACGACGACGCCGACGATCAGGGCCGCCAGCCACCAGGCGATGACCTTCGCGAGCAGGATGACGATGGTAGCCAGGATGACCAGGAAGCCCGCGTAGAGCACAGCCCCCCCGGCGGCGAGCATGCCCGCGCCCTTGCCGGCGCTGGTTGCCTTCTGGGTTATCTCGGTCTTGGCCAGCGCGACCTCCTGTCGCACCAGCACGCTCGTCTGCCGCGACAGCTCAGCGAAGAGCTCGCCGAGCGAGCGGTTGTCAGCACTCTGCTGCATCACTCCACCCCCGTGCGCGGCGCCTTACCGATCCCGGTCCCCGACTCGTTATCCATGCCGCGCTGCGTGCCGCGGGTGCGCCCGGTAGTGCTGCTGCCGCCACTCGTGCCGTAGCTGCGTCCGCCGTACCGCGTGCCGGTCTCACCCGGATCCGTGCTGCCGATCGGCTCGGCGCTCGTCCCGTAGTCGACAGTGCTCGCGGTGCGGCCAGTTGTGCCATACGTCGAGGCGCCGGCTTCCCGGTAGCCCGCGCCGTAGCTCGGCGACTGCGGGTAGCCACCAGTCGCGTAGCCGTGCCGGCCGTAGTAGGTGGGCTGCTGGTAGTTCCAGCGCCCGCCGCCGAAGTTCCCGGAGTTCTGGTAGCCGTTCGACGGGCTCGAGCTCTTGAGGAAGCGGGCGCCGAGGAAGCCGAGGAGGAACGCGCCGCCGAGGAAGAGCGTCGGCTGACTGCGGGCGAAGCCCTGCACGTCGTCGACGAGCTGGCCGACATCCTGCTGGCGCAGGTAACCGGCGACGTCGTTGAGGCGTCCGGCGGCCATACCCGTCATGTTGGCCATCTGCGGCTGATTGTCCTTGCGCAGCTGGTCGGTCACCTGCTGCATGGCGCTGGCGACGTCGCCGACCATGCCGGCGGCTCGATCCAGCTGCTGGTTGGCCTGGTTGGCCGCCATGTGCTGGACCTGGTCCACGGCCTGCCCGGCCTGCTGCTGGATCTGGTCGGTGGCGTTGCCGGCCGTCTGCTGCACCTTGTCCGCGACGTTGCCCGCGGCCTGCTTGACCTGCTCGGTCGTATCGGCGCCGCTGCCGCCGGACTTCGCGACCGAGGCACGCCCGCTCGTGCGGCCCGGGCGGACTCCGGCGGTCGAGCCGTACTCCGTCTCGCCGTAGCCACCGTGCGGCGCGCCCGTCGGCTCACCACTGCTTGAATACGCGTCGCGGCTGCTCATCGCTGGCAATCCTTTCCGAAGTGACTGGTAGGGCTGACGTGATCTGGTGATGCGGCTCGGCGACCGCGACACGGGTCCACCGAACGCACGACCGCTAATGCAGGAGGCATGCCAGTCGGGCACAGCGCCATGGACTGGCTCGTGGTTCTCCCTCAAGGAGGATCGACGCTCGCCGCCGACGGTGGTGCCGCCAAGCGGGACGCGTGCCGCGCCCCGCTCGCGATGGCCTGTTCCCGTGGACGGCGTGCCTACACCGGCGGCCGCGCATCCTCCGGCAGCTCGGTATCCGTGCCGTCCACGTCCACATCGCCCTGCTGCTCGACGTGCGCTTCTTCGCGGCGCACCGTGCCGGCCACGCGCCGCCGCTCGGTCACCGGCTGCTTCTTGACGTCGACCTCTTCGTAGACGACGGGTTCCTTCTCGGCGGTCACGCGTTCCTCGCGCACCGGCACGGTGATGTCGCGCTCGTCCCCTGCCTTGATGGGCTCGCTGGCCGGTCGCTCCGGCACGCGACGCCGCTCGACGGTGACCTCATCGTGGGTTACCGGCACGTCCATCGACCGCTCCTCGGTCACCACGTCCTTGTCGACGTTGACCGCGCCGGTCTGGACCTGCTCCTTGCGCGCCCGCAGCCGCTCCTCGCGGAGCCGCATGGTCTCCTCGGTCATCTGGCCGGTCTGCGCGGTGGTCCCGGTCCGGTCGACGTCCCGGTCGAGCGTCCCGTAGACGCCCCGATCGGTCGTCGGCACGGTGTCCCAGCCCTGCTGGTCGATCTGGTCCTTGGTCACGTTGAGGTAGACCCGGTCATGCCGCACCCCGTCGATGGCCGAGACCGGGATGTAGCGGTCGGAGTGAAACAGGAACCCCTTTCGCACCGTCAGGTATGTCGGCTGGACGTCGGAGACGTCGCCGACCTTGTCGCCATTGGCGTCGAGCACGTCCCAGCCGTGCTGGATGCTGTTGACGTCCCAGGTTCGGCCGGACTGCTCGTCGTATGGCATCCGCTCCATGGAACCTCCCTCCGCTCCGTCACCCGCTGGCTCACCGGTGGACGCGGGGCGGACCGTACTCGTACGACGGATCGTGTCGGAGCCGGCGCGGGTCCCAAGTACCCGGCGCCGCTCGCCGCGTTAATGCACGGCGGGTGCCAGCCGGGGAGCCATCACTCAGCTCCGCGGCTTTCGCTGGCGGCGCGGGCGAACGGTCGCCGTCGGCGCGGCGGGCGGTGAAGCCTCGACCACGTCGCCGGCCGTGTGGACGCGGGCCACCTCACGCTTGACGGTCGCGCGCAGGTGCTCCGTCCGCGCCGCGAGCAGGCGCCGCACGTCGACCCGCTCCCAGACGACGGTCTCCTTCCGCACCGTGATTGCGTCGGCCCGGAGCGGTAGCCGCACCGTCCAGCCATCTGGGCTCTCGTCAACCCAGGCCTCGAGGGGGAGGCGGGCGTCCCCTTGGTTATCCATGCGCGGCGTCCTTCCTGCGTCGATGCCGGGGAGCGTCCGGCTACTGGAAAACCCGCTTGACGAGCTGGGTGAGCGGGTCGTCATCCGGGCGCTCGTCCGCCGCGTCGTCGGGGCCGTCCTCGGTGGGATATCGCTCGCGGACCCAGCCGGTCCGTGCGGCATCCTCGATTTCCACCTGCTCGCGCCGCAGCGTGTCCTCGAACAGGCGCCGCTCGGATCGCGAGTAGCGGTGGATGTGCAGCTCCTCCTCCCGGAGGACCAGTCGCCGGCTCACGACCAGCTGCTCCTCGTACACCGGAACGACCAGCACGTCGCCCTCCTCGCGCGGCGCGGCGCGCTCGGCGACCTCTCGCCCGATCGGGACGTGCTCGACCACCACCTCGTCGTGCCGGCC
Organism: Thermomicrobiaceae bacterium; assembly: GCA_035702805.1. Classification (GTDB taxonomy): domain Bacteria; phylum Chloroflexota; class Chloroflexia; order Thermomicrobiales; family Thermomicrobiaceae; genus DASSZN01. The sequence goes on along the minus strand of DASSZN010000218.1, from coordinate 4,478 downwards.
CTCGACCTCCAGCCGGCCCGGCACCTCCTCGACCACCGTGCGGATGCGGACCTCGCCGACGTCCCGGCGCTCCGTGTGCGGCACCAGCCGCTCTTCCCGCAGCTCGAGCGTCTGTTGCGCGTCTTCGGTAGTCGGCGGAGTCGTACCGGGAGGTGACGGGCTGAGCGCCGCCGCAGGCACCGTGAGGTGGACGCAGTGGGCGTCGATCCCCGCGATCAGCGCCGTCGGCAGCCGCGCCAGGTCCGGGAGGATGCCTCCCCCGTCGACCACCAGGTGGTCCCCCTCAACGGCCATGACCCGACCGAGGCTCACGCCATCGGCGGTCAGGACGCCGGTACCCCGCCGGATCGGCCGAGGCCGGGCGGGAACCGCGTCGGACGGTGTTGGCATATCCTGCTCCATCATCGCTTCCTTCCTGCCGGAAACGCATTCCCGCGGCCGGCGGTGTGTGCGTTCCGTTGACGCCCCGGCCGACCGCGACGCGGGGCGATGCAAAGCGGGTGCCAGCGACACCGGGCGAGGCGGTGGCGGCGACGACGGTACGGAGCGGCCGGGCGCGGCTGCCGGGACCTACGGAGGGGTACTCAATCAGAAGCTCGCGCCCGACTGGCGAGGGGAGCTCGAGCGCCTCAGGCGCCGGGCTGATCCGGCGCGCCAGCGGAGTGCCGGCCGTCGGAGCGCACCTCGTCAACGCGCGTGCGAGGGTCGAAGCGCCGCTCCAGCACCGCGTTGATCTCGGCGCCGACCAGGAACGCGAGGCCGCTCAGGTAGAGGAAGAGAAGCAGCACGATGACGGTGCCGAGCGGGCCGTACAGCTGCTCGGGATGGGAGATACGCAGGTAGAGGTGGAAGCCGATCACCACCAGTAGCCAGAGCGCGGTGGCGGCGATCGAGCCCGGCGAGGCCCAGCGCATCGTGGTGCCGACGTCGGGGCCGAGGTGGTAGAGCACGGCAAGCAGCAGCATGATCCCGGCCAGCGCGAGTGGGCCCTGAAGCGCGCCCAGCGCGGTGGCGGCCAGCGCGTGGTCGCCGAGCCAGGAGGTCAGGCCGCGCCCGGCGACGAAGAGGACGACCGCGCCGCCGGCCAGGAACATGACCAGCAGCATCAGGCCGATGGCGACCAGCCGCTTGCGGACGAACGAGCGATGATCCTCGACGTCGAACGCGCGGTTGAAGGCTTTCATCAGCGTGAGCATGGCGTTGGAGCCGGACCAGGCCGCCACCGCGCCGGAGAAGACGGCGGTCGCGACGGCGACGCGTCCGGTGGCCCGCCCGGCGCCGTTGCGGACGGCGCTGGCGATGAGCGCGCGCGTGTCGGGTGGCGCTCCGCGGTTGATGGCCGCCTGCAGCTGACCGGCCACCTGCAGCGAGGTGCCGTGGCTGAAGACGCCCACGGCGGTGACCACGAAGATGATCGTGGGCGGGAGGGCGAAGACGGTGTAGTAGGCGACCTCGGCGGCCAGGCCGAGCACGTCGTCGGATCGGATCTGCGAGAAGGTGTCGCGGACCAGCGCGCCCAGGGGTACGCGCGAGGCCTTTGCCCGGTCCTCGTGTATCGACGTCGCGAGACCCACGCTCCACTCCTCGCCGTGCGGCCAGCTTCCGCCGCGCGGCTCAATGCAACGTGGGTGCCAGGACGTGACGAGGCGGTCGGCGCCGGCTCAGCGCGCGGCGCCGGCTCCGGCGCTGACCGCCTCGAAGGCCTGCTCGAAGTCGGCGACGATGTCGCGCGCGTTCTCGCAACCGACGGAGACGCGCACGAGCTCGTCCTTGTGGGGCCAGACGAGGGTCGAGACGTCGCCCAGGCTGACGGCGTGGTCGCACAGGCGCAGCGCGTTGGCGAAGCGGTTGCCGGCCTCGGCACCGCCGGTCATGCGAAAGGAGAGCATGCCGCCGTAGCGCCCGTCGAGGAGACGCCGGGCGACGTCGTGGCCCGGGTGGCTCTCGAGGCCGGCGTAGTTGACGTGGGTAACCTCCGGCTGCTGAGCGACGAAGCGGGCGAGCTGCATGGCGTTGTCGCAGTGGCGCTCCATGCGCAGCTCGAGGGTCTTGATGCCGCGGAGCAGCAGCCAGGAGTTGAACGGGCTGATGCAGGAGCCCAGCAGTTCGATCTGGTAGAGCACCCGGTCGATCAGCGCTCGGTCCCCGGCGATAACGCCAGCCAGCGCGTCGCCGTGACCGCTGATGTACTTGGTGGCGGAGTGGAGTGACAGGTGGGCGCCGTGCTCGAGCGGGCGGAAGAGGTAGGGGCTGGTAAAGGTGTTGTCGACGATCAGCACGACGTCGCGCTCGCGCGCGATCCGCGCCAGCGCCGGGATGTCGGCCACCTTGATGGTCGGGTTGGAGAGGAACTCGGTGTAGAGGACGCGGGTGTCGGGCCGGATCGCGGCGCGCACCGCGTCGAGGTCGCGGACGTCGACGCGGGTCACCGCGATGTTGCGGTCCGCCGCCTCGTTGCTGAAGAAGGTCTCGGCCCAGGTGTAGACATCGTCGGAGGCGACGACGTGGTCGCCAGCCCGGAGCAGGGAGTAGAGGGCGGCGGCGATCACGGCCATACCGGAGGCACCGGCGACGGCGGCCTCGGCGCCCTCGAGGTCGGCCATCTTCTTCTCGAAGGCGGCGGTGGTCGGGTTGCCGCCGCGGGTGTAGACCCAGCCCTCGACCTCGCCCGAGAGGACGGCCGCCTTGTCCTCGAGGGAGTGGAAAGCGTAGGTGGAGGTCTGGTAGATCGGGGTGTTGTGGGCGCGGGTCACCGGGTCGGAATGCTCACCGGCGTGGATGGCGCGGGTGGAGAACCCCTGGCGGCTGTCGCCCTGCTCCATCGTGCTCCTCCTCGGTCTGGCTGACGGGCGTCGACGAGTCCGGCGCCGCGGCCATTGTCCCACACCGGCGCGCCTACGCGGGGTCGCCGCGACTCAGCCGGCGCTGCGGCGCCACTCGCCCGAGCGGCCGCCGCGCTTCTCCTCCAGCCGCACCTCGCCGATGACCATGCCGCGATCGACCGCCTTGACCATGTCGTAGATAGTCAGCGCCGCCGCGCTGACGGCAGTGAGCGCCTCCATCTCGACCCCGGTCTTGCCGCGCGTCTCGACGCGGGCGGCGATCTCGACGACGGAGCGCGCCTCGTCGGGGTGGAAGTCGACGGCGACGGCGGTCAGGAGGAGGGGGTGGCACATCGGGATGATCTCGTGGGCCCGCTTGGCCGCCATGATCGCGGCCACCTGGGCCACCGCCAGGACATCCCCCTTGGCGGCGCGCCCCTCGACGATGAGGCGCAGCGTCTCGGGAGCCATGCGCACCTCACCGTGGGCGACGGCCACGCGGTGCGTCTCGTCCTTGTCGCCGACGTCGACCATGCGGGCGCGGCCGCGCTCGTCGAAGTGGGTCAGATCGCCCATGTTACCCCCTGCCGCGCGACAGCCTGCCGGCTCCGGCCGGAACCCGCAACCGAAGGATCGACGGAAGGATAGCAGCGGACTAGCGGGAGGGGACGGCCGTTGCCCTGTGCTGGGAGAAGAGCCAGCTGTAGAAGGCGGTGCTGGCCGTCCGCTGGCCGTCGACGGCGTACGGGTAGATCCAGGAGACGTGCCCGACGCCCGGGTACTCGGTGTAGAGCGGGTGGCCGCCATCCTTGCGGATGGCCGCGATCATGGTACGCGAGCCCGAGACCGGCACGATCGGGTCGGCCGAGCCGGCGAAGGCCCAGATCGGGAGGTGGACCAGCTTGCTCGCGAGCGCCGGATCCCCGGCGCCACAGATAGGCCCAGCGGCGGCGAAGTAGGTCGGCCAGCGCTCGATCGCGTCCCACGTCCCGTAGCCTCCGAGCGACATCCCGGTGATGTAGAGGCGGGTCGGGTCGACCGACGCGTACTTCGCGCGCAGCTCGTCGACGATCGCCTTGGCCATGTAGAGGGAGGGGGTCGGGTCGGCGGCCTGGACGTACGACCCCTGGTGCGGGTTGACGTCGACCCATCGGTCCGGATAGAGGAGTTGCGGGACGACCACGAAGCTGGGCCAGCGCTTCTGGACGGCGGGGCTGTAGGGCACGTTGGCGCCCGGTCCCCACACCGCGGCGTAGGGGGTGTCGAGCAGTTTGGCGCGGTTCTGGGCGGCCGTCTTCTGAGCGATCGCCCGCTCGCCGCCGCCGTGCAGCATGAGTACCAGCGGGTACTTCTGAGTCGGGTTGTAGCCGTCCGGCAGGTACAGATAGAAGGTCAGGGTGGCGCCGAAGCCATCCTGGTAGACGCAGTTCCGGAACTGACCGGGGATCGCGGCCTGGCAGGTGATGCCGGCCACGTTCGGGGCGAGCTGACTCGGAAAGGTCACGGTGGCTCCCTGCGTGAGCGCCGGATCGCCGCGCACCGGGAGGTTGCCATTGCCCGAGGTCGGCGCGGCCTGCGCCAGGGCGTCGTGCGTCAGCGACACGCGGCGCGCAACCCTGGACACCGCTCCCGGCACCCGGCCACACGCGGCCACCA
>DASSZN010000070.1:0-3675 GCA_035702805.1 Thermomicrobiaceae bacterium | reverse complement strand
CTCAGCGGAACGTGCTGACGGTGCGCTCCATGGTAGTGCTTGTCTCGGTGCTGCTGGGTGACGCGGTCGGGCTCGGCGTGCTGCGCAGCTACACCGTGCGGCTGTGGCGCGACGACGGGGTGCTCGTCCGCCGGGGGACGCGGCTCACCGTCACGCTCTGGCTGGTGGGGGTCGCCATTCACGCTACCATCGACCAGACGGTGCTGGCGGGCACGTCCAGCCTGCTGCTCTACCTCGGAGTCACCTGGATGGCGCAGCGTCGCGTGCTGCTGACGCGGGCGTCTCGCGCGCACCTGGTCGAGTGAGCAATTCCGGTCAGCGGAAGAGGTCGCGCGTCGGATCCATCACCAGCCCCGCCGCGCCCTCGTCGCCTGACTCCCAGCGGTAGCCGCGGACGATGGCCACCGGGCGCCGGTCGAGCTTGCCCATCACCAGTTCCGAGGCCGAGGCGATCTCGTCGGCCACGGCGATGACGGTGGCGCGCAGCTCGTAGCCGTGCTCGTCGTACTGGCCGCGGTAGTCGAGCAGCGGCCGGATCCCGGCGGCGCCGATGGCGATGTTGACGATGCCGCGGCGCCAGGGACGGCCGAAGGAGTCGGTGATGACCACGGCGACGTCGGCGCCGTAGCGCTCGCCGAGCGCGCGGCGGATGTCCCGGGCCGCCCCGTCGGGGTCGAGCGGCAGCATCGAGACGACCGTGCCGGCGACGTTGGAGGCGTCCACGCCGGCGTTGGCGCAGATGAAACCGTGGCGCGTCTCGGCGATGATCAGCCCGTGGTCCATGCGGACGACGCGGGCACTCTCTCGCAGCACGACCTCGACGTGTCGGGGGTCCTTGCCGTAGCGCTCGCCGATCTCGCGGGCGAAGGGGGAGGGCTCGACGGTCTCCAGGGAGACGAGGCGGCCCTGCGACTTCGAGACGAGCTTGTGGGTGACGACGACGACGTCGCCGTCCTCGACGCGCAGCCCGCTCTGCTCGATGCCGCGCACCACCAGCTCGGCCGGATCATCGCCCGGGCGCGCCTCCGGGATCCCGTCGACGCCGATTACCCGGATCTCCGCCGCCATCGTGCCCCTCTCTCCCTGCCCCGCGCGCTACAGCCCGCTCGAGACCAGCCGCTCGATCGGCACCAGGATCGTGATGCGAATCTGCTTGCGGAACGTCTCGATCTGCGACTGCGCCGCGTCCGGACCATGGTAGCGGATCGCCAGGTCGGCGATGTCGCGCTGGGCGACCTCCTGGTCGTCGATCAGCTGGGCGCGGCCGTAGGCCGTGACGTAGGTGTAGCCCTCCTCGACGCAGATGGAGACGCGCGGGTCGTTGCGCAGGTTGCTGGCCTTGGCCCGGCCCTGCGCCGTGTTCATCACGATGGTGTCGCCGCGCAGGGCGTACCACATCACCGTCTGCTGCGGCGTGCCGTCGCGGCCCACCGTCGCCAGGACGCCGAACCGTGGCTCCTCGAGAAAGGTCCGCACCGCGGCCGGAATCTCCATGCATCTCCTCCACGCTACATCCCGTGCGCCGGGCACCATGCCGGGCGCGCCGGGACCGTCGACCACCGGGCGCGTCGTGCATCGGCCGTGCCACTCGCCGTCGCCGCCCGCTCCTCCTCAACCGCCGCGGGCGTCCGGCGATTCCCCGGCGCGTCCGGCGGCGAGCCGCACCAGCAGCCCGAGCAGCAGCGCCGCCACGGCGAGCCCGAGCAGGACGCGCCGGGTCTGGTCGCGGATCGGCGTGTAGTCGGCGCGCTCGCCGCGCACGGTGATGACGCCCACCGGCTCGACCCGCAGCGCCCCACCGCCGGCCAGCGCGCCGCCCGTCGCGCCCACGGCGGCGCCGACGCCGAGCCGCATACGAGTCTCCGCGACCGGGATGATCGTCGTGTCGCCCACGTGGTGGGGCGGGCCGAAGTGGAGCTGCGTCGAACGGTGCGCGCGGATTCGGCGGCCGAGCGCGCGGGTCACGCTGTCGACGGTGAGTCCGTGGTGCATCCGCTCCCTCCCTGCTACCGGCGGCTATCTTACCGCCAGCGGGGCCGGCCGCGTGCTGCGCGCGCTGGGACCCGCCGCTACAATGTCCGTCGGGCGGCGTGTCAGCCGCGCGCCGCGGCAGGAGGGAACAGTGGCCGGAATCGCCACGATCGTACTGCCCCTGGACGGCTCGGAGCTGGCCGAGACGGCGCTGCCCTACGCGGTCGCGCTGGCGCGGCTGTTCGGGGCCCGGGTCGTCGTGCTGCGTGTGCTGGAGGAGATGCGCCCACTCTACGACGCGCGCCGGCGCGACCTGATCTGGCTCGACCCGGCGAACCCGCGCCGCGAGCTGCTCAATCCGGAGTTGCTGGAGCCGGCCGTCGATCGATTGACCGCGGCCGGCGTCGCGGTCGAGCCGGTCGTGCGCCTGGGTGACCCGCGGGCGGAGATCATCCGCGAGGCCGCGCGCCAGCCCGCGCCGCTGATCGTGCTCGCCAGCCACGGCCGCGGCGGGATCGGCCGCGCCCTGCTCGGCAGCACGGCGACGCGCGTCCTCCAGCTGGCCGCCATGCCGGTGCTGGTGGTGCGTGCCCGGGCGCGGGCCGAGCAACCGGAGCGTGTCCGCTTCCAGCACGTCGCCGTGCCGCTGGATGGCTCCGCCCTCGCGGAGCAGGCGCTGGGCCCGGCGGTGGAGCTCGTGCGTGCCTCCGGCGCGACGCTCGACCTGGTCCGGGTGGCCGAGACCTACCGCGACGAGCTGCCGGACCTGCCGCCCCCGTCGCTCATGGCTCCCTCCTACCCGGCGATCGTCGAGTGGTTCGCCGAGCTCGAGCGCGAGGCCGCCGACTACCTCGACGGCGTGGCGGACCGGCTGACCGCCGAGGGCGTCGCCGCCACGACCGCGGTACTCAGCGGAGACCCCGCGCGGCAGCTGCTGGCGTACGTCGAGCGGGAGCGGCCAGACGTCGTCGCCATGACCTCGCACGGGCGCGGCGGGCTCGCCCGCTGGCTCTTCGGCAGCGTCGCGGACCGCCTGCTGACGGCGGCGTCGGTCCCGCTGCTGGTGGTGCGGGCGGCCGAGCCGGAGCCGGCGTGAGCGACCCGCTCGCGGTCCGGCCCGGCACGGCACTGCGCGTCGCCGACCTCGCCCACAGCCTGGCCTTCTATCTCGAACTGCCGGGAATGACCCTCGTCGACCACGCGCCGGAGCGCGACCTGGCCCGGCTGGACGCCGCGGGCTACCCGGTGCTGCTGGCCGGCCCCCGCGCGCCGGCCGACCTCTCCGGTCGGCTCGCGACCGGCGGTGACGTACTGGCCCCTGGCGGGACGCTCCACGTCCTGGGCGTCGACCTCGACGCGCTCGGCGAGCGGCTCACATCGGCCGGCGTTGCCTTCGCCCGGGTCGAGCGGCCGTGGGGCGACCGGGCAGTCCGGCTGACGGATCCGGACGGCTACCGGGTGTCCTTCGAGGCCCCGGCCCGCGGCTCGCCCGAGGAGACGATCCGCCAGTACGAGGCGGGACCGCGCCTGCTCGAGGAGGCGGTCGCCGGGCTGGACGCGGCGGGGCTCGATACGCACCGGGAGCCCAACGGCTGGACGATCCGCCAGATCGCACACCACCTCGCCGACGTCGAGGCGCTGACCTACCCGGCGCTCCTCGCGGCGCTCGCCGAGCCGGGGCGCGAGTGGCTCGGCAACCCCTGG
>DASSZN010000037.1:0-17513 GCA_035702805.1 Thermomicrobiaceae bacterium | reverse complement strand
GGGTCAGAGTCGAGCGCTCGCCCGGCCACGAGGGGGATCATGGCAGACGGGTCACACCCTAACCCGTCCGCCCAGGAGTGGACGCCTTCATGCCGCGCCGGCTGTCGGGTCCCGCGGGCGCTCCGTCCCGGGGGACCCTGCCGGCTCCGGCCTAGTGGTTCTGGATCTTCAGGTAGTCGTACATCCGGACGAAGACGTTCCAGTTCGGGACGTAGGCGCCCGACTTGTTCTTCGGCATCCCGGCTACCCACGGCTTGAGCAGCCCGTAGGTCCACGGGTTGTAGACGAAGATGTCCGCCCCGTTCTCGACCAGGATCTGGTCCGCCTGCCAGTAGGTCTGGAAGCGTGTGGTCTGGTCCTGGATCCCGGCGGCCTTGGTCACCAGACTGTCGTAGGTCGGGTCGGAGAACGTGTTGCGCTCGCCGGACGGGAACTTCGAGTAGAAGACCAGGTACTGGTCGTCGTTCGGGTCCGGGTAGTCGATGAACCAGCGCCACCAGATGAGCTGGAGGCGGCCCTGGTAGGCCTCGTTATAGACCGTCTTCGGGTCGCCCAGCACGTGCTTGATGTCCATCCCGAGGTTCTGCTTGAGCATGGCCACGATGGCGTCGCCGGCGATCTGCGGCGCGTCGCCCTCGTTGTTGCGCTGCGTCATCGTGATCGAGGGCCAGTTCTTGCCGCCGGCGTAGGGGGTGCCCTCGAGCAGACTCATGGCCTTCTGCGGGTCGTAGGAGGTGTAGGTGTCCCAGGTGTTCGGGTCGAAGCCCGGCGTGCCCGGCGGGATGATGTTGTAGGCCACGGTGCCCAGACCCTGCAGCACCTGGTCCACGATCGTCTTGCGGTCGATGGCGTGCGCCATCGCCAGGCGCACGTTCTTGTTGTCGAAGGGCGCCATCTTGACGTTGGGCTGGAGCCACCAGGTGCCCGTCTGGCTGTACTTGATGAACTCCTTGCTCAGCGTCGCGTCGGACTGGACCTTCTTCAGGTCACCGAGTGATCCGATCGAGTCCCAGTCGATCTGGTTGTTCTGGTACGACGTAAAGAACGCCGACTGGGCGATGATCGGGCACTGGATCGTCTTCAACGTGAGGTTCTTGGCGTTCCAGTAACCCTCGTTCCGCGTCAGCGTGAAGCTCGTGTTATGGGCCCAGGCGGTCAGGGTGTAGGGGCCGTTGCAGACGATGTTGGCTGCCTCGGTCCACTTGTCGCCGTACTTCTCGACCGCCGGCTGGTAGGACGGCGCCGCCGCGGTGTAGGCGGCCAGCACCGGCCAGTAGGCCCGCGGCCCCTCCAGCGTGCAGACCAGCGTCTGCGCGTCGGTGGCCTTGACGCCAACGTCGGCGGCCGTGACGTTGCCCTGCTTGAGGTTGAACGCCTGGGCGTTCTTCAGGTCGTAGAGGAAGCCGGCGTAGGAGGCGGCGGTGGCCGGGTCGAGCTGGCGCTTGTAGGAGTACTCGTAGTCGTTGGCGGTGACCGGCTGGCCGTTGCTCCACTTCGAGTCCGTGCGCAGGTGGAAGGTCCACACCGAGCCGTCGGCGTTCGGCTCCCACTTGGAAGCGATGTCGGGGATCACGCTCAGGTCGGGGTCGAACTGCGTCAGCTGCGCGAAGCAGGCCGCGTTCCCGCCGCAGTAGAGATCCTTGTTGAAGTCGAAGCTCGTCGGGTCCGTCGTGAACGTTCCGTCCGTGAACGTCTGGTTCGCGGCCAGGTTCGCGGTCGTGGTGGTCGACGTCGCGGCTGCGCCGCCGGTCGGCGTGGATGCGCTGCTGGCGGCGGCGGTGGCGGTGCTGCCCGTGCTCCCGCCGGTGGTGGTCGTCGCGGTGGTCGACGTCGTCGACGTGGTGGGCGTCGTGCTGCTGCCACCGCAGGCCGCGATCGCCAGGGACACCGCGGCCGTCCCGCCGGCAGCGCCCACGACGCGCAGGAAGTCACGCCGGCTGACGTTGATGGCGTCGAGGCGCGCCTTGAGCAGCTTGATCTGCTCCGCGTCCTCCCACCACTTGAGACTGTCCATCCGACTCCTCCTCTCGTGCCGCGACTCCCGCGACACATCCCACAATAAGGGGGCTCTGGACCATGCGGCTCGAATGCCGATCAAGCCCGAAATCTGCGCCCGCGCCGGGCGAGTGGCGGCTACACCCGCTGCATGCGCGGGTCGAGGGCGTCTCGCAGCCCGTCGCCGAAGAAGACGAAGGCCATCATCACCACCGCGATGGCGATGGCCGGGAAGACCGCCAGGTACCAGTAGGACTGGATGTTGGTGAAGTACTGGCCGACCATCTGGCCCCAGGACGGCCGCGGCGGGTTGACGCCCACGCCGATGAAGCTCAGGCTGGCCTCGGTGAAGATCGCCTGCGGCACGCCGAACGTCAGCGTCACGATGATCGGCGTCAGGGCGTTGGGGAGCATGTGCCGGGTGATCAGCCGCCACGGCCCGGCCCCGGCGGCGCGCGCCGACTGGATGTAGTCCCGCTCGCGCATCGAGAGGAACTCCGCCCGGGTCAGCCGGGCGATCGTCACCCATCCGGTCAGGCCGATGGCGATGAAGATGTTGGTCAGCCCGCCGCCGAAGGCGGACATGAGCAGGATCACGAACAGGAGTTGGGGGAAGGCGTACATCACGTCGACGAAACGCATCAGCGCGGTGTCGACGGTGCCCGCCGCGTAGCCCGAGAGCGCGCCGATCGGCACGCCGATCAGGAAGACGATGACCTGCGCGCCCAGCCCGACCAGCATCGACACCTGCGCGCCGTAGATCATGCGGGAGAGGACGTCGCGCCCGAGCAGGTCGGTCCCGAGCGGGTACGCCCCGACCCAGGTCGGCGCCTGCCCGATGGCCGCGTAGTTCGGCGTGGCGTAGCCGTGGGGCGCGATCACCGGGGCAAGGATCGCGATCAGCGCGATCAGCAGGACCAGGATGCCGCCGGCCAGGGCCAGCTTGTTGGCGATCAGGCGACGCATGGCGTCGCGCCAGAGCGTGCGGTGCACGCGCCCCATGTCGCTCAGCGCTGATCCCGCGGCCTGCTGCTGGACCTGCGCTTCGGTCGTCGACATCGTCCCATCCTCTGCCTCGTGCGGCTGTGCGGTGGCCATGGTCTTCCTCACTCGAACCGAATGCGCGGGTCGACCACGCCGTAGAACAGGTCGACGATCAGGTTCATGACGGCCAGGAAGATCCCGTAGAGGAGGATCACCGCCATGATCACCGGGTAGTCGCGCCCGACCATGCTGGTGACGAAGAACTGCCCCATCCCCGGCACCTGGAAGATCGTCTCGACGAAGAACGACCCGGTACCGATCGCGGCGAACATCGGCCCCAGGATCGTCAGCGGCGCCAGCAGCCCGTTCTTGACGGCGTGCCCGGTGACGACCTTGCGGAACGCCAGTCCCTTGGCATTCGCGGTCCGGATGTAGTCCTGGCGCAGCACCTCGACCATGCTCGAGCGCGTGTAGCGCGCCAGGATGCCGAGCGGTCCCAGCCCGAGCGCCAGCGCCGGTAGCGGCCAGTCGGCCGGGCGTTTCCAGCCGCCGGCGTCGGGTAGCCAGTGCAGCCCGATCACGAAGACGACGATGAAGAAGATCCCCAGCACGAAGTTGGGGATCGAGACGCCGAGCGTCGCCAGAAAGCTACACAGGTAGTCGATCGGCCCGTTCTGGTTGACCGCGGCCAGCACGCCGAGCGGGATGCCGATCAGGATCGCGATGGCCAGTGCCATCGCCCCCAGTTGCAGGCTGATCGGGAAGGTCTGCCCCAGGATCTCGGTGACGGTGCGGGTGCGGTAGATGAAGGACTCGCCGAAGTTGAAGTGGAGGCCGTTCCAGACGAAGATGACGTACTGCTGCCAGAGCGGTTTATCGAGGCCCCATTTGTGGGCCAGGTTGATCTGCGCCCCCGGCGGCAGCGGGTTGGCGTTCGCTGCCTCCGGCTGGAGCGGGCTCCCTGGCGTCGCGTGCATGACGATGAACGTCACGAGCGAGATCGCCAGCAGCGTCGGGATCAACCAGAACAGACGACGGGCGATGTACTGACCCATCTCGATCCCCCCGTATAACGACAGACCACCCCGCCGAGACCGTGGGTGTGGGCGGCGGGTATCTCTCGCGACCTCGAGACGCTGGCGCGTCAATTCTGGGGTACACTGGCTTATGCCGCGTTTGCTGCGCCAATACAGTAGCATCGGGTCCGGGAGGGTGTCAAGGCATCTCGTGAAACGACCGACGAACCCCGCGGCGCGCCGCCGCGGGCATGGTCGTGCATGTCGGGGAGGGGAGCGCTCGGTGGTCACACTCCAGGATGTCGTCGCGGCGCGCGCGGTCGTTGCCTCGCGCGTGCATCGGACGCCGCTCGTCGGCAGCGCCGCGCTCGGCCGCATGGTCGGCGCGCCGCTCTACCTGAAGCTGGAGTGCTGGCAGAAGACCGGCTCCTTCAAGCCGCGCGGGGTCCTCACCAAGATCGCGGCGCTCAGCCCGGCCGAGCGCGCGCGGGGGCTCGTCACCTTCTCGGCCGGCAACCACGCGCAGGCGCTCGCCTGGGCCGCGGCCGCCGAGGGCGTGCCTGCCACCGTCGTCATGCCGTCGGCGGCGCCCGCGACCAAGATCGCCGCCACCGAGGGCTACGGCGCGACCGTGGTGCGCGAGCCGGACCGTCTGGCCCTCTTCAGCCACGCGCAGTCCCTTGCCGACGAGCACGGCTACACCCTCGTCCCGCCCTTCGACGATCCAGCGGTCGTCGCCGGCCAGGGCACCGTCGGCCTGGAGGTCCTCGACGACCTGCCCGAGGTCGGCACCGTGGTCGTGCCGATCGGCGGCGGCGGGTTGATCGGCGGGATCGCCACGGCGGTCAAGAGCCGTCGGCCGCGGGCGCGCGTCGTCGGGGTCGAGCCCGAGGGCGCGCCCAAGATGTGGCGCAGCCGCCGCGAGGGGCACGCCGTGCACCTCGACCTGGTGGACACGATCGCCGACGGCCTGTCGGCCCCCTTTGCCGGGGAGTTGCCGTTCGGCCTGGTCGAGCGCTACGTCGACGACCTGGTCCTGGTGACCGACGACGAGATCCGCCGGGCGATGGCCCTCATCCTCGAGCGCTGCAAGGTGCTGGCGGAGCCGGCCGGGGCCGCCGCGCTGGCCGCGCTCCTCACGGGCAAGGCCACGTTCCGCCCGGGGGAGCCGGTCGTGGCCATCGTCAGCGGCGGCAACACCGACGTGGCGGGGCTGGGTACGCTGCTGGCCGGCGCGCTGGGTTGACAGCAACGACGTCGCGACGCCGGCGGGATGGCCGGCGCGAGCCGATGGGCAAGGAGGGATCGCCATGCGCATGAAGGCCGCCGTCCTCTGGGAGCGACGCACGCCGCTGGTCGTCGAGGACGTGGAGCTGGCCGACCCGGCGCCGGGTGAGGCGCGCGTCAAGATCCTGGCGAGCGGCGTCTGCCACTCCGACCTGCACCACATCAAGCGCGAGACGGCCTTCCTGCCGCCGATCGTGCTCGGCCACGAGGCGGCGGGGGTAGTCGAGGAGGTCGGGCCGGGCGTGACGCGGGTCCAGCCTGGCGACCGGGTGATCGTGGTCTTCGGCGCCCGCTGCGGCGAGTGCTACTTCTGCCTGCGCGGTCAGCACCACCTCTGCACGGCGCCCTACCCGGACAACCCGCGCATCCGCAAGGGCGACCGCGTCCTGACCGCGTTCATCGGCGTGGGCGGCTTCGCCGAGTACGCCAACGTGGACGCCAAGAACCTGATCCGCATTCCGGACGAGATGCCGATCGACCGCGCGGCGCTGATCGCCTGCGGGGTGACGACCGGCGTCGGCGCGGTCATCAAGACGGCGCGGGTCGAGCCGGGCGCGAACGTGGTGGTCATCGGCGTCGGCGGGGTCGGCCTGAACGTCATCCAGGGTGCCCAGCTCGCCGGGGCCGCGCGCGTCATCGCGGTCGACCTCCGGGACGGCAAGCTCGAGCTGGCCCGCGAGTTCGGCGCCACCCACGGCGTCAACGCCGCCCGCGAGGACCCGGTCGCCGCGGTGCGCCGCCTGACCGGCGGGATGGGCGCCGACTACGCCTTCGAGGTGATCGGCAACGCCGGCACGATCCGCCAGGCCTACGAGTCGGTCCGCAAGGGCGGGAGCGCCGTCATCGTTGGTCTGGCGTCCCAGGACGAGGAGTTCAGCATGCCGGCCGACAGCATCGTCCGGACCGGCAAGTCGCTGGTCGGCTGCTTCTACGGCTCGGTCAACCCGTACGAGGACATCCCGAAGTACGTCGACCTCTACCTGCAGCGGCGGCTCAAGCTGGACGAGTTGATCAGCCGCCGCTTCGCCCTCGACGAGATCAACGAGGCCTTCGCGGCCATGGAGGCGGGAGAGGTCGCCCGCGGCGTGATCACGTTCGACTGAGCCGCGTGCGCGCGTGCCCGCCGGCCCGAGCCGTCAGCCCAGCAGGCGCGCGACGGTGTCGGTCGCCTTCAGGCCCGAGCCGGTCAGGAGCACGACGACCTCCCCGTCGGGCAGGGGCCGCCCGGAGCGCATCGCGCGCCGGAAGGCGGCCGCGCCGACGGCGGCGGTGGGCTCGACGTAGAGGCCCTGGCCCCAGAGCTCGCGCAACGCCTCGACGATCTCGTCGTCGGTCACCGCCTCGGCCCAGCCGCTCGAGCCGCGCACCGCCGCGAGGATCTGGTGCGGCCGGGCGGGGGCGCCGATGCGTGTCCCCTCGGCGATCGTGGCGCCGGGTGTGACCGGTTCGACGGCGTGCCGCTCGCTGACCGCCGCCACGATCGGGGCACAGGCAGCCGGCTGTGCCGCCACCAGGGCCGGAACGGGTCCGGGCAAGTCCTGGAGGGCACGCCAGGCCCCGACGAGCGCACTCCCGCCGCCGGTCGGGATGAAGCACGCCGCGGGGAGCCGGCCGCCGAGCTGCTCCCAGACCTCCAGGAGCCAGGTCTTGACTCCCTCGACGAAGACCGGGTGCCAGTTGTGGCTCGCGTAGAACGCGCCGGGGTCTGCCGCGACGGCGGCCTGCGCCGCGGCCGCGACGTCCTCGCGCGTGCCCTCGACCGGCACCACCGTCGCACCGAAGGCGCGGGACTGCACGAGCTTGCCGGGCGAGGTGCTCGCCGGGGCGTACACCGTGCACGCCAGCCCGCCCGCCGCGCCGTAGCCGGCCATCGCCGCCGCCGCGTTGCCGGAGGAGTCGACCACGATCCGGCGTAGCCCGAGGCGGCGCAGGTGCGCGACGAGGACCGCGGCGCCTCGGTCCTTGAACGACCCGGTTGGGAGGAGCGCGTCCAGCTTGAAGCGCACCGGCCGGCCGAGCAACGTCCCCGGGACCAGCGGGGTCATCCCCTCGCCGAGCGAGCGGGCGTGCTCGCGCCCTACCGGCAGGACCGCCCGGTAGCGCCAGAGCGTCGGGTCCGCGCGCTCGATCGCCTCGGGCACGAGCAGGTCCGGCCCGTCGATCCCGAACGCGCCGCCGCACCGGGGGCAGCGCCACGCCGTCGTCTCCAGCGGCTCCGTCCAGCCGCACGCCTCGCAGGCCAGTCGCCAGTCCGCCACGGTGCTCGTGTCCCCTCCGTTGCCGCCGCTCAGCCGATGACGATCGGGGCGCGCCGTCGCTGGAGCGTGCGGATGATGCTCATGGCCACCAGCCGCGCGGTGCGCGCGTTGTTGCGCGTCGGGACGTTCTCGATCGTGAAGGTCAGCACGCCGAAGGCGCCCTCGACCTCCACCTCGTGCCGGTTGCGCGCGAGCGCGGGGTCGGCGATGACCCGTACCTCGGTGCGGTCCAGGCCGATGCCGGCCAGGCTCACCGCGGCGGCTACGTTGACGCTCTCCGGGAACTCCAGGGCCGCGGCGCGGGCGCTGCCGCGGAAGACCTCGCGCGGCTCGGTCAGCCGCGCCCCCGCCTCGCCGAGCAGGGTGACCGGCGGCTTGCGGGTCGTGTGGGTGACGCGCGTCAGCCCGCCGACGGCCGCCGCGCCGATCGCGTCGAGCGCGCCGATGGCGCCGGAGGCGACCGTGAGCCGCGCGTGGCCTTCCTCGGCGGCCGCGAGCAGGTCGTCGTGGACCTCCGGGTGCGCCAGCGCCCCGACGCTCACCGCGACCAGGTCGACCCCCGCCCGGAGCACGGCCGGGCCGTGCTGCCGCAGGCCGTCGTGTCCGGCGACCTCCACCACCACCTCCGGCTTCCGCGCCAGCAGGGCGTCCACGGTCTCCACGACCTCCGGGCTGCCCGCGGGACGCGGGCGGGCCGGGTCCCGCACGATCGCGCCCACCAGGCGCAGCGAGGGCTGACTGATTTCGGACGCCAGGCCGACGACCCCCTGCCCAATCGCGCCCAGCCCGATCAATCCCACCCGCATGGGCTCGCGCCCGTCGCTCCCGGCCGCTCCGGTCATCCCGCACCCCTTTCCGATGACGCCGGTTGATCATAGCCGAACGCGCTGGCTGGTGGAGCGTGGGGTGGCTCGCCCGTGTCCGGGCACGACGGGCAGGGCCCGGCCGTCAGCCGGGCCCTGCACCTACGGGTGCCGTGTGCCTAGCGGCGGATCATGGACAGCATCGCGCCGCTCACCGCCGTCCCGGTGATCACGATGGCTGACCCGATGACGATCATGCTGATCAGGATGAAGGGGAGCGTGTGGACGCCCATGAGGGCCAGGATGCCGAGCACGATGAGCGCCACCGCGGTGCCGACCACGATCAGGCTCGTGGTCGCCGCCGAGTCGCGCATCAGCACGCGCGCCGGCTCGTCCATCATGGCATCGGCCTGCAGCATGTTGATCCGGCTCACCAGGCCGGCGCTCAGCAGGAGTACGCCGCCGAACGCGATGACCGCGATCGACTCCAGCGTCGGGGGCTTGACGGTGATCAGGGCGAGGATGCCCAGGATGATCCCGGCCAGGCCGCCGAGAAACTCGAGCATCAGCCCACCGCTGAAGTTGGTCGAGACCGTGCGGGTCTCCCCGGACTGCTGGTACTGCGCCGTGAAGCGGGACGCCATCGAGGTCCCCTGGGACATCAACGCCGCGCCGACGACGATCACGGCCACCGCCGCGAGGACGTCCGGCACCAGGTGCACCAGCCCGAGGACCCCGAGGACGATGGCCGCCACGCCGGCGACGGCCTCCAGCATCGACCCTCCGGCCGCGACCTCCATCGAGGTCCGCCCACGTGGTTCGACACCGCCCGGGACTCCAGCGTTCATCTCACGTGCCATGGTCTGGCTCCTCCCGAACCGCTTACCGATGGCCGCTCTGCGAGGTCCGTGCACCGGGCGACCAATCGGTCCAATCCGTCCTCACTCAGGACCGGCGCCGGGGTGCCACGTGAGGCGCTGGGGTGACCGGGGGGTCCGCAGCCGCGGACGTAGGCTGGAGGGGCTCCGCGGGCTCAGTGCCGGCCTGCCGTGGCAGCGGCGCGGCGTCCTGATGCCGGTGTATGGGGCGCAGATATCGTACCACGATGCTTCTCCTTCGTCGCCGCGGTCGCCGCCAGCACGCCGTCGGCGGCCGGTTTGACGGCCGCCCGGCCGCCCCCCTAGCATGGGGGGCGCGAGCGGGCGAGCCGAGGGCCGGCACGCCGCCACGCGGGATGGACGGACAGGGATGAGACCGGCAATCGACGGCGCGCGACTCGTGCGGGACCTCGAGGAACTGGCGCGCATCGGCGCCACGCCGGACGGCGGCGTGAACCGGCTCGCCTACTCGCCGGAGGACCTCACCGGCCGTGCCTGGGTCGACGCGCGGCTCGCGGAGCTCGGGCTCTCCGTGCGTACCGACGCGGCCCGCAACACCACGGCCGTCTACCCCGGCACCGTGCCCGGTCTGGCGCCGATCGCGCTCGGCTCCCACACCGACACCGTCCCGAACGGCGGGCGCTACGACGGGGCGCTCGGCGTGCTCGCCGCCGTCGCCTGCGTCCGGGCGCTCCGGGCGGCGGAGGTCCGGCTGCGCCACCCCGTCGAGCTGATCAACTTCATGGCCGAGGAGGCGACCGTCGGCGGCGGGACGCTCGGTAGCTGGGTGATGGCGGGGCTGTTCGAGCCGGGCTTGCTGGACCAGCCGGCCTGGGATGGGCGACCCGTCCACGAGCACCTGCGCGCGGCCGGCGTCGACCCGGACGCGCTCGCCTCGGTGGCCCGCGAGCCCGGCAGCCTGGCTGCCTACGTCGAGCTCCACATCGAGCAGGGTGGGGTGCTCGCGGCGAGCGGTGAGTCCATCGGGGCGGTCGAGGGGATCGTCGGAATCCGCCGCTACACGGCGGTCTTCGACGGGCGGGCGAACCACGCCGGGACCACGCCCATGGCCGAGCGGCGCGACGCGCTGGTCATGGCCGCGCCGTTCGTCCATGCCGTGCGCGACTCCGCCACGGCGGCCGGCATCGTCGGGACGGTCGGAGCGGTGCGGGTCAGCCCGGGCGCGCCCAACGTCATCCCGGGTCGCGTGGAGCTCGCGGTCGAGATCCGCGGGCTCGAGCCGGCCACGCTCGACCGCGTCGAGTCGACGCTCGGCGAGCGCGCGGCGGGCCTCGGCGGCCGGCTCGAGCGGCCGTCCCGGGCGGCGCCGAAGCCGCCGGTGGTGTCCGATCCGGTCGTGCTGGAGGCGGTGGTCGCGGCCTGCGAGCGGCTCGGGCTGCCCTACCGGCGCATGCCGAGCGGCGCCGGGCACGACGCCATGTGCATGGCGGCGATCACCCGCCAGGGGATGGTCTTCGTGCCCAGCCGCGGTGGGATCAGCCACGCGCCGGACGAGTACACCGCGCCGGAGCAGTGCGTCGACGGGGCGCGCGTCCTGCTCGAGACGCTGCTGGAACTCGACGATCGCCTCGACTGACGAGCCCGTTCAGGTCGCTACGACCGGCTCCGCCAGCGCCACCGCCGCGTCGAGCAGCACCTGGATCCCGGTGATGATGTCGTCCAGCGCCGACCACTCGGCCCGGTTGTGGCTGATGCCGCCGCGGCTCGGCACCATCAACATGCCGGTTGGGCAGAGCCGCGCCATCTGCATCGCGTCGTGCCCGGCGCCGGACGCCAGCCGCTCCGCCGGCACCCCGCGCTCGTGGGCGCGCCGCTCGAGCAGGTCCACCACCGACGGGTCGAGCCGCACCGGCTCCTCGTCGCTCATGACCGCCAGGTCGGCCGCCAGCCCACGCTGCTCGGCGATTGCCGCAATTGCCCCCCGGATCTCGTCCACCGCGCGTCGCTTGTCGGCGCTCACCGTGCCGCGCACGTCGATCGCCAGCACGGTCCGGCCGGGTACGACGTTGATCGCCCCCGGCTCGACGGCCAGCGTGCCGACCGTGCCGACGATGCCGGGGATCGACCGGGCCACTCGCTCCACCGCCAGCACGACCTCGGCCGCGCCGGCCAGGGCGTCGCGGCGCAGCGGCATCGGCGTGGCGCCCGAGTGGTCGGCGCGGCCGGTCAACTCGAGCCGGAGGCGGGTCGGCGCGGCGATCGCCTCGACGATCCCGAGCGGCGCGTGAGCCTCCTCGAGCACTCGCCCCTGCTCGATGTGCAGCTCGACATAGGCCGCGAAGTCGCCCGGCATCCGTCGCGCGGAGGCTACCCGGTCCGGGCTCAGGCCCAGACGCTCCAGCACCTGGCCGAGCCGCGCCCCGCGCGCGTCGCTCAGCCGCAACACCTCCTCGGCCTCCCACACCCCGGCCACGATCCCGCTGCCGAGCGTGCTCCGGCCAAACCGGCTCGACTCCTCGCAGGAGAAGGAGACGACCTCGAGCGGGCGCCGCGTCGTGACCGCGTGCTCCCGCAGCACGGCCGCGACCTCGATCGCGGCCACGACCCCGAGTGACCCGTCGAAGCGGCCGCCGCCGGGGACGGTGTCGAGGTGCGAGCCGACCAGCACCGGAGGGAGGCCCGGGTCCGTCGCGTCCGGCAGCCGCCCGAAGACGTTGCCGATGCCGTCGATCGTCGTGCGCAGGCCCAGGCTGGCCAGCAGGTGGACCAGCGTCTGGCGCGCCCGCAGGTCGGCGCGGGAGAACGCCAGCCGGTTGATGCCACCGTCCGGGCTGTAGCCGATCCGGGCGAAGGCGCGCAGGTTGGCCCGGATGCGCCCGGGGTCGACCACCAGCCGATCGGTCACCCCGGCATCAGCCATGGCCGCCCCGGCGCAGCACGACCCGGTCGACCCCGTCAGACCCCTCCAGCAGCACCTGCACGTCGTCCGCGCGGGCGGTCTCGAGCCGGCGCCCGACCAGCGCGGCCTCGATCGGCAGTTCGCGCCAGCCGCGGTCGACCAGCACCACGAGCACCACGCGCGACGGGCGCCCCAGCTCGAGGATCTCGTCGAGCGCGGCGCGGATCGTCCGGCCGGTGAAGAGGACGTCGTCCACCAGCACCACCGTTCGCCCGTCGAGGGGGAAGGGGATGTCGGTGGCCCCGACGACCGGCTGCTCGCTGAGGCTGTCGAAGTCGTCGCGGTAGAGGGTGATGTCGAGCGTGCCGCAGTCCGGCGTCCGGCCCAGCCGGTCACCGAGCATGCGGTTGAGGCGTCGTGCCAGTTCGTCGCCGCGTCGGCGGATGCCGATGACGCACAGGCCGGGGTCGTTGCCGAATCGCTCAGCGACGGCGAGGGTGAGCCCGTCGAGCAGCGCGGCAATGCCCGTGGCGTTGAGGACCTCCTCGCCCGGCTGCCGGCTCATCGGCGGCCTCGCCGCTGCCGCGAGGCGTTGCGACCTGGCATCTCGTTCCTCCTCCACCGGCTCCGCTGGCAGGCGGCCCACTACCCACGCGCGCCGTTCCGGCCAGTCCCGGCGCGTGCGCGTTCGGAGCTCTCCATAACGACGGGCGTGCGGCGCCGGGATCCGGGAGTATAGGTGTCCGATCGGTGGTCCGTCCAGCGGTTGCGGTCACGCCGCGGGGGACTAGCTCGCGATCAGCGGGAACGGCCCGCGCGTGCTGCCGCGCCCGTCCTTCTTGCGCAGGTACATCCGCTCGTCCGCCGCCGCCACGATGGTGACCGGGCGGTCGCCGTCGATGGGGAAGGTCGCGGTGCCCCAGGAGACCGACGGAAGCGGAACCTGCATCCCCCGGGTCTCGAAGGTCGAGGCCCGGAGCTGCGAGATCAGCCGGTCCCCGACGCTCGCCGCGTCGCGCGCGTCCAGCCCGGGGAGGATCACCGCGAACTCGTCGCCCCCGCAGCGAGCCACGGTGTCGTCGGCGCGGCAGTCCTGGCTGAGCAGGTCGGCCAGCCGCCGCAGCGCGGCGTCCCCGGCCAGGTGCCCGTAGGTGTCGTTGACCGTCTTGAGCCCGTCCACGTCGATCAGGATCAGCGACAGCGGGGCGTCGCGCTCGGCGGCCCACGCCATCCCCTCCTCCAGCCGCTCGTAGAAGCGGCGGTGGTTGGCGACGCCGGTCAGCCCGTCGAGCGAGGCGTTGCGCTTCATCCGGTCGTGGAGTTGGGCGACCTCGATCGCCTGGGCGAGCTGCTGGGCGACCAGGCAGAGCAGCGCCTCGTCGTCCTCGGTGAACACGCCCACCCGGCGGCTCTCGACGTCGATCACCCCGATCGTCCGCCCGGCCGTCGCCAGCGGGACCGCCAGCTCGGAGCGCCGCTCGAGCCCGTCGAAGGTGAGTGCCCGGGGATCGGTCGTCACATCGTCCACGCGGGCGGGGGACTGGTGCTCGGCCACCCAGCCGACCAGGCCGAGGCCGAGCGGGATGCGAACCCCGGTCACCGCGCCCGGCATGCGCAGCTGGCCGACCAGGTCGCGCGTCTCCTCGCGGAGCAGGAAGATGTCGACGCGGCCGATGCCGAGCTCGCGGCGCACGAGATCGCTGACGCGTTGCATGAAGACGTCGAGCTCGGTTACCTCGCCGATCATCTGCGCGAGCTTGTAGACGATGTGCATGGCGCGCGCGTCGAGCGGGGTGATGCGTCCGGCCAGCAGGTCGTAGGGGAGCGAGACGTCCCCGCCACTGCCCGGCTGCTGCGGCCAGCTTCCGGAGTCGACGGCCCGGCAGAAGGCCTGCACCACCGCGGGGTGGAACTGCGTGCCGCTGCAGCGCGCGATCTCGTCTCGCGCCTGCTCGCGCCCCGGCGCCTTGCGGTAGGGGCGGTCGGTGGTCATCGTGTCGTAGGTGTCGGCCACGCAGATGATGGCGGCGCCGAGCGGGATCTCCGTCCCTTCCAGGCCGTCGGGGTAGCCGCCGCCGTTGAACCACTCGTGGTGGTGGCGCACCAGCGGGACGAGCGAGGTCAGCGCCGGGTTGCCGGCCAGGATGCGCGCGCCCATCGCCGCGTGCTCCATGATCAGGGCGCGCTCGTCCGGGTTGAGCCGTCCCGGCTTCTGGAGGACCGTGTCGGGCACGCCGATCTTGCCGATATCGTGGAGGACGCCGGCCAACTCGATCGTCTCGATGTCGAGCTGCGGCAGGCCCATCTGCTCGGCGATGGCCCGCGCGTAGCCGGCCACCCGCTCCGAGTGGCCGTGCGTGTACGGGTCCTTGGCGTCGACCGTGGCCGCGAGCGTCCGGATGCCGGACAGGTAGAGCTGGCGCATGCGGCCGTAGAGCTGGGCGTTGTCGGTGGCGATCGCCAGCTGGTTGGCGACGGTCCGCAGCAGCGCCAGGTCCTCGCTCGAGTAGGGGACGTCTGCCCGCTTCGGCCCCATCGTCAGCACCGCGACCGGCTGCCCCTTGTTGGTGAGCGGGATGATCAGCGCGTCGTCCGCCGGCGGCACGTCGAGCCGGTGGACCAGCTCGCCGGGGCGCGTGACGGCCTCGACGGTCGGGTGGTGCAGCCCCAGCTCGCGCTCGGCCGTCTCGACATCGTCGCCGGTGCCCGCCCACCACTGGTAGGACTGGGTCGCCGGGTCGAAGACGTAGAGGCGCACGTGGGAGGGTGCCATCGTCTGGGAGATCAGCTCGACGGCGGAGTGGGCCAGGTCGTCGGGGTCGAGAATGCCGCTCATCCGGCGGCTGAACTCGAGCAGCTGCCGGCGGTAGTCGTAGCTGCGCCGGTCGAACAGCCGGTCGACCTGCTGCTGCAGCAGCGACTGCAGCCTTCCACCGGCGAGCGCGACGACGGCGCTCATCAGCGCGATCGGCAGGATCGTGCGCAGCCCGCTGCGGTCGCTCAGGAAGAGGGTGGCCAGGAAGAGGACCAGGCCGTAGAGGCCGGAGACGATCAACACGAGCGACGAGTAGACCAGGCCCCGCCGGATGAACAGCTGCAGGTCCATCAGCTGGTAGCGCAGGATGGCGTAGGCGAAGGAGACGGGCATCAGCACCAGCGCCAGCAGCGTGATGCCGTTGGGTACCAGGTCTCGACCGAGCACGATGAGCGGCAGCAGGTTGAGCAGCAGGAAGGGCACCACGGCGGCCAGGCTGCCGAACAGGGCGATCCTCAGCTGCGCCGCCTCGCGGCCGGTCCGCAGCTGCCGCCAGCTGCGCAGCACCGCCACCACGCCGAGCACCAGGCAGGCAAGGAAGTACGGGTATCCCATCCGCTGGAAGAGTTGGTAGTTATTGGGCTCGGTAACAATCACCAGCACCCAGGTCGCGGCAAACGCCAGGGAGGACACGGGGAGCCAAATCGGACTAATTCGTAGACCACGGATATTCAGCGTGCGCCGAACCGGGAAGACCAGAAAAAGGTAGGGGAAGCTACTGATCAGCAGCGGCAGCGCGATACTGTGGATGCCGACTCCCCAGTTTACCTGCCAAAGGACGGCCGGTGCGATGGCGAGCTCTGCCGCCCCCGCGTAGCACGCGAGCGTCAGCGCCCGCGTCGCCTCGCCCTGGCCGCGCAGCACCGCGACTGAGCCGACGACGAAGAAGACGGCGCTGATCACGAGCAGGGCCTGCCAGGGCGGAGCGCCCGAGGCGGCATTCACGGTGATCACGTTATCAGACGCCGCTGAAAAAACCTCGACGCGCGTTGCCTTGGCGAGCCGGGCCGCCGCGGCAGCCGAGTCGCTGGGCAGCGGCTGCCCGTCGACCGTGAGAATCGTGTCGCCGGGGTGGACGCCAGCGTCCTGGGCGGCGCTCAATGGGGACACCGAGTCGACGACCCATTCCGTGCCGCCGTGTTCCCATCGCCCAGTCAGACCTGCCGGCGGCGGCATCTCGCCGAGTCGGACTGCGGCGACCGCAACGAGCACGTAGAGGACGGCGGCCACGCCGGCAATCGCGGCCGCGAGGCTCGGCCCGCGCTTCCGTGTCGGCATTGCCATCGGGTGTGCTCTGGCCGTCATCGGCTAGCCCATCAGCTCGCGCAGCGCCGCGACGTCCTGTCCTCGGGCCGTGAGTGCGTCGAGTGCCATCGCGGCGCGCTGGCGCTCGACCTCGATGACCAACTGGGTAAAGCCTAGCGCGTCGGACCCTACGAGCGCATCGGGAGGAAGGTCCTCACCGCTTGCCTCCGGCGCCTCGCGGGCGTACACCAGTGGCAGCGTGCCCTTCTCACGCTCGCGGTCGCGTTTGCCACTCTCCTCGGTCGCGTCCCGCAAGTCGTTCTCCAGCTGGGCGGCGGCGCCCCAGTGTCGGCCCCACTCCTCGTAGAGCGCCAGCACCGTCACATCGTCCGTCCCGAGCAGCGCGCCCAAACAGCAGGCGCCGGCTACCAGCGCCCCGGCTTTGAGCTGAACGACTTGAAACGCCTCGTCAGAGGACGTGACGGAAGCTCCCTCGGCGGCGAGATCGAGGTGTTGGCCGCCGGCTGCCCTGAGCGCGGCGTCAAGGAGCTCGCGCTGGAGCCGGTAGGCCCGGTCGGGCGGAACGCCATCGTTCACGACGTCGGCCAGCACCTGCTGGCCGAGCATCAGCAGAGCGGCCCCGGCATTCAGCGCCTGCGGCATACCCGCCGCCGCGACGAGGGGCGAGGGGTCCGCGTCCTCGATCTCATCCAGCACGTCGACCCCGGCCATGAAGATCTCCACCGCGGCTGCGACCCGCTCGGCCGCTGACCGGCCGCCTCCGGCGGACTCGGCGGCCGCGAGCACCAGCAGCGGCCAGCGCGAACTGCCCGCGAGCAGCTTGCCGGGCTGGCGCAGCGGCAGCGCGAGCCACTCTCGCAGGGTAGACGAAAACCCACACCCCGCGAGCGCGTCCTCGATGATCTCCGCGATGCGCGTCGGGGGTATGGGCTGGTTCACCAGGCGATCTTCGACGTCCGGTCGGAGCCGGATCGTCTTAGAACCAGTACCCCATCGACGTCACGTTGAAACGCGTCCCGCCGGCCAGCTGCAGGGAGAGCTTCGACACCGCGACGCGCTCCTCCTCGGCCAGACGATACTCGCTCAACGCTCCGACCGGGTCCGTCACGACTGCCTTGCGGAACTCCGCGTCCGCGTACATCCGACGCACCACTGCCTCGAGCGTGCGGAGGTTCATGGAGGCCCTCCTCAGGCTGATTCGGATCATCTCGGGCAGCCTACCCCAGACTACCCAGATGCCTATCCAACTATAATTCTTCCCACTCAGGCCAGCACACTACCCAAAAGTCACCCCACCGCCGTCACCCGGCGCCGTGGGCGCGACGTATGCGCGGCTCGTCCCCTCCTTCCG